>CAIPFZ010000001.1 GCA_903864515.1 uncultured bacterium
AGCTGGATCTTTTGCTGAAGTGATTGCTCATGACGGGGGCTATGCTCTTGTTAAGATGCCATCAACTGAAGTTAGAAAGGTTATAGAAACAGCATGGGCTTCAATTGGAGAAGTATCAAATGATGAGAATCGTTTGCAAAATATTGGAAAGGCTGGAGCAAGTAGACACCGTGGTATCAGACCAACTGTACGTGGTACTGCTATGAACCCAGTTGATCACCCACATGGAGGAGGAGAAGGTAGACAAGGAAGAGGGCGTAGACGTGCTATTTCTATCTACGGAAAGCCAACCGGAAAGGGACAAAAATCAAGACGCGCAAAGAAGTATTCAAACAAACATATTGTTTCAAGAAGAAAGGTTGGAAAGAGGAGATAATCTTCAATTCAAATCTGACTTTAGAGCAGATCTTATACAAAACCCCGCAGAAATGCGGGGTTTTGTATATTTATTTTTCAATATTATAGACAAAACCTTCTGCTATTTTCCACACACCTTTTTCTCTAAACGCAGGTACGTTTTGTCTACGTGCTGCGTTGGAAATAGCTGATGCAGATACTGATGTTTTGTTTGCCTTTGCGTATTCAGCTAGTGTCACTATTTTTTCACCCTTAAGATAAGTTAGTCTTTTGTGTAGAGATTCAATCAAAGAAAGAGCTAGTATCTTCTCCATCTTTTTGGATGTTTTGTTGTCTCTATATTCAGTAAATGTACGGTAATATTCCTTCTTCTCTTTGTCTCTTATTATTATCCCTGGAAAACCAAGTCTCTGTAGTTGATAATTTATAAGTACACGACCAATACGACCATTACCATCACAAAACGGGTGAATTGTTTCAAAATCAAGATGAAATTTTGCGATCTTATCAATAAAGAAGCTGTTTATATTACCTGTATAATTAGACAGTAGGTCATCAGTCATTTTCTCTACCGTCTCTGGTGCCGGAGCAATATGTGTCCCAACCCGGACATATTCTCCAGTTTTTCTAAAGCGCCCAGCAATACTGTCATTAATATTATTGATTAACATTTGATGGAGAAACAATATTGTTTCCTTACTAATTTCTGCCTCTTCTGATTTTTTTCTAATATACTCAACAACTCTAGCTAGATTTTTTGCTTCAAATACCTCTCTAACTGAAACATCTCTGGATACCTCCATTTCAAGGAGGATCCTTTCGGTTTCCCTCAATGTGAGGGTAGAGTTCTCTATGGCGTTTGAGTTATAAACTGCCTCAGCAACCTCTACTTCATCCACCATGATTAACAGTGACTCCTTGCCTTTTTTGAGAGTCTCATATTCAGTCTTTAGCGTCTGAAGCTTTATGGTTATTGGTTTGGTTGTTGTCATGATTATTTAGTGAATTATATCGTATATTGTAGTCCATTCACTACTTATTGTCAATATTTAGTGAATATGGGTTAAAAACAGCTAATATTCACTACTTATTGGTGAATAATGATAAAGTAACTATAATCTAGGCTGTATATTAACTCAAATGCATTGATTTTTGAGGTAAGATGTGTTACGGTAAATACTAGAGTCATGGTTGACTCCAGTATCCAGAATAATCAGAATCCAAACCAACGACACAGTACAATGCCAAAACATAAAAACGACACACCAAGGTTTCCACGTGGAGTCACAGTCGGTCCCCCTCAGGTTTCCATAGAACCAATCGTTAAGCCTCCAGTTTCACTCGAGGCTAACTTTAAGCCTCTTGTGGCCAAGGTGGAGATCTTGAGCTTCGTTGCTAAGCCTCTAACAGTTAATGTTGCACCCTTAACTTCTCCAGCTAAGACGTTGAGTTGTACCGCTCCAGTCTTAAGTATGGTCTCAAGGCCGTTAGTCTCAAAGGAAAAACCTAGGTCATGAATAGTAAAAAGGGAGGTACACCTTCATCTGTTAGTGAATCTCAGTGGTCAAGAACTCACTGGACAGAAGGTCTGTCCATCCGGGAGATTACCAGTGAGCTCCGTAGGCGCAAACATCAGCGTCCCACAATCTATCAACCAGGGGAGGTCCCTGAAGATGTGGAGTCTTTTGTTGCGAAGGCTTTAGGTGAGAGGAAGAGGAATAAATTCAGACTTCTTCCGAAATAATCACTCGTGAACCCTTTAATCCCCAATCTGGTCAACTTGACCGGCTTGGGGATTTCTTCTGTCCGAAAGGTCAATTCTGCGTATAATTTGATGAATTTATGTCTGAAGTGAAAGAATTGATTGGGTGAGCATTAGACATTTACAAAATAGATGTCGATATTACCAAATAAGCCTTTTAGTAGTTGACACTTTTATAATTTTTGTTAGTATACGGTAACTGGCTCTAAAGGGCTATTATTTTTCACACAAACAATGACAAGATCACTAAAAAAAGGACCATATATAGCCCCAAAGCTTCTAGAGAAGATTGCAGGCAAAAACCCACAATCAACTGGGGTAATTAAGACTTGGTACAGAGGAAGTCAAATCTCACCAGAAATGGTTGGATTTATTTTTGGAGTACACAATGGAAAGACACACATTGAAGTTCTTGTCACAGAAGAAATGGTCGGACACAGACTTGGTGAATTTTCACCAACAAGAAAGTTCGTTAGACACGGAGGAAAGATGCAAAAGGAACTTGATGCTGCTAAGAAGCAATCAGAAATTGCTGCAGCTAAGTCCGCTAAAGCAGCAACAACTGCGCCAGCTAAAAAGAAATAATTTTAATAAATAAGTCAAAGCCATGAAAGCAATTTTAAGTAACTATAGACAATCACCAAGAAAAGTAGGACTAGTAGCCGGACTAATTCGTGGCAAGACCGTGGCGCAAGCTCGTGTTGCTTTGAAGTTTGCAAACAAAAGAGCATCTCTTCCTGTAGCTAAGCTACTTGAAAGTGCAATCGCTAATGCAAAGAATGCTGGTATCTCCAATGTTGAGTCATTGAAGATTCAAGAAATACAAGTTAATAAAGGTAGAGTTCTTAAAAGAAGTTTACCTCGTGCTCGTGGTTCAGCATCAAGGCTTAATAAGCGTTCAAGTCATGTTTCAATCATTCTTTCTGAGAAGGGAGGGATTGTTACACCAGCTTTAACAGTAGAAGCACCAAAGGTTGCAAAAGTTAAAAAGGAATCAAAAAAAGAAAATAAATAATTAAATATATGACACATACAGTTCACCCATATGCACATAGACTAGGAATAATCAGAGATTGGAAATCTCGTTGGTTTTCTACTGATGCAAAGTTTAGATCAAATCTAAAATGTGACATTCTCGTAAGAGAGTGGTTGCAAAAGAAAATGCGTGGACAATATATTTCAGATATTGAAATTGAGAGAAATGACAAAATGATTCGTTTGATTCTAAAGACCTCACGTCCAGGAATAATAATCGGAAGAAACGGAGAAGGAGCAACAAAACTTAAAGCAGAAATTGAAAAATTCTTAAGAAAGCACGGAGAAGAAAAAACAACTGCACTTAAGCTAGAAATAGAAGAAGTAAGATCTCCAGAATCAAGTGCACCAATTGTCGCTCAAATGCTTGCAGAAGGACTAGAAAAGCGTATGCCTTTCAGACGTGTTATGAAGCAAATGATTGAGAAGGTTATGACATGTAGAGATGTTAAGGGAGTTAGAGTTTACATGACAGGCCGTCTTGGTGGAGCAGAAATGGCAAGAACAGAGACTCTTAAGAAAGGTCAAATTCCACTTCAAACTCTTAGAGCAGATATTGACTATAAGAACTATGAAGCAAACTTGCCTTATGGAAAGATAGGTATAAAGGTCTGGATTTATAAAGGTGAAGTTTTTAAGAAAAATTAATTTAATAAGATACTACCATGTTATTCCCAAAAAAAGTTAAGCACAGAAAATGGCAAGTCGGACGCGAGAACCCAAAGAAAGTTAGGGTTGCAACTCGTGGTGTTGATGTATCCTTTGGTTCATATGGACTAAAGGCTACTAGCCCATTCCGTGTAACTTCAAATCAAATTGAATCTGCTAGAAAGGTTATTTCCAAAACTCTTGGAAAAACTGGACGTATGTGGACAAGAGTATTTCCAGATAGACCTGTAACTCAAAAAGCAGCTGAAGTGCCCATGGGAAAAGGAAAGGGAGAGCCAAAGGGATTCTGTGTAGAAATCAGACCAGGAAGAATTCTTTTTGAAGTTGATGGAGTAACAGAGGAAGTTGCAAAAAGTGCTTTAATAAAAGCAGGTAAAAAATTACCAGTAACAATTAGAGTAGTAGGTAGAGAATAATATTTAAATATAAAACAATGACTGAATTTAAAGACAAAAACAGAAAAGATTTAATGAAGACCTTACATGAAAAGAAGGATTCTTTGCAGGCTTTTC
>CAIPFZ010000002.1 GCA_903864515.1 uncultured bacterium
GGCTTTAATTCATAGAGTCATTAAACTCTTGTCCGCCCGGTAGGATTCGAACCTACGACCGTTCACTTAAGAGGCGACTGCTCTACCAACTGAGCTACGGGCGGATATGTTGATAATGGTATCAAAAAAACATATTTTATACAACTATTTTGGGGGAGAAATAAAAGAGGGGGCAGACACAGCTGTGTCTGCCCCCGAGGGGTTACGAATCATTTATTGTAGGCTAGGAGTAGAGTCTTATGCTCTGACGTCTCAAGCCCTCTGGACATCCAGAAATCGATAGACATACGCTCTTTAAGGCGCGAAAGCCTCTCCAGGTCCTTCAGGCCTTCCAAAGAGGGGCCTGTAATCACGAGTACCGTTGTCCAGTCCTCTGTGATTGTCCTTGGAGAATATATATCGATTACTGGGCGTGTAGCCCATTCCTCTCCTCGTTTTTCTCGCTTGGCGAGTCTTTCCGAGGCTTTGCGACCGGTAACATCTCCTCCTATGTCAACCGCAAGATAGGGTTGTACGCCCGCTCTTGTGTTTACTAGGACAAGTGATCCGATCGGTATTATTTTGGGGTTGACGGCAACAGCTCCGACAACCTTAGTTGATCCTTCTCTGAGCCTAATGCCCGTACAGGATCTCTCCTTCTTTGTGTTGACGTCACAATTGCGATCCGTTTTATGATACCTTGTAGCCCTGACGGGTAGGTATTGATATCCGAGTCTCGTTTGCTTCGCCTCGTCTTGGTTGTTGTTTTTGATTTGTCCGTCACCTTTGGGCTGTCCACATAAGTGGGTCATGGTGATGAATGTTGCAAATACAGCAACCCCAACGTTCTTTCTGTTTACTGTCATTGTTCTCTTTTTTTGGTTCACATAGCACCGTCTATTTGTTCACGGTCCTTATTACTTGTAATCTATTTTAGATGGAGTGTCAAGTCCTTAATTAAAAATAAGGCTCATGTTAGCCTCATTTTTACAATCATATTATTATTTATCTATCTGTGCTCAGGGCGGGACTCGAACCCGCACAGGCTTTCGCCTACAACATTTTAAGTGTTGCGTGTCTACCATTCCACCACCCGAGCATGGGTGTTTGAGGCGTAGGCCGGGATCGAACCGGCGTATAACGATTTTGCAGATCGCCGCGTTAACCACTTCGCCACTACGCCAAAAGGGCTTTTAAATCATTCTGCCCATAACTAACTTTTGCTATTTTAACATCCTGTCTATGTTCTGTCTATTGATTTCACCCAAATCTATTTTGAAATCAAAGAAGGGGATTATACCCAATCTTGAGTGACTTTTTACATAACTTCTGAATTCATTACATTTCCTGTTTGCAAATTCTTCAACAACAGGCGCCTTCTCCGCAGGAAGGACGCTCAGCAGTATTGTTGCTTTTCTGGCTCTATCTGCAAGAGTTACATCAGTAACTGTTACTAGAGAGGTTCTGTTGGCTTCACGTGACATAAATTCCATAGCCAGCTCTTTGATGATGTGTATGGTCCTTTCGTCTCTATGAGGTTTGATTATTGCTTTTGATTTCATATATATATTTTGCACGATTGGTTTTGAATCATGTTCACTTTGCTAAGGAATTATTTTATAACCTTCTGCACCGCTTCTAGTTTGTCTCCTGCTGTTATCTCTATCTTTGATTCAATCATTGAACCAAACTCTAGTCCTTCATCGACACTACTTGTCTTTTCTTTATGATGTTGAAGTTCACGAACACGTCCTCTACCAATTTCAATATCACGTCTTAGAATTTTAACTTCATCGTTAAAGGAAATTGTACCAACTTCAACTCTTCCTCCAAGAACTTGCTTGTCTTTGTTAGAGCTGAATATTTTAAGAACTTTAATCATTCCCTTAGATTCTTCAATTTGAGTTCTTGGTCTATTCTCTTCTGCAAAGGCTTGTAACCATTCTGTCATCTTGTAGATGATATCAAAAGTCATGATATGAATACCATTCCTTTCAGCCATACTTTTAGCACTATTATCAACCTTTGTATTAAAACCAAGAACAACAGTTCCTTCTTTTCCACATGCTAATTTAATATCGTTTTCTAGTACGTCACCAATACTCATGGCAACAATTCTTATCTCAACATTAGGAACTTTAATCTTGTTTTTTATCTCATAAACAACAGCTTCAGCAGATCCTGATGTATCTGCTTTAATAATTACTGGAACAATAACTGTTTCTATAATCTCTTCGCCATTTTCAAATGCAAGTGCGTTAGCTTTGTTTGTTGCAATTATTTTGTCAGATTTTCTAACCTTCTCAAGTGCTTCACTTCTTTCTTTAACTTTTATTATTTCATCTTCAACATAAGTTTCTGCAGATTTCTTGCTTCCAAATGTAAAACAAACTCCACCAACTTCAGGTTCAGCAGTCCAGCCAACAACACGAACTGGAGTAGAAGGACCAGCTTCCTTTAATGGTTTTCCTAGAAAGTTCTCCATTATTCTAACAGGGGAGAGAGCTGTACCTGAGACTATGTATGAACCTGTGTAGAGTGTACCGTTTTTTATAATTAGTGTTGCTGAAACTCCTCTAACCTTATCTCTGTTAGCTTCAATTACAATACACTCAGCATCAGTGAAGGGATCTCCGCTTATTTCATCAACTTCAGCTGTTAGAAGGATAAGGTCAAGTAATTCATCAACTCCTACTCCTGTCTTACCAGAGAATGCTACCCATGGAATATTTCCACCGTAACCTTCTACATAGATTTCATTCTCTGCTAATGATAGTTTAACTCTATCAATATCTGCGTTTGGTTTGTCTATTTTACTGATTCCAACAATGTATGATAGTCCTGCATCTTTAATCGCCTTTAGAGCATCTAGTGTTTGGGGTTTAACACCGTCCTCAGCTGAAACAACAAGAATTGCAATATCAGCTGCTGTTGCTCCTCTTGCTCTTATGGCGCTAAAGGACTCATGTCCTGGTGTATCAATGAATACAATAGTCTTTGACGCATCTTTTCCGTTTGCATCTGTTGATTTGTGAACAACTTCATAAGAGGACATTCTTTGTGTAATTCCACCAACTTCTTTATCGACCACGTTAGTTTTTCTAATGTAGTCAAGAAGTGTTGATTTGCCGTGGTCGATGTGTCCCATTACCACCACAACCGGAGGTCTAGCGTCTGATGTTTGAATTTCCATTTAACCCCCAATATATAATATTTTTTGGGGTTTGGCAATGTTTTCTACGCCTTCGGAGATATCAACTTATCATGTGCCATTGCAATTGATTTTGCTTCTTCCTCAGTTAACTCAAATGATGACTTAAACTTCTGAAGTGGTTTTGCAAAAACGCTCATTCTATCGCTGGAATATAGTGATGAAAAGACAACGCCATCTCCTTGTTCGTTTATAAAAGCTGTAGAGAAGCTTTGGTTTCCACCGGCCCCTGTTCCTTTAAATGGATTAAACCTCAGTGTATCAACTCCTTGAATTCCATTTCTTAAGCGCTTTTCCACAAGCTTTAGATATTCTTGAGATTCCTTTTTAAAGGCCTCCAGTTCTTCTACATGTTCAATAACAAGATTAATACTTTCCTCAAGAGACTTTGCGTTGCCTTTCAGTAATCTCTTTAATCTAACTTGTAATCTGATAATAAGAATTAATAATATTAAAACTACGGCAGAAAGTGAAATCAGGCCGATAGATAGAATGTCAGGACTTAAATAAAACATATTAATAAAGTATACAGAAACTTGGTTTTTTTGTATAGTATAGTTATTAACTCGACAAAATAAAAAAACATGTCCAAAAGAATTTATCTAGACTACGCTTCAGTTACGCCAATTGACCCCGCTGTGTCAAGGGAGGTTTTTCGGGTGTCCAAAAAATATGTTGCAAATCCGTCATCAATTTACAGAGAGGGGGTTGTAGCAGGGGAATTTTTGGCATCTTGCAGAAAGAGAATAGCTAGTGTGCTTGAGGCGCATGGTGATGAGATTATCTTCACATCTGGTGGAACTGAATCAAATGCACTTGCAATTAGGGGTGTGATTTTGGGATATAGATTGGCAGAAGAAAAATCTGCAGGAAAAGATGGTGAACAAAAGGTTGGAGGAAAAATTCCTCATATAATCAGTTCAACAATTGAACATCCGTCAATTAGAGAGCTTTTATTTTCACTTGAAAAGGCGGGGGAGATTAAATTGTCTTTAATTTCTCCAAATGAAGAGGGGATAATAGAACCTATAAAAATTATGGAGGCATTAAAACCAAATACTGTTTTGGTTAGTGTGATGTACGCCAACAATGAAATTGGAACAATTATGCCGATACCTGCAATTGCAAAAAAACTTAGAGAATATAAAAAGGAACAACGCAGAACTGAATTTGATATGCCGTTTTTTCATACGGATGCGTCACAAGCTGCTCAATATCTATCAATGAGAATTCCTACATTGCATGTTGATTTGATGACACTGGACGGTGGAAAGATTTATGGACCAAGAGGAGTTGGAATGTTGTTTGTAAAGAGAATTGTTCCATTTAAATCAATTACAAGTGGGGGAAGTCAGGAGAGTGGTAGGAGAGCGGGAACGGAAAACTTACCAGGCATTGCAGGATTTACATTGGCACTTGAAAAAGTTGAGAAAGAAAAAGTTAAAGAGTTCAAAAGAGTTGGGGTGTTGCGTGATATGCTATTCTTGAATTTAAAATCGTCAAAAATTGGAAAAAGATTTACAGTAAACGGAGGAACTGCAGAAGGTGAAAGGCTACCAAATAATTTAAATATTTGTATTCCAGAAATTGACGCTGAGTTTCTTGTTTTAACCCTTGATGTCTTGGGAGTTTGTGTTTCTTCCGTAACAAGCTGTAGAACTCTATCTGAAGATTCATATTCATATGTTGTTAAAGAAATTGCAGGGGATGAATGTTCAAAATCATCTCTCAGAATTACTCTTGGAAAATACACAACTAAATCAGAAATTATTAAAGCGGGGAAGTTGATTGTGGAGGCAGTAGGGAGGGTGATCTAAATAATAATTAATATCAAAAGCCCATCTGTTTATTCGATGGGCTTTTGTATGAATTCCTAAATGCTAATTACTTTTCAATCTATCTCCACTCCTTGTAAATCCTCCATTCAAGATTGATAATTGCGCCTGTGGTTATTATCATTGATATACATGCCACAATCCAGCCGAAGAATGGTATTAAACCAAGAACACAATAAACAATTGTTCCAAGAAGAATTGTTTTCCAATTGATAACGTATTCTGATTTCTTTGAAACCCATTTATGAATTAATGATCCTAAGAAAACCGGTGTCATTATGGTTGCAAAGACCACTAGCATTAGAAATGAAAGCACTCCTATTATTCCAAAAGGAATTCCAACAATTGTTATTAGAAGAATAATTGAAAGTATTGGAAGTACGATTAGAGTAATGATTCCACGTCCAATTTCCTTTAATGGATTTGTTGTAGCTGCTCTAACTAATTCCTTGCTATATTTGCGGAATGAAAGTCCGATAAGTAGGGCGGCAACTAACAGTGAAAGGAATTTCATAATAAACATTACAGTAAAGAATCCTGCGGCTGCACCTTTTGCACCTTTCTTTGCCTTGTCGTGCCCTTTAATTTCAGTATAAAGTGTCTCTCCGCGTACAATTCCTCCTTCCTCTATTGTTACAGCTTTTTCAGCTTTGTATTTCAGACTCCCTTTAATATCTGCTTTTGGACCAAGTGTTAATTTCTTTGCATTAATATCTACATTTCCGGCGATAGGCGCATTGATGTAAATTTCTTCACCTGCTATTTTAACCTTTCCTTTTACTTCAGATTCCATTCTGATTGTTCCTCCAGCAATCACAGCATCTCCACCTATTGTTTTGCCTGAGAGAATTATCTGTCCTCCGCCGATGAGGGCGTCACCTAATATGTCACTAGCTATTGTGATATTTCCACCACCTATGCGAGCATCACCAGATATTTGATTCAAAATTGTAACACTTCCTCCAGCGACAAATAAATCACCCACAACTGGACCTGAAACTAGTGCTGTACCTCCAGCAATTAAAAGGTCTTTGTCAGCACTTCCTGCGCTTACAACTGAACTACCTGCCATGTAAAGGTTCTCTGCTGATTTTTCACTTGCAGAAAAAGACGGTTGTTCTCCAACTTTAAATTCTGAGGCAAATGTTAAAACGGGTAATGTTAATATTGATAAAACTAATAAAGTAAGAATCTTGTTTGTTTTTTTCATAATACATATATTATACAACGGGGTGTTTTATATGCAATTTTGGCTATTTGACTTTGTTTTCACCACGCTATACCATTTACTTTGGATAGGTAGCATTTGCATCCCGCATTGTTGCTGATATCGCATAAAATCTCATTCCGCTTATGCGGTTAGAAAGTTAGAAATGAAAAGTCCATTCTCAGGCCTTATTCAAGGTGTGTATTTTTATGGAGGCACTCCACACGATTTCTTTATATCAATTCGTTCATCTGATCGTGTTGGGACATCAATGGGTAGTTACTGTGACGATTTTGGCTGGGCAGTATTCAAGAAATTTGATGCGTGCGCGGATCAGATTACGTTCCAATTGCTGTACACCGATCCTCACAGTTCTGGTTTTTATGGCCACACTGAAGTTGCTTACAGTTTGAAGTTCAATTACTCAAGTAATTTCTGGATTGGAACTGTTGTCACTTTGAACGGTCTGCATTCTTTCAGTGTCCATGCTGTGGTTACGGAAGTGGATAACAGTTTCTTCGATCCCTTCCTTAGCTAGTCTCATGACGCTTCTTGATTAAACACCCACCCCAGGAGCTCGCCTCCTCGGGTGGGCTTTCTGTTTTATAAAATAGGATAATACGTTCAAACGCCGCGCTGGTCCCGGAGGACCTGCGCGGCGTGATGTTGACCGTGTTAGGATTGTTGATTTTTGATGCTGGGTATCGTTGGTTTTTTGCTCCACAGGGCCGCAGCGAGAATTCCCCATCCACCCATACCAGTGATAAGTGTTATTAGTCCGTAACTTGACGATGGAGTATATATCAAAATCATGGATGCAATCACTAGCAGAATTTCTGCAACCGCTAGTCTACTCATGGTTGAAAATTCTGCGCGTGTAAAGGGTCTACTTAAACCATTAGATGCCATTGTCGCAACACTCACACCAGATCCTACGCCATGGGCAATGACGATCGCAACAATCATTGCTTTGATTACGACTGGAACACCGTGTATTTTATCAAAGGACATGATACAAGTGTAGATCATCAAGATGACCAAAGGTGCCGTAGCGGCGATGTTGACGATCCATGATGTCAAACTCCGTTTTGATTCAGTTTTCATTTAATTAAATTCCTCAGTTTGATTTGATTGTGCTTAAATTTGATTGTCAGAAAGCCTAAGTGCTAGTGAGAATCTGTCCACAATAATGACATAAATATATAAAAAAGCAAGTGGTGCAGAGATTTTGTTCCACGTGGTGGCCGCGTAGCACTAATAAAAGACTTTTCCCCTAATCCGTGCTATAATGACCTTTATATGCCACCATTACATCATTTTACAACCAAAGCCAAGGAAGTGATCAAAAAAGCCCATGAATTAGCCATAGAACGTGGTCAAAATCATGTAAATCCGCTTCATCTCCTAACAGCCCTTGTCGTTCAAGAAGACGGCATTGTTTTGGCGATCCTGGATAAGTTGGAAATTGATACAATTCTCCTTGCGGACAACCTTTTGGAGGAAATTGAGGTAGATGGTGCACCTGCTAATACGATGTCTACATCGTATCAACTATACCTAACACCAGAGCTTGCTCAGGTTATTGAGGCCTCAGGTAGAGTCTCTGCATCCCTTAAGGATGAATTTGTATCTGTTGAGCACTTACTGCTTGCGCTATTTGATGTAGCCTCATCTGCTCGTGAACTACTATTCAAATTCAAATTGGAAAAGCCTATGGTTCTTGAAGCGCTTGAGTCATTAAAAGCAACAAAAGGAGCTAGTGCTGACTTGGGTCCAAAGAAGATGAAGGCAATTATTAAATTCACTCGTAATTTAACTTCACTTGCCAGAGAGAATAAACTAGATCCTGTCATTGGAAGAGATACTGAAATTGCCAGAGTGATTCAAATACTCTCACGTAGAACAAAAAATAATCCAATGCTTATTGGAGAAGCTGGAGTTGGAAAGACAGCTGTAGCTGAAGGTTTGGCAAATAGAATTGCAATGGGAGATGTTCCAGAGTCTTTGAGAGATAAAGAACTTGTGTCTCTTGATATGGGGCTTCTTGTTGCTGGAACAAAATACCGTGGAGAATTTGAGGAGCGTCTTAAAAATATTTTGAAAGAAATAGAAAAATCAGATGGAAAGATAATACTATTCATTGATGAAATTCACACAATTGTGGGAGCTGGTGGGGCAGATGGCTCTCTTGATGCATCAAATATGCTAAAGCCTGCACTTTCTCGCGGTGAGCTTCACACAATTGGTGCAACAACACTTAAAGAATATCAAAAGCATATTGAAAAAGATCCAGCACTTCAGAGACGTTTTCAACCAATTTACATAAATGAACCATCTGAGGAAGATGCTATTGCAATTCTCCGTGGTCTTAAGGAAAAGTATGAGTTGTATCACGGAGTTCATATTACTGATGATTCAATAATCTCTGCTGTTAAGCTTTCCTCAAGATATATTTCAGATAGATTCTTGCCAGATAAAGCAATTGACTTGATTGACGAGGCAGCATCAGCGCTCAAGATTGCATTGGAAAATAAGCCGGTGGAACTTGAGGTTGCTCATAGAAAAATTATGCGTTTGGAAATTGAGCGTCAAGCTCTTCTTAAGGAAGCAGAGACCAACAAGACTGCAAAAGCTCGAGTAAAAGAAATTGAAGCTGATATTGCTAATCAAAAAGAGGGAACAAAAGAGACTGAGGCTAAGTGGATTAATGAAAAGGAAACTCTTGCCGATATTAAGGCGATAAAGAAACAGTTGGAATCATTAAGACAAGACGCAGAGCGTGCTGAAGCTTATGCTGATTTGTCAAAAGCAGCAGACATTAGATATGTAAAAATCCCCGCACTTGAGAAAGATTTGGAAAGTAAATCAAAACGCCTAAAGAAATTACAGGTATTTAGAAGAATCATAAAAGAGGAAATTACTGAGAATGATATTGCAGGTGTTGTTTCTCGTTGGACAGGAATTCCAGTTTCAAGAATGCTTGAAGAAGAAGCAAAGAAGGTTGCAAGAATTGAAGATGAACTTAAGAATCAGGTTGTTGGACAAGATAATGCAGTTAAGAAAGTATCTGACACAATCAAAAGATCTAGGGCTGGTATTAATGATCCACAAAAGCCAATCGGTTCTTTCATTTTCCTTGGTCCAACTGGTGTGGGAAAGACAGAATTAACAAAGGCGCTTGCCAAGTTTATGTTTGACGATGATAAGTCATTAATCAGGGTTGATATGTCTGAGTATATGGAGAAGCATTCAGTTTCTAAAATTATTGGTGCACCTCCAGGATATGTTGGACATGATGAGAGTGCAACACTTACGGACACAGTGAGACATCGTCCATACTCTGTAATATTGTTTGATGAAATTGAAAAAGCTCATCCTGAGATATTCAATATCCTACTTCAAGTTCTTGATAATGGCCGTTTGACTGATTCAAAGGGAAGAACTGTTAACTTTAAAAATACTATTATCATAATGACATCAAATATTGGTGCTCAGTATATTGATAATATGCAAAGAATTGGTTTTGCTGTTGAGAAGTCCGATAAATCAAATTATGAAGATGCAAAGGTACGTGTAATGAGTGCGCTTAAGGATAATTTCAGACCTGAATTTATAAACAGAGTTGATGAGATTGTTATCTTCGATATCTTGAGTCCTGAGGCTATAAAGAATATTGTAAAAATTGAAGTTCAAAAGGTTGTTGATAGGCTTCTTGAAAAGGAAATTAAACTTGTGATTTCTGAAAGTGTTTACGAATATCTTGCAAAGGAAGGATACAATCCCCAATATGGTGCAAGACCACTTAAGCGTTTGATTCAATCTAAGATTCTAACAAGTGTGGCGGGGTTGATTATTGATCAAGGGGTACTTAAGGGTGGAACAATTAATGTAGGGGTTGATCTAAAGAGTACGGATAAGAATGTTGAATTTACATTCGATGTGAAGAAAACTGTTAAAAAGGGGAGTAGGGCGGTAGTTAAGGATGTGGTGCTGGCTTAAATTTGGAAAAAATAGAGATATCTGATATGATATCTCTACGCGCAGATGGCGGAGTGGTCAATCGCATCTGACTGTAAATCAGACGCCTTCGGGCTACGTAGGTTCAAATCCTACTCTGCGCACCAGGTCAAGACAAGGGTTAATACCCAGCATTATTAAGTCGGGCCAATATATATATTAAAAACATGTCACAAACTAGATTAGTTAAGGTAGCAAATAAGAAAACTGGTGAGGTATACCACACAAGTAAGAACAAGAAGAAGGTTGAGCGTAAGCTTAAGCTTATGAAGTACAGTAAAAAGCTTCGCAAGCACGTTGAGTTTGCTGAGATAAAGAAATAATTATCTCAAGATAGATACAAACAAAAACCATCCTGCAGGGTGGTTTTTGTTTTGGGTGGATATTTAAATTTTAGTTCTGATTTACAAAAATATTGATTGGTGTATATTGATGGCAGAAGGCTCTTTGATCTTTCTGATATGTTTCAGATATTGATTAGACGGTCTTGCTCTAACCTCAACCCCCTGTTTAGATGTTAACTCAAATTGCAAATTATCTAATTTGGCCAGCCGGAGTAATTCAAATGGTGGCAGTCTTTCTGTTTGCCTGCGACGTGTTCTGTAAGCTGGGTTTAAGACTGAAGGCATTCCATAAATTGAAAAAAATGGAAAAGTCCTTCAAGCACATGGCGCTTTGGCTTTGCATTGCATTGCTCGCCTCGATTCTTCATCGATGGTGTTTGGTGCAGTGTGAATCCCCAAGTCCTTATTGCACAGTCTTGTTCACAATCATCAGCGTGCTATTGGCGATCGGCATAGTTTTGGTAGAGGCTTTCTCTCCCGAATACTCTGCTGATTAGGGCTTTGTTGGTTTGGTCAAAAAAAGCGCCGCGGGCCCCCTTGGGACCGCGGCGCAATTCATTTACCTAATTTTATTTTTTATAATATCCCTTCAATTAACTCCTTAGCCTCAGGACTCAATGTGACAATTTCTCCGTCTTTCTCTATTCCTCTCACTCTTCTATCTAGCTCATCAATAAGCTCTGCTTTTGATGTGATTCTCGGTCCATCGTTTTTAATACTTCGCATCGCATTCAGTGCTTCATTTTGTGCCTCAATCATTTCTTCAGGAACACTATCACCTCTGCTTTTAATAAAATTATTATATTCTGGAATGATATTTGCTAAGTCGTCAAAGACAATATTGACATTGAAGTCCAGCTTTTGTTCCATCGGAGAAAAAGACCCCTCTTCTTGATGAGTGTCATTAAAATCGTCTGCCTCGTACGGTATATGTGTTTGTGGTGCTCCTTCATTCATATATTTTTTAGTAAACGTGTTCCATTATTATTCTATGTACAGAATCATCTATATCTCCATCTTTTTTCATCTTATCCAAAACTTTGTGTAGATCTTCTTTTGGAATAGGGTGGGGGTGCATTCTTCCAATTGTAATTGCGGTATTGATTGCAGATTCATATCTCTTTGCAACCTCATCCGTTATCACTCTCTCATACTTTGCTTCCTCCTCTCTGTGATCATACAGTGCCTGATCCAGTCTTCCATACAATTCACTCACGTCAAATGTTTCGGGTTTTGTTTGTTTTTCGGCCATTTGTTTTGTGATTAACTTATAATCTTTTAATTATAGCAGAGTCACCTTTATTAACAATCTTGGAGATACTGTCTTTTTGTTCGATTATAACTTCCTTTAACAGTCAAATTATAGGCTTGCACTATCATATAATCGACCTAAATTTCATTGATTAAACCATACACCTAATGTATTATTATGCTTGTGAAAAACAACAAACAAACTATCACAGCACTACTTTTGGCTCTAATTTCAATTGGAATATTCATTGCCGTTGTCAATTGGTTTCTAATTGAGAGAGAAAAGGAACAAAATGAAATGAATACTATTACTTTTAGCGGAGGTACTGATTCAAGTAATATTACATCAACAGTAATTCCTGAGAACGTAATTCCTGAAATTGATTATACCAAAAGCTCAATTGAGATAGGCGATGGAGGAAGCGTAATTACAAGGATGGATGAGGTATCGACAACAACAGAGTATTTAGTCGCTCCAAAGTTAATCTCAAGATTATCCATTGTGGATTCAAAAGGAAATATTGTAAGGGAGTTATATAAATATGAAGACTTGGGGTCATATTTAAGAATTCATAAATTAAGTTCTGATAAGAATAGATTGTATTTTTATGCTAGGCCAGATGGGTTAGGTGGGTATTATGCATTAGATCAAATATTTACAAAGAAGTTTTTTGTTTATAATTTTAAGACAGACTCTGTAAGTGAGATTACTGTCAAAAATTCAGAAAAGTTAAATTTGAATCAAATTGACGATGTTTCTGACGATGGAAAGACTGTCGCCTTCACTAGAGAAAAAACTTCAACCTCAAAAGACGATAAATATAGAACTGTTGTTTCAATTTATTATATCAAGGAAAACAGAACGTTTGATTTGCCAAGTTGGGAGAAGGAAGGATATACAATTGCAGGTGGGGCAAAGCTTGTGGGGAATGATAAGGTAATATATCAAACAGCTTGGAATAATCTAGATGATGAACATATTCAGACTGTGGAGTATGATTTGATTAGCAAGACTTACAAGGTCTTGAAGACTGAATAGGGGGGGGATGTAAAAAATTGGCTTTTTGCCCAAAATAGATTAAGATAGAGGGACAAAACCAGTATATCTCTTGGGTTTTGTGTAAGAACAACATTACGGGCCTATAGTTTCAATGGTAAAACGACGGTCTCCAAAACCGCAGTTCGAGGTTCGAGTCCTCGTGGGCCCGCAATACATAAAGAAAGCACCAAAGCGAAAGCAGAGGTGTTTTTTTGTATAAAACTATGCAGAATATGGATTTGCTACATGCTCAATGTGTTTAATCCATACCCCGTGGCATAAAATTTACTGAGTATGTATAAGATTAAAGATTGTGTTATCATTTATGTATGAATTTAACCCTACCGGTCAGCCAGAATATTGAATTAAAGACTTTAGAACTTAGTGATGCCCAAGCTTTTTTTGATGTCACAAGAGAAAATAATACCCACCTTAGACAATGGTTTGGTTGGCTTGATGATGATAAGTCTGTATCGGATATTGAAAAATATATTATAGATAGCAACAAGAGATTCTCTGAAAATGAAGGGATTGATTTGGCTATTTGGGAAAACATGCAAATGGTTGGAGGAATTGGTATATTTCCAATCGATACTGCAAATAAGAAAACATCAATCGCATATTGGCTTGCAGAAGATTTTCAAGGTAAGGGGATTATGACTGATTCAATAAAAGTTGTTATAGAATACGTCTTTGAAAAGATGAACTTGAATAGAATTGAAGTAACTTGCGCAATTGGAAATGAAAAGAGTTCTGCTTTGCCTAAAAAGTTAGGATTCACATATGAGGGAATTTCCAGAGAGTCTGGTTGGCTATATGATCATTTTGTCGATTTGGAGGTCTACAGCCTGCTGGCTAAAGAATGGAGTAAGTAATTATTGATAATTTAAATCATGCCCCATCAAGAAAAAATCACCAAAGTAATTCAACAATGTTTTACTGAAGCTGTAATTAAATCAGCGACAAAATTTTCAACCGGCTTGCAAAGTCATGTCTATAAAGTTGAGATAAATAACCCTGATAAAATCTTGGCTGTTAAATTCTTTCCTGAAAAGGTTAAAATAAAAGTTGAAAAAAGTGCAAAAATATCCAATTATGTAAGTGAGCACAATATCCCATCTCCACAAACTTATATATTAGAAAATGAAACAGAAGGTGGCTATACAATAATGGATTGCTTGCCTGGTAATACTGCCTCAGAGGTCTGGGAGACAGTATCTAATGAAAAGCATTTAACGATTTTAAGCAGCATAGGATCGGCACTAAAGAGAATTCATGATTTGGAGATTCCTCAATTTTGGACTCATGAAAAGCATGAAATCACTTCAGAAAAGGAATGGATTGAATGGACAGATATACGAATTAAAAAATATCTAATAGCTACTAAAGAAATTGTTAATGAAGAGACTCTTGAATTTCTAACAAAAAAGTTTCAACGATTACAAGAGCTTTATAATACTTACCCTGATTTTTGTTTCGTTCCACTTCATTGGGATTATCATCTTTCAAATATTAATGTAAACGATGATGGGGAAGTGAGTGGCGTGTTTGATTTTGATAATGCCATGAAGGGGCATAATATGGCTGATCTTGGACAGACTATGTATTGGCTCATAATGAAGCAAAACATTTCAAATAGTGAGGTGTTTGAATATTTATTAAGGGGCTATGGAGAAGTGTCTCAAATTGATAGAGAATTTATATACCTCCATTCCTTGCTGTTCCTAACTGCTGTTATGAGGTCAACATGGGCAAGAGATGACCTGAGGTGGTTGAGTGAACAACATTTAGAGGTGTTAGATAGGTGTGTTAGGGGCGAGTATTTGTGGTATTAGGGTGAAATATAAAATTAATAGAGATAGTAGGGGATTTAAAAAAAGTAGTAAAAAGAAAACCAGCCTACTCTTTCGAGTTTGCTGGTGGTTTCCTGTTTGAACACAGGATGTGTGTCACATTGAAATTCAATTATCAAACAAATCCATTGGCTGAGCCAAAAAAATAAAACAATAAATCAATTAATTTAATCAATCATCAGCTTTTATTCAAAGCCAATTTGCCAAAAGCCTTTCAGCGGCCTTTAGCGATTTGAGAATTTCTTGCAATTCCCAATGGTCATCCGATGCCCACTCAAAATATAAGTCTGACATTACTTTGGCGGCATTCCAATCAACTCTTTCATTACGCTTGTTGAAGTATTCGTAATCGCAACTTGCTAACGCTGAGAAGCGATCGCTGGATTCCTCATACTTCTCCTTGTCTCTACGAAGTAAAGCCGTATACTCCTCGAGCTTTCTCTTACGTTGAGCTCGTGTAGCAATCGGCAGGGCATACACCTCTTCCGAGGTGAGTGGTAGTTTTGATCCTGACATAATGTGTAGGGTCATAGTTCCGTCGTTGTGATGCGTTGTATCGGTATTCATCTGTGGATTTGCCGTGTTTGGTTGTTTACGGCTCAAGATACTCATATTCAAAAGGTGGGGAATGAGTAATTAGAGCCATAAACAACGGTATCAATGTGCTATACCTATATATAATACAATGGTATAATAAATCTGTCAAGCATGCTGCAGTTCCATAATCACTTATAAACAACCGTTTCCTGTGTTAAAATAACCTCCATGAAAATAATAATCCTCCCCGGTACTGGTAAGTCAAACAAAGAATGGATAGATAATGCAGAAAAATTCTTTTTAACTTCTGACACAACGTCTAAAAGATATATACAATATTATTCACACTGGGATAATGATGGAGTTTTGGATTTAAATATAGAACTTGAAAAACTGTCAAAAGAAGTAACAGCAGAAGATGAATGTATTGTCTTTGCTAAATCAGCAGGCTCAATACTTACAATTAATGCTGTAACCTCAGGATTATTGAAACCATCAAAATGCATTTTTGTAGGATTACCAATTGCGCTCGGCGATGAAGATTCACTCGATACAATTAAAAGATTGGAAAGCTTTAATGTACCAACTATTGTAATACAAAAAACCAATGATTCTGTTGCGTCCTATGATACAGTGCGTAAGGTTGTAGAGAAGTACCCAAATATCAAATTGATAGAAATACCTGGAGACAATCATAAATACGATGATTTTGAGCTTATAAATAGTCTTATTGCTGAGGACATGAAGTAGCTAGAGGTTTTAATAGTCTTGGCAAAAATTTAAAAATAATAAGATATATGCACAAAAAAATATACACACTAATCAGCTTTGTCATATTTCTCATTATTGTAAGCTTCCTTGCTTATAATCGTTTAATTCCAACAGAAATAAAGTCTATACCTTTCTATGACTCAATAGGTCACTTTGTACTATTTGGATTATTAGGCCTTATTGCTCATTATGCTTTCAACAGGAGACGAACACTTGTCTTTGGCAGAATGGTTCCAATTGGTCCAACCGTAGCTATTTCCTATACTCTTATTGATGAGTCACTTCAGGTTCTTTCAAGAAACAGAACTTTTGATTTAGCAGATCTATTCTTTGGAATCTTTGGCATACTCATGTTTATCACAATCGCCTGGTTTATTAGAAATATAAAAGTTTTTGATTTTAAGTTTCTAATTAAAGAACTGTTTGTCTTTACCCTTAAGCAATTAAGGTCAATACTTTTTCCAATTCTCTTCATTCTTATATTATTTATTTCTAATCATATTTCAATTTGGGGGCTACCAAGATATGACTTTTTATTCATCGCCGCAGTCTTGGTTCAGTTTGGATTAATATTTTTTAAGCTTGAAACTAAAGATGAGGCAAAAACGATATTCTTATTTCACATCATCGGACTTTGTTTAGAAATATTCAAAACAAATCCCGCTGTAGGATCTTGGTCATATCCAGAAGTTGGGTATCTGAAAATAATGGGAGTGCCATTATATAGTGGATTTATGTATGCAGCAGTGGGTAGTTATGTTGCACATGCTTGGAAGATAATGAAGCTAAGGCTTGTTGATCATCCATCATATAAAGCAAGTGTGATGCTTTGTGTGGCAATATATTTAAACTTCTTCACAAATCACTTTATCTATGACTTCAGAATATTTTTATTTGTAGCAATATTCATACTATATTATAAAACCAACGTCTTTTACACAATAACTACGAAGGAGTATAGGATGCCACTTATAATTAGTTTTATGCTAATTGGATTCTTTGTTTGGATAGCAGAAAATATGGCAACATTTTACGGAGCATGGAAATACCCTGGCCAAATTCACGAATGGAACATGGTGAGTTTTCATAAGATAACATCATGGTTTCTTCTGGTTATTATCTGTTTTATTGTTGTTGCATATCTGAAGCATTTTAAGAATTACAAGAGTAGGCAAGATTAGTAAGGTCCCCCTTGACTAATCAAATTCCTTGTTAGATACTATCACCAGACTTTCAGGGGTGTTCTCTGATGTTCTATTAGACAGTCAAATCAAAACAATTCAATATCATGAAAGCACGCGAACACTGTATTGTAGTCAAACCAATTGAAGACACCGGCTTGTTTAAGGCTGAACTTTGTGAGGCTGATCATCAAAAGCTGGAATACGTCCTTATTACAACATCAAATATTATTTCACCTGTAGCGGTCTGCAGCACCCCTCATGGGGCTATCGGACGTCTTGTCAGCTGGAACTCAACATTTGGTGCCTTTAAGTGCTGTGCTCATTTGCTCCATCGCTCTACCACTGAAGAGGAGCTTGAGCAGCTTGGCAAAGATATTGCTAGCATGGGGGATAACAACCGTCCATTCGCTGTCCATATCTGTGAGCTGGTAGCAGAAGAACGGGAAGTTCCTGCTTGTACCTAACTCCATTGAGACCTCTCCGAAAAGGTCATAACATTAGATAACAATCAACCTGCTCAGCTTAGTCTGAACAACAAAAAACCACCGTGTACGGAGCCACGGTGGTTTAATTTTTAATATTTGATATCTGTTTTAACTAAAGTTTTGGTAAGGGCTTATTTTCTTACACCTCCACCATCTCTCATTCCACCTTGTGGTACTCCCGCACCCGCTCCTGTTCCTTGCATAATTGGTGTAGAAGGTCTTTGATTTATAGTTATTGCATTAATACTTCCATCCGAATTAGCTGGTCCACTTGCTGTAATCTGATTTCCAATCACAAGTTCAGCAACTGTTCCACTAACGGTTTTCTGTACCGCTGTGCTTGTTGCTACAAAAATTATTTTAGATCCTCCATCGCGCAGTTTAAGTGTGATACTTGTTGCGTCTTTACTTAGTACCTCACCACTTACTAGTGTCATTGCACCACCCGCACCTCCTGGTCCACCTTGTCCTGGTCTTCCACTTCTTATTCCATTTGCTCCACCCATCATTCCACCTGCGCCGTTTTGGCCAAACATTTGACCACCTCTATTTCTCGCATTATCACTATTTTGCCCAACTTTGTATCCTGAATAAAATGAAATTCCAGAAACTGCTACTAAAATTATTATCGCGATTATTATTTGTTTTTTCTTCATATTTTTTTTATTATAATAAATTTTTTTCATTTGCCACAATCTGTTCCAAGACACGCCAGCCAAAATATGCTGATTTCGACGCGATTTTTACGCTTAAAAATCACCCAGTAGGCGAGCCCAGAGGCGATTTTGCTAAATCGTCAGCTGAATCGTTTACTCATACTTCAGCGCATCTATTGGATTTAATCCCGCAGCTCGCCTTGCTGGATAATATCCAAAGACGATTCCGATTACAGCTGAAACGGTGAAAGAGAGAATTATAGAGAACCAAGAAACTTGTGTAGCGATCAGTCCCGAATAATTTATTCCAAAGGATATGAGCCACCCGAGAATTATTCCAATCGCTCCGCCAATAAAAGTGAGCATCATTGCTTCAATCAAAAATTGTAAACTAATATCCTTTCTCTTTGCACCAATAGCTTTTCTAAGACCAATTTCTCTTGTTCTCTCCGTTACGGTTGTAAGCATCATGTTCATGATTCCGATACCTCCAACCACAAGTGAAATTCCCGCAACGGACCCAAGTAGAATTGTAAAAATTTGTGTAATGCTTGATGCCGTTGCTGCAATATCCGCTTGATTGAGAACGCTAAAATCAAGCACGCCATTTTTAATATTATGCTTTATTGTCAAAAGCTCTGTGATTTGTGTTTGAATGTCCTTTGTAGAATCCGCGTCAGGTGCTTGGACGCTAATTGTTGTAACATACTCATCACCTGAGAGCATTCTTTGTGCGGTTGTAATTGGTACCCAAATCAAATCATCCTGTGATCCAAAGCCCGTTCCACCCTTAGGAACTGTAATTCCAATGATTGTAAAATCAATTTTATTAATTCTAATTTTCTTACCAATCACGTCCTCGCCTTCACCGTATAAGTCATCGCGAACATTCGGTCCAATTACCGCAACCTTACTCCCAGCTTGCAAGTTCTGCTCTGTAATAAAAGTACCTTCTGCGATGGATACATTTCTGACCGTTTGATAATCTGGAACGGTTCCTGTAACAGTTGTATTTGTGTTTTGTCCTTGTGCGGTAACCTGATACCTTCCAGACACTTCAGGTGCAACAGCTTTAATGTTTGTAACTTCACTTTCAATTGCGCTTACGTCGTCCATCGTCAATGTCTTTGCGCTTCCTCTACCTGCGCTAACTTGCATTCCAGGACCACGTTGTGCGCCCGGTAGAACCAATACTAAGTTAGATCCAATTGATTGAATACTAGATTGAATAGAATTTTGCGCACCTTGCCCAATTGAAAGCATCGCAATAACAGAGCTAATTCCAATTACAATTCCAAGCATGGTGAGCCCAGAGCGCACTTTGTTTGCGAAGATTGCAGAATATGTTTCGTGTAATATATCAAATATTGTCATGTGTTTTTTTACGATAGCAGGGAAGACCCCTTCATGCGCTTTATTTCTTTATTGAATTAATTTTTGCTAATTCATGAACAGCATCTTTCTTTTTGTGATTTTTGCTGTCCTCAGTAATTTTTCCATCTCTAATAACAATTATTCTATCAGCGTGTTCTGCAACATCTGGCTCGTGGGTGATTAGAATAATAGTTCTTCCTAATTCTTCATTTAACTTTTGAAATGTACCTAAAACAATTTCACCCGTCTTGCTGTCCAAGTTTCCTGTGGGCTCATCTGCCAAAATTAAACTTGGATTATTCACAAGTGCACGAGAAATTGCTACACGTTGAATCTGTCCACCTGAGAGTTGATTGGATAGGTGAGTGAAGTGTGTTTCGTCTAGTCCTGAGGCGTGTAGAGCCTCTCTGGCCCTTCTATCACGCTCTTCCTCCCCAACACCTGAGTATATAAGTGGAAGCATTACATTGCGGAGTACAGTGCTTCTTGGAAGAAGATTGAACGATTGAAACACAAACCCAATCTTGTCTCTTCTGATGTCAGCAAGCTCATCGTCAGTGAGCGAAGATACATCTTTACCATCCAGAAAATATGTTCCTGATGTTGGTGTATCAAGTGCTCCAAGAATATGCATTAGAGTTGATTTTCCAGATCCAGATGGACCCATGATTGCAACAAACTCTCCATCTTTGATAGTGAAGCTAACACCATCAAGCGCAAGAAAAGAATTACCTTCCGGATCATATATTTTTGTAATGTTTTTTACTTCAATCATTATTTTTTTGTTTAAGACGCATTCAGATTATCTTCCAACTCCTCTCATTCCACTTGAGCCTCCACCAAACAGGCTCGGTGCACTTGATTTTGTTGCTGTGGCTGCAGCGTTTGATTTTGCTGTTTTTGTTGCAATTCTGTCACCGATAATTAATCCACCCACAATTTCTGTCTGTGTATCATTTGATAAGCCAGTTTCAACTTGTTGTTTAATTGGTGTCTCATTAACTTCAACTGCAATAGAGGATGTTGCAACTTTATTACTGAACAATTCAACATACTTTACTCCACCGCTAGTTTTGATTGCACTATTTGGTACAACAATGACGTCCTGCTTATTATTTGTGATGATTGTTGCGCTAACACTCATACCAGATTTGACGCGCTCATCTTGAACATCGAAAGTTATTTTAACATTATAATTTACAACACCTTGTGAGACTGTTCCAACCAAATCAATAGATTGAACAACACCGGTAATTTCAAGACCATCTATTGCATCAAAGGTGAGTGTTGCTTTTTGTCCTGCGACAATTTTTGCAGCATCAACTTCATTTACAGTAATATCTGCAATTTTATTTTTTGTAATAATTGTTCCGACAGATGCACCAGATGATACGGTATCAGATGGCTTAACATTGATTTTTGCAATCACTCCATCAAATGGGGCAGTGATGAAAAGATTTTGATATGTTAATAATTTTTGTTGAAGATTAATTCTTTGTGCTTCAATATCCAGATTGTCCGCTCCTTGAATTACTTTGTCATAGTTGGCCTGTTTTTGCGCCAAGGTTTGCGGACCGTTCTTGACAGTATTTTTCAAATCTTCAATATTATTCATTGAATTTGAAAGACTAGATAAGTCAAAGTTTATTTTTCCAATCCAATTAATTAAATTATTGGAGGCTGTGTTTGCTGCTACACTTGAATTATTTGTTAGGGGATTTGATTCAAGAGTTTTTATGTGATCAACTAAGTTTTTCATATCTTTCAAAACGGTTGAAAATTCCTTTGTTGCATCATACGTTGTCTTTAGTAATTTATCAATTGAGTCTGTGGAATCAGATCTGGCTGATGTCTTGTAAATTGAAAGAGCTGACGTATATTTATTCTTTGCTTTGTCAAAACTTACGCCAACACTATTTTTTGTGTTTTTTGTGTCAGATGGTAGCGCAACCATGTTTTGATCTGATAAGAAGCCGTTACCTGAATACAACATGTCGCTTGCGCCGTTTATTGTTTCAGTCAAATCAAGATATGTTGATGTAATAGAGTTGTATCCTGTGTCATACGCATTATTGAGATTATCCGATGCCTTTTCTACATTTTGCTTTGCACTATTTAAATCATTTTCTGCTTGAATTCTTGTGGAGTCATCAGCGGGTTGTACAAACTTTTCATATGCAATTTGAGCACTTCTATAATCAAGATATGCACTTGGATTATCAATTTGTGCAATTTTTGCTCCTGCTTTGACTTCCTGACCTGTTGTAACATTAACCTTAAGAATATCTCCTGAAGCTTTTGTTTTTAAATCGATTTCATTCGATGCGGAGACTTGTCCACTTCCTGTAACATTTGTTGCTATTGATCCATTTTGAACTTCTGCAATTGCATAAGTTGTAGTTACGGTTGCTGGGAAGATTAATTTAATAAGCCAGTAGATTACTAGGATTAAAACAATAGCTCCGACAATGCTAGTTTTCTTGTGAGTAAAAGCATATTGCTTAAATTTAGAAAATTTGCTTTTTATGCCTAACCACAGCGACGTTTTAAGCGTCTCCTTATGGTTTATTTTGTTTATGTTTGAGTTATTCATTTATTTTAATCTCTAGTTAATTTGATTCTCTATTTGACCTTCTGGTGGGGGAGGAAGCAGTCTAATTAATTTTGCTTTTACTACACCAATACTTGCAGAAGTGTTTTCATCTTTATTATCAACACCATCTCTACTTGTAGTACCCCTCTCTCCGATTACAACAATATAATCTCCAACCTTCAATGATTTTACATCAATGTTCTCTCTGAATTGTCTAACTAGTGTATCGTTTGAAATATTAATGGTTTTTTCAATATTGTCAGGTGAGGCAACAACAATATTTGGAAGATTGATTGATACAATTTTTCCAACTGCACCAGAGCCTCCCGGAATATTAGAATCTGGCATCATGAATTTTCCTCCCTCTCTGATTCCATTCATTATATCACCTTTGTCATGTTGTCCCTTACCTTTTTTATCAAAAGTTCTATAGCAATTTTCTCCCATCGATTTATAAAATCCTGCCTTGTGATATCCAACAAAAATTCCAGCTTGGAAAATTATTAAAATAGCTATCAATACGATTAATAATTTTAATATTCCAAACTTATCAATTTTTTCTTTTATCTTTTGTATGTGTTTTTTCATTTTATTTTAAATTATGCTGTTACTAATCCTCTTCTTACAATTGATGCTGTCATAAGAGTTGACCATGTGAAAACTGTTAATACTATAAGTAGTCCCAGTATTCCAACTATCGGTAGAGACTCGGCGAGAGAAAATAATATTTCCTTCCAATATACAAGAGCCATGTCTCCATCTGAGAAAATTATTGAAAGATAATTATAAAATCCAGATTGAGTAAATGATGTTGTAATTTGTGAAATTATTGGGATGGCAACTATAACAGAAAGTGCTGAGACAATGCTTAAGCCAAGAGTCTTAATTTTGCTAGACTGCTTTGCTTTATTATTAATTCTAAAAATTATACTTTCAGCAAGTCCTGATGGAATAGAAACTTCTTTAGCATCTACTTTATTTAATATTTTTTTAAATTCTTCATTCATACTAGTACTATACGAGGCGGGGTGGGGGTTTGGTGCTATTGACGAGTTCATATAAATATTATATGGTTATTTAGTAATTGTTCCAATCCTTAGGAGAGGTCTCCTGAGGTGTTATCAAAATCAAACCAAAGAAAGAGAGGCTAATCATGCCAAAAAGAAAGAAGGCCACCGTCACATGTATTGCGCAATACCTCGAATTTTCAGATGGGAACCACGTGTCAAAATCAATATATTTGGTTACGTTTCCGTCTGATGCTCCCAAGCATATTGAAGTTCAATGTTTGCGGGGAGGCGAAATCCAAGCCAAAATTATCGAGCCTGGAGACCTGAAGGGTAAGACGCACAAAGCGGAGATTAATATGATCAACAAACTCCTGCGTGAAAATAGGAATCATGGCACAATGCAAGTCTCAGACGTTTTGGAAAAGGCAGTTTTGGGCATTGAGATCGTAACTCAAGCTACGGTTGCTCGTCTTGCAAGACGTCATCCTGCGGGTGCGGGATATCGAGACCAAGATGAAAATGGTGACTGCGACTGCAACGGTGGTGACTAGTTGTTTAAAATCAAACCAAAGAAAGAAAAGGCAAAACATGCCAAACGAAAGAAAAATACGTCTCGTCAAGAGACATGATCAAACTTACGCCTACGGCTACAGAATCACTTCGATCTATTGGGTATCTTTACCAAACGGAGAAACCAAATTTATTGAGGTGTCTGAAAGTCGGTATGATCCAAACGGCAACGGTACTGGTAATTTCTCCGAATCAATCACGGTGAGAATTATCCCGCCGGAAGAAATGGAGGAAGAAGCTAGTCTGGAGGTTGTTGATTTGATCTTCCAGCTCCTTGACCAAAACTCCGCTGATGGAAAAAACGTAGAAATCAAGGTGCAGCAAGGTCCGAAAGACGGTGAATTAGGGATTGCAGGAAAAATACCAGCAACTTCTCTCACACAGAGAATTCGCGAAGAGTTGAATGAAGGTATGGAATAAGGTCTCTGACTTTTGATCCGTAAGGTCCTGGGAGCGTTCGCGCTCTCAGGACCACTTTTTTTTTGTAAAAAATATAGTTCCTGTTATTTAAGTAACTCACGTAATTTCTCAATAGCCCTCCCGTACTGGCTCTTCACTGTATTCATTGGTTTATCGAAAATATCAGATATTTCTTCAAATGTTAATTCTTCGCTGATGTGTAAGTGAATTATAAGTTTCTGATTTTCAGATAATTTAGTAAGAGCATTTATTAGTGCATCGGCGGATTCTTGATTTGCAAATATTTCATCTGGCAGCGGCTCTGAATCCATCAGATTGGACTTAAAATCAGAACTTTCTTCTATATCTAAGCTAGAGAAGTTTATAGATTTTTTCTTTCTAAGCTTATCTATCGCCGTATTTTTGGCAATACTAAACAGCCAAGTTTTAAAATTTTTATCCGTATCAAATTTAGATAATTTTTGCCAAACTTTTATAAACGTTTCTTGTGTGATATCCTCCGCATCTTCTTTGTTTCCAGTTAATTTGTATATAAAAAGATAAACAGAGTTAACGTGTCGTTTTACTAATATATTAAATGAATCTCTGCCTTGTTTCTGGTAGTTTGTGGAGTATATGCATTCTTCAATTAATTGTAGATCTGTTTTTTCCATTTTTTATATTCGTCTTGCTACTATGAACTTTAACACTTAGGAACTTTTTTACCAAGCTTTCAGCTTTTTTAAAATTTGCGGGTGTAGGTTTAATCCAAACAATTTCTTGTCTTCTCTTGAACCAAGTTCTTTGTCTTTTAACAAATTGCCAAATATCTTTTGCAAGTAATTCTTCAAATTCCACTTTGTAAATTTTCCCCTCAAGCACAGATGCCATATGTCCATATTCCAAGCCAAATTCATGCATTCTTTTAAAACTGACACCTTCAGAGTGTAGTCTTTCTGCTTCTTTCAGCATTCCTTTTTTCATTCGGGCTCTGATTCGCAAGAGTATACGATCCTTCATTGTCTTGTCATCAAAATCAAGTCCAATAAAAATAGCTTCAAAATTTGGATTTTTAACGAGTGGGGGAACAGAACCTAACTTTTCTGCAATCTCAATTGATCTAATTAAGCGCACTCTATTAAATTCTCCACCACCATCATTCTTCAACTGCTGTGCTCTGTTGCTATCAAGTAAAATTAATTTTTTATAAAGATTCTCTGTGGTATATGTAGATAATTCTTTTCTTAATTTTTTATCAGGTAAAACCTGAGGATAAATTACACCGTCAACCAATGCATCAATATACATTCCTGTGCCGCCACAAATTATAGGCAATTTATTCTTGTTCAGAATTTCTTTGGCTGATTTTAATGCAGATTTACTGAACTTATCAACCGTATAAATTTTCTTTGGATTCTCAATATCCAGCATATAATGGGGAACACCCAACATCTCTTTTTTGGTTATCTTTCCAGAACCAAGATCAAGCCCTTTGTATACCTGACGAGAATCCGCAGAAATCACTTCGCCATTGAATTTTTTGGCAAGCAAAACAGCCAAATCACTTTTTCCAGTTGCTGTGGGGCCACAAACCACAACCGCCTTGGGAAGCAAGGTGGGTGAGACAGGCTCAGTTAGGCTTGTCTTTGGTCTATTCTTATTAGCCTTTTCCATTTGGTGCCGGAGGAGGGACTTGAACCCTCACCCCTTGCGAGACACGATTTTGAGTCGTGCGTGTCTACCATTCCACCACTCCGGCATTCTTACATTGTATTCAATATCAACACGATGTCA
>CAIPFZ010000003.1 GCA_903864515.1 uncultured bacterium
ATTTTACCAAGCAGTCAGTGCCTAAATATAAATATGAAAATAGTAGCATCATTCATTCTATTGCTGGCCTATCTAAACGCTACCGGACAAGCTACCCGCAATTGGATCGACTCAGAAGTAAAGTACACTGATTCCAAAGGAAATTTGGTAAAGCTGATACATAGTTTACCCAAAGGAGGTGGACAAGTGTACCATAATGGAAAAAAATATGGCTATGTGGTTTTCTGGACACGCGTGTTTAACCAATCTGCCACCCCCATTGAATTACAGGTAAAATTCCCGGAAGTCACCTATTTCAAATCGCCAGAATCTTATATAAAAATTGTACTCCCTAAAGAAACTATGAATATTGATAAAGTGCAGTTATTCGACTACGGACTTACCAATTTACAATCACTTGTAGATGATAAATCCAATCAATTAAGTATGCTGCAAAAAAAGATAAGCCCAAAAGAAGATTATTTTTTTTATGTAGCAGTTTTCATTCATATAGCAGGTAGCGGACCTTCCAGAGCTAAGTTTGAGTTAAAAGATAAAGACTTATTTTATAAGATTAGCATAGGGTCAGATACTACGTTGATTCCCTGTGGAAGTCTTACGTTTAAAAAGTAAATGTCACAATGTATCCTAAAGGGAAATTGAGTAATAAAATTCTTGTACTATTCCAAGAAGTTGAACCCTTTAGTTTACTGATAGTCACCAACTCGATCATCGTATTTTAGTTGATTCTTTCGTTTGAAAGGTGAATCGTATGGGAAAGCCATCTAAGATGAAGTATGGCTTTTTCATTGTCTATTAGTGACTTAGGCTACCTGTATCTTTTTGCTTTAAAAAGGGGTTAAAAAACCCTATTTCAATATGTATTTATACGCTGAAGTATCTTTATGTATTTTTCTTTGTAAATTTGAGTATGAAAGTTCAAGAAGTTACCTACTTGTCTGATTATACCATTAGCATCAAATTTGAAGATGGTGTATCTGGAACTATTCAATTAAACGATTTGGTTGAAAAGGGCATCTTCAAAGTGCTTCAAGATAAAAGCCTATTCGCAAAAGTGTATACAAATGGCTACTCAATTGCATGGTCCAACGAACTTGAGATAGATGCTACAGCTATCTATTCCGATTTAACTGGCAAACATTTTGGTGAAATTCTCGGGTCAACATTTACGCATGCCGCAAATTAGTTATTTCCTAGGCGTCATCATTCGTATGTTTTATAGAGACCACAACCCACCGCACTTTCATGCAGTGTATGGAGAATTTGAAGGCATTATTGATATTGAAAAAAATGAAATGGTTGCCGGGTATCTTCCACCAAGCGTATTGGGATTAGTAACAGAATGGACAGCACTTCATCAAGTTGAATTAATGGATAATTGGGAAAGAGCCAGACAACAAGAAAGTCTTAAGGATATAGCGCCTTTAGTTTAATACAAGTTCCATATAAGCTGCAATTTTGATGTGTATTTGAGATTAAGTATCATACACAACTAAAATTGCAAGTTAGGTTAGCCACTCAGCGCATTCAGGTTCGGATATGCGCTTTTTTATTTCTTCAAATTCAAAATTGCTCCAACTTTCGTATAACGAGGTAGTTATTCTTTGCCTATCAGTGCATTATCTGCGTATAAATACGCTGTTTTTATAAAATTTTATTCCAGGTATTTGAAGAAATGTGGGCTCTATAGTTATATGGACAAATATTTGAACATAAATATGTATATATGCTGTCCACTACTCTTTCTGATTTTCGTAAAGAAACCAAGCACTACCTCGACAAGGTTACAAAAGAGCGTGAAACCTTAATTATCAATAGGGGTAAAGACACAGGCGTCGTGATCATTTCTTTGGAGGAATACAATTCATTGAACGCAACACTGCACGAAATGTCTTCTAAAAAAAATATGGAAGTGTTAGATGCATCAATCAAGCAATTTAAAGAGGGCAAGCATTTTCGAAAAAAATTAATTGAATAAATGGTTATAAGTTTCAATGAGATATACTGGAATGAATATTTGTTCTGGCAAAAGAATGATAAACAGAAACTGAATAAAATTAATGAGCTATTAAAAGATATTTCCCGGAGTCCATTTGAGGGTATTGGCAAACCCGAAGCATTAAAATTCAAATACGCTGGATATTGGTCAAGACGAATCGATGATGAGCACAGATTAATATACAAAGTGGAACATGATGAGATACTAATTTTTAAGTGTAGATTTCATTACGATCATTGAAATTACTCCAGTATTTCAGCAATTTCATTATAAAACGAGTACAAGCATCAGATTGAGGGCCTTTGGGGCTCTATTGAATGGAAATTGAACCTGGTCATCTATGCGGGTCCTATCTCCCATCAAATACCAAGTCGAGTTCACCAGTAATTGAACAACAAGCATCCACTTAATTCAAATTCATAAATTGTTTACATAAACTTAACAAAGATATTCTTTGCTTAACCACGCTAAAAGTGAGCTTAGTATGAGCAAAACAAGCATCCTATCGGGACTAATCTCAGTTATTCGATAATTTCTAATAAGAAAAAATTAACTTTGC
>CAIPFZ010000004.1 GCA_903864515.1 uncultured bacterium
CTACACGCGGTCGGGGCAATAACAAAACAACTGCTCGTTCGTTTTTCTACCTCTTGAATTTGCTAAAATGCCTTCTTCTCCTGGCAAAAAAGCCCTTCATTCTCTCAAACCTGAATCCCTTGTCGATTTGTATTACAATATCCGACAGTGAATTATCCAGATTAGAGATAATACAAGGTATACTATCTTCTCCATTCTCCTTATGCTTATTACTCTGATTGATATGCTTGCGAAGGCCTCTTCTAGAGCTCTTCACTTGAAATGGGACCCATCCCATTATCTTGTGTCGAATCCAGAGATCAACACCGCGTTTATCTTCACAATCATCCGCCCAGCTATATTCAGCATACCACCAAGGTTTTAAGGTCTCAATGGCATACAGCACTCGGAGCTCATTGTAGCGACCCATTGCATTTGAGTCCAACAATCTCACTACGTCCTCGGGAGAAATATCCCGAAAAGGATCTATGTTTTCAGTCATCCAATTAAAACAATACTATAGATTACAAAAAACAACAAATCGGCTTAAATTTATTCTGAAGATAACTTACATACTCAACTCCTCATCAATCAATCTCGCGCTTATCCTTCCAGATTCCACAATGGTAGGCAGCCCACTTCCTGGGTGTGTTCCCCCACCAACAACATACAAATTAGAATAACCCTCCAATCTATTGTGTGGGCGCAAGTATAGCATCTGACTTAATTCGTGAGATAAATTAAACACCCCACCTTTATATACGGAAAATTCATTTTGCCAATCAAGTGGTGTTACAACCTTTTCCACCTCAATATATTGCCTAATATCCTTAAGCTCTGTTTTTTCTTCAATCTTATCTAGTATCAAATTCTTAAATTTATTTTTCTCATTTTCCCAATCAATATTTCCCTTTAAGTTTGGAATAGGTACAAGAATATATATAGTAGATTTTCCTTCTGGTGCCAAAGAATCATCTGTTGCCGATGGGTTATGAATATAGAAAGACGGATCAGCAGAAAGAGTCATCTTTTCGTATATCTCCTCCGTGTTATTTTTATAATCCGCACTAAAGACAATGTTATGGTGAGGAATATTATACTTCTTTGAAATACCGAGATAAATCATAAAAGTTGAACAGGAATAATCACGTCCACTTAAATTTTCATCAGTGTACTTTGGACGATTAACTTCAGGTATCAAATGAGACATTCCATATGCAAAATCTGCGTTCATGATTATAGAATCGGCAAATACCTTTTCACCATTTTCCAATTCAACACCAATTGCTTTGCTTTTATCAAAAATAATCTCTTTTACGCCCATATTCAATTCAATCACAGCACCAGAATCCTTTGCAGCAGTTGCTAGGCCTTCTGATATTTTATGCACTCCACCGTGTGGATGATATACCCCAAAGGCATGCTCTACATATGAGAGTATTGTAAAAGCACCGGGACACTTCCAAGGTGACATTCCAAGATACTTTGCTTGAAATGCCATAGCAATCTTAAAATCCTCACTCTTGAAATATTTTGATAAAACACCATGCACAGATTTACCAAGGTCCATTACAGCAAATGCCTTTAGAAGTTTTAATCTAAAATAATTATACCAACGCATGTATGGAACAGTTAAACATTTATACAATCTGTCATACTTTTTTTTCTGAGACTTCATGTATTTATCATATCCATCAAGTTCCTCAGGAAAGACTCTTGATATTTCTTTCTTTAGATTTTCTTTATTGAAATACACAGAGAAATCTACTCCATTCGCATATCTTAATCTGTACATTGGATCAAGACGAGTCATGGATATATAATCATCAATATTTTTACCTGCCTCCATGAATGTTTCCTTGAATACATCTGGTAGCATTACAAAGGTTGGACCGAGCTCAAACTTGAAGCCGTTCATTTCCAATACTGAATTTCTACCCCCAATATATGGTTTCTTTTCATATACAGTAACCTTATAACCCTTACTAGCAAGTATCATGGCTGAAGTTAGCCCACCAGGACCTGCTCCAATGATTATTATGGATTTATTTTTCATTTAAAAGATTATAGCATCTTTGGGTTAAAAATTAAATTTTTGAATAAATCTACCTTCAATTCGATATCTGAAAAATTTCTAGTAAACAACCTCCTCTTTTACATTACAGTTACTACCCACCCAATTCAGATCAAATTCGCTCAGTTCTCTTCTTTGTCCATTTAGTATGAAATAAACTGACATAGGATTATTATCTGACTGAACTGTTGGCATTTGATTTTTTATCTTACTATCAGGACAAATCTTTAATTTTGAAGACACAACAGTAAAATAATTATCACTTGAATCACTTACATATTCATTATTTTCAGCTAATCTACCATGAATAGTGATTTTGTACTTTTTACCTTCTTTGAGTGTACCGCCATACATAATATCTCTTCCTACCACCCAATTATATCTACCCATATTAGGAATATCATTTGCGATAACAAGTGGCGCAACAGGGACGGAAGTTTGTGGGCAAACATACTTATCCTTAACATAACACTCTGGAAAATATTCAACAATTTCAATGGAGACCTTTTCATTTAGACCTTCAAGAGAAGTCCACTCTATCCATTGTGTACTATCTAATGCTAAAGTCTCACCACCATTAGGATACGATAATTTAAGGTGTTTTTTTACAGGAGTTACACTTAAAGGTGACTCCTTTGCAATATTAGATTTGTCATTTCCAGAGACAGTAGATACATTGTTTTGCGATGTAGCAGTAGCCCCTGGATTTAACACAGAGGACGTTGAATTATATACACCACTATCAATATTTTGTGGGATATTTTTTGCAGGCGGGTAAACATAATAAAAACCCAATACAATTACCACCAAGACAACAAGGATTAATAAGAAGTAAAATACTGCTTTTGAATTTTTCATATCCATATCATACACCAAAATTGAGAAAACAAAAGTGCTCAAATCATAATTATGATTGAAATATATTTCACTCCAAATATAAAGCTTTTACCTATTTACCTAACAATCTCCGTATTAAACCACTGCTCTTGAAAATGAATTGCAGACATTATTTCTTCATCTGTCATTGTAACCCCTTCAGGTACTACAATAAGCTTATCATCGTCATCATCTCTTCTGTGAGCGATAGCAATACAAACACCATCACCGGATACAATAGGTTCAGTTATTCCTAAAAAATAGGCGTCTAACTCTTCCCCATCTGGTGCCGTTATACCATCAATGTAACCGTAATTAACTTCATAAACAAAACCATGCTTGGGATGTTTTGATCCAAGTGGACGGTCAATTGTCACCTCTACTTTTTTACCAAGCAACTCTCTGGCGAGCTCGAACGATTGTGAATTTTCTTGTTGATTTTTCATATTTTAATAATTACAAAGATAATGTATATAGAATCATCATAGCACTCCATGCAACAGTTACAATACCAACAATAGCGCTAATAATTACTATTATTTTATGATTGAGTTTTGAGGCTATTCTATTTAACCAAATTAGTGAAATTATCCACCCAATAAACAATACAAACTGATTATTGGTGAATGTAGATATAACAAATGCCACAACTAGTAAAACTACAGGTGGCAAGTATTTGTAAAATTTATTCATGTTTTGAATTATAACACAGATATCCACCCCTAGCGATCCCGAGATGTTTCTTTCAAAATCCCTAGTTACAAGAAATGTATCAAATAGATGTCCATAATTTAAGTTTTATAGAACTTAAATCTATTGAAATAATATGTGCTATAATGATTATCAATGAGCCAAACATTTAAAAAAGTTTTAATAACAATTCTTGTTATTATGGTTATCTTATACAGTATTTCTCTAACACTTACTGGATTAATAGGTTCAACCTGGGGTCTGGGTTTTAATTTGGAACGAGGGTCTATGTTCTTTGGTGGCATAATCATCATTA
>CAIPFZ010000005.1 GCA_903864515.1 uncultured bacterium
ATAAAAAATGAATAATATTAAAATATCAAAAGCAATACCATCTGATGCTGAAGGTATACAATTAGTAACAGCAGAGGCATCTAGAGGAATGTATAAACTTTGTGGCTGGTCAGAACAAGAAATCGATAATCACTTTACTCCTGAAAAAAGGGAAAAAGCAATTGAAGGACTAGGGAAGGCGATTGCTAATTTTACTGAAGATAATATTCTCTTTGTTGCCAAGAATGATGAAGGTAAGATTGTTGGATGTTGCTTTGCAGAAAGACATGAAGACAAAAACACAATAGAAGCCTTATACGTTCTGCCAGATTTTCAGGGGACAGGATTAGCCAAACAACTATTTGATAAAGCATATTATTTACTTGATAAGAATAAAGACACTTATCTAGATGTATTTTCTTTAAACATAAGAGGTGAAAGATTCTATCAAAAGCAAGGTTTTTCAGAGACTGGTAAAAAGACATTTGATGAGAGGTTTAAGGGTGTGGATGGTAAGATGCTGGAGATTACAGAGATGTGCCGGTCTTCCAAAATATGATGAATTACAATTCGTAATGTTCTTTTTTAATTTAAAATTTAAAACTCTTGAACATGATAGACTCCTCGGTCCACTCCGGGATACATAATTCCTTCAGAAAATGCCTTTGGTGCACTTAGAATCAATGGAGCAACCTTTACAGAAGTACAAGATTTGCATAAGTATGTTGGGTCTGCTTTGATATTCTCCATATTTGGAAATTCATAATCGTCTTTTTTGAAGTATGCTACAGTAGCAGTCTCTCCACATTCTCTACATTTATTTCCAGATATCTTGTCCAAGATAGAATTAATATTGTTTTCAGCTGATTCTGGATATTGCCACTCTTTGAGTTCCTTGGTGTTTGCATACATGTATCCACCAGGATAAGTGTTAAAATCTGGTTCAATTACCATCATTGTGTATTTTGATGATTTGATATCTTTCTTCCAGTTCTCTGCTAAGTGATTCCTACATAATACGATGTATTTACAAGATTCATTAATATAATAATCATTAGATTTTTCAGCTCCGCAAATATCACATTTTTTAGGTCTGTTAGCTAGTCTAATAAGGGTAAAAAGAATAGTACCCCCAATCAATACATATATAATTATTTTAATTGTATCTATTTCCATAATATTAAAAGTATAGCATAACTATTTTGATTAGACTCGGTATTCATTTGCTGTATAATTATTAAATCATGAAAAGAAATTCAAATGAAATCGCGCCAGGTTCATTTCACATATCAGAAGAATGGGATGATCCAGATAAATTACGTGAAGATGAAAATACTCCAGAATGGGATAGGTCTGATAATTATGCAAAAGTAAAAGAGATTAGATCTGTACCGGGGCTAGTTAAGGAGTATTCATTATTCAGGGATTATTTTCACCCAAAGGATGATGTTGTATATTATCCATGCTGTGGTGGAGATATATCTCCAACAACTGCTTTTCCAAAAAGTAGAGTGATTTATCTTGACTATGAAAATGATTCAATTGGAGCGAGGGAAGGATTTGAATTTCATAAAGGTTCTGCATTTGAATTTGATCCAGGGGCGGTTGATATTTTAATATTTCAAAATCCTCAAATATCGCCCGAGATACCATGCTCACATGTTGCTCTCGGAGGGTATGTTTTAAGTAATAACTATCACGACACTGCATATAAGATTAGTAAAATTGACGGGTGGCAATTATGCGCATTGATTGAGAATAATAGAGATGGAGAAATGGCTGTCGTAACTGATGATTTAGAGGCTTATATTAGTGATGTTGAGACTGAGGATGAATTTATGAATTCAAAACCGGGAAGTCTACATGCAATAGACTATAATACTGCCGCCGATATTGTTGAATCAGTTACTGGTAAAAGAGAGAATGTTCTTGCTGAGTATAAGAAGATATTAGCAGGAAAGGAGTATGTTAGCCTCCCAAATATTCTCATTCCAAAAAAGAAGGCTCCAAAAGGAGATCTGTTTGTCTTTCAAAAGGTCCGATAAGTAAAGGGTAATCAAGTGGATAACTTTTTACCCTTTTTATATTTTTAATATGCTATAATTAATCCATAAATTTAACAAAAATTATAGCTAATACTATGGAACACAATCCTTCAAAACCATATCAAGAAACCAGACCTTGGGGTAATTTTGTGGAATTTGTAAAAAATCAACCTTGTACCGTAAAAATAATTACAGTAGAAAAAGGTCAAGCGTTCAGTCTGCAATATCATGAAGATAGAGATGAGTTTTGGAAAATATTGTCAGGAAACGGTGTCGCTACGGTTGGTGGAGCGAGAAAAGATATTGTAGCAGGAGAAGACTATTTTGTTCCACGAAAGAGTCTACACAGAATAGAAGCTGGTAGTGAAAATGTGGTTTTATTAGAGATAGCGTATGGTAACTTTGATGAGAATGATATTGTCCGTGTCGAGGATAAATATAATAGACCAAGCCAAATAAAATAATGTCCTTAAATTTACTAATTTTAATAATTCTTTCTCTTGGTTTAGTTGTCTGTGTTTTCTACTTCATTAAACACTTAATCAATCTTTACAACAAAAGAGATGTACCGGCCAGATTGGCGTTAACTAGGTATGAAAATAATCCAATCGTAAAACCAAAGCCTTTCAGCGGGTGGGAGACAGTTGGAACATTTAACCCCGCAGCTATAAAAGATGATGAAGGTTTTGTTCACTTATTATACAGAGCGATAGGGGATGATGGTGTGTCCCGTATTGGTCATGCAAAGAGTGAGGATGGATTAGATTTTCCTAAAAAGACTCCATATCCGGTTTATGTTTTTTCAGCTCCATCTTCATATGATATTTTAAAAGAATCTGGAGAAAGGGATGTAGTGAGTGGCCCTAAATATTACGATACAAAAATATACACATCTGGTGGTAGTTGGGGAGGGTGTGAGGATCCACGTGCTGTTGTAATGGATGGAAGGGTTTATATGACTTACACTGCCTTTGAAGGATGGCAGTCTGTTAGAATTGCTTTGACCTCAATTTCCATGGAGGATTTGAAAGCTGGAAGGTGGAATTGGAAAAAGCCAAAGTTTATTTCTTCTGTTACTGAGGTTAATAAAAATTGGGTATTGTTTCCAGAAAAAATAAATGGAAAAATGGCAATACTTCACAGTGTCTCCCCAAAGGTTCAGATAAGTTATGTTGATGACGTTGAACACATAAAAGGAGATGAGTTTATAAGAAGTAAGGCTCCATCGGGAGGAAGAGAAGATAAATGGGATAATTGGATGCGGGGCGCAGGTTCACCTCCTGTTAAGACAAAATTGGGATGGTTATTGCTTTATCATGCGATGGATAAAAAAGATCCAAATAAGTACAAGGTTGGATGTATGATATTAGATTTAAAGGATCCAAGTATTATATTGTATAGATCCATTTATCCAATACTTGAACCGGATGCGCATTATGAAAACGATGGTAAGCCTGGGGTTGTCTACGCATCAGGAGCGCTAGTTTTAAATGATGATTTGTATGTATATTATGGTGGAGGAGATACAAACGTCTGTGTTGCAAAGACGCCACTTAAGCCACTTTTGGCTTGGCTTAAAAAGCATGGAAAAGTTAATTGATGAGTATTATATTTTAATTACCAAATTCTGATTTAAAGATAAAAGAAAATAATCCAAAAAAAATGTTTACACTAAACAGACTAGAACATAATCCAATACTTTCTCCAATACAAGAGCATCCATGGGAGGCACATTCTTCATTTAACGGATGTCCCATTATGAAGGATGACAAAATTCATCTTGTGTATAGAGCGATGTCAGAACCAGATCACTTGATGCAACCTCATATAAGCACATCGGTTATTGGTATTGCAGAGTCTACAGATGGAGTTGGTTATGAGAATAGAAGACAGTTTTTTGGTCCTAGTGAGGATTTTGATAAATATGGATGTGAAGATCCAAGGATTACTAAAATAGATGATACTTATTATATATTTTATACCGCCCTTAGTGATTATCCGTTCTCAGCTGACAATATAAAGGTTGCGGTTGCTCTAAGTGATGATTTAGATACAATAAAGGAAAAACATTTGGTCACACCATTTAATGCAAAGGCAATGGCATTGTTTCCTGAGAGAGTGAATGGAAAGCTTGCAGCGCTCGTTACGATCAATACAGATAAGTGGCCGGCTGATATTTGTTATGTAGAATTTGATACGCCTGAGGATTTGTGGAATGAAAAAAAATGGAAGGAATGGATGATTGTATCTGAACAACATAAAATAAACCTTCGTAGAAAAGATACGGAGCAAGTTGAAATGGGAACCCCTCCACTTAAAACAGACAAGGGATGGTTGGTTATTTATTCTCATATTCAAGATTATGCAACTCCAAATCCCGTTTTTGGAGTTGAGGCAGTTTTACTTGATTTGGAAAATCCTAGAAGAATAATCGGTAGGACAAAAGGGCCATTTATGGTTCCGACAACATACTATGAGAAAACAGGACATATTGCCAATATAGTATTCCCAACTGGTACACTAGTTAGAAATGGAAGATTGGAAATATATTACGGTGGTGCTGATACGCATTGTGCAGTTGCTTCTGTTCACCTTGAGAATTTGCTGATTTTAATGACTGACTCAATGCTTGAACATAATTTCAAGAGATTTGCAGGAAACCCTATTATATCTCCTCGTGATAGTGTTGCTTGGGAGGCAGGAGGTACAATTAATCCAGCTGTAATAAATTTGAACGATGAGACACACATTGTTTATAGAGCTGCTTCATCTGGGAATGTCTCTGTCTTGGGGTATGCATATAGTAAGGATGGTTTTAAGATTGATGAGCGTCCTAAGATGCCAATCTATATTCCTAGGGCTGATTTTGAGAAGAGAAGTGATTCAATAAATAATAATTATGGATGTGAAGACCCTCGTCTGATTCAGATTGGAGATATTATATACATGACTTACACAGCGTATGATGGTGTGACACCAAGAGTTGCGGTGAGTTCTATCACAGTTAAAAATTTTCTAGATAGAAAATGGGATAGTTGGGAAATGCCTAATGTTATAACTCCACCAAATATTCCAATTAAGGATGCTGTAATTTTTCCAGAAAAAATTGATGGTAAGTATATGATAATACATAGAGTTGATAATAGTATTTGTGCAGATTTTGTTGAGACTCTTGATTTTACGAAGGAGAAAATAACTAAGTGTATTGAGATATTAAATCCTGAACCTGGAATGTGGGATGGTGTTAAAATAGGTATTGCAGGTCCTCCACTTAAAACAGAAGATGGATGGCTGGTCTTGTATCATGGAATTTCAAAGCATAAGACATATAGAGTTGGTGCAATACTCCTTGATTTGGATAATCCGACTGTGGTTAAAGCAAGAACAGCTGCGCCAATTTTTGAACCAGAAGAATTTTATGAAGTGAATGGGCTTGTTCCTAAGGTGGTATTTCCATGTAGCTTGGTACTCAGAGGAGAGAGGGCTTATATATATTATGGAGCAGGGGATAGTGTTACTGGAGTTGCAACGATAAGGTTGGAAGATTTATTAAGTAAATTAAAAATATAGGTATAAAACTTTAAAAACATGAACTATCAAGAAAAAGAATTAATTATATTTGATTTAGATGGAACTTTAGCCGATAGTAAGGCGCCATTGGATAATGATATGGCAGATCTTGTTATAAAACTTCTGGAGAGAAAGAAGGTGGCGGTTATCTCTGGAGGTACATTTTCACAATTTGAAAAGCAGTTCTTGAGTAATCTTCCTGCAAGTACGGACTTACTCAAAAATCTGTTCCTATTGCCAACAACGGGCACCAGATTGTATGCATGGAGAGATAGTGGAATTGAAAAAAATAGCGCAGAGCTTTCTGCTGGATGGCATCAAGATTATTCAGAAAATATTTCCCCTGAAGATAGAAATAATATAATTAAAAGTATAAATGAAACTTGGGAGGAGGCTGGATATAGATTACCGGAGCAAATTTTTGGAGAAAGAATTGAAGACAGGGAATCACAGGTTACATTTTCAGCTTTGGGACAAGAAGCGCCACTTGATCTAAAGAAAGCTTGGGATCCAGACAAGAGTAAGCGTCAAAGAATTGTAAGTATTCTGAAGGATAAAATACCTCATTTTGATGTCTCTATGGGCGGTTCAACTTCTGTTGATGTTACAATGAGAGGTGTTAATAAGGCGTATGGTGTGAATAAATTGAGTGATTTCTTGAAAATTCCAATAGATAAAATGCTTTTTATTGGGGATGAAATAATTCCAAGTGGTAATGATTACTCTGTAAAAGAAGCTGGAGTTGATTGTATAAATGTAAGTGGTAAAAGAGAGACTGAGGAGATAATCAAAGAACTTCTTTAGTCCCTGTATAATTTTGGCTAAATAATTAGCTAACCGGTGCTATTTAAGTTTGCAGACAAAAATTCTTGGGTATAAGTAGGTTTTTACATCTGATGTGGAAATGACTAAATTTATGCTTTTAATTATTTCAAATTTTGATTGCTCTAGCGTACTTTGTAGAAGCTGATACTCTGTTGTGTATGCAATGAGCGTCCCATTCTCATTGAGTGTCTCTTCACAGTATTCAACAAATTTTTTATACAAATTATCCAAATTTTCTTTAGCAGAAATCTGTATACCAAATGGTAGGTCCGATGCAATAACATCGAACTTCCCCAAGTGAGGCTTGTTGTAAATATCCGCTGTCTTAAGATGTATTTGTTTTATCAGTCCGGCCTTTTTAATATTTTGTATTGCTAGAGCATTGCTTTTTCCATCAATATCAAAGCCAATAAGATTTAAATTCGGATTAGACAATCCTGCTTCAATTAGAAGTGTTCCACTTCCTGAGAACACGTTTAAGTAAGATTGAATATTATTTAGATCGCAATTAGAATTCATTGCGTATGCAATTGTTGGATTAAGCCCACCTTTAATATTGGCTACTCTATAGTCTCGCAGCGACAATGGCCTTTGAGTAAGTCTAACACTAAGCTCCCACAATTCATTTGGCTTACTAATATAAATCTCCAAATCCGCATCTTCGGATTCAGTTAGTTTATAGGTACTTATTATATAATTCTGAATTTCCTTAACTTCTTTAGAGTCAGATCCAGCACATCGTAGTTTGAAGGTTTTGAAAACTTGCTTGGGAGTTTGCTGAGGTAAGACCTCGGCTTTTTTGCCTTTTGTATTTTTGATTAAATCCTTTTTACCTAAAACAATTTCAATTAAATCACCGAGTATTGATTTATGATTGCATATGTAATATGGATTAAATTTTTCACCACGCTTTGTTATATATGCATTTGTAATACTGCGCAATGAAAGAATATTTTTAAAATCAGAAATATAATCAAGATATATTTTTTCTTCACCCGCCTCAGAAATTTTTAATTCTCCATGTTTGGATATTTCATCTAATACAATAGACTTTAATCCTGGAATTAAAGTTAGTTTAAATAAAATAGGTAAGTCCTCAGGTGCCTTAGGTCTAATTGGCTTTTCTGCTACTATTTGTTTTGATTTAGGTATTGGCGATTTAGTTCTATATAACATTACTGACAAATAGTACATTATTATCCGATATATGGATAGATGCAGAAAGTTGTGTCAAAATAGCTTGTTAAACATGGCTATTATCAATATTGAAATTATATACAACATCTAGCGCATTAACAGATGTAGGGACTTAAGATCCTAGCACTCTTTGTTTACCCCTTTTAACTAATATTTATCATGTGGAAAAGTGTGTATCTTATTACACAATTGTCTATAAAAATGTGTTCAAACTATATATTAATTGCTTTAAATACATATAAGTACATACTCAAATACTATGATTACATTTAAACCGCATGTAAGAGGTGATGTTCTGTTGCGAGTCAGATGTCTAAATGATTATCTGACAGTTTTGTATGTGTTGGATCAACCAAGTGAACCAACTACAGAAGCTCTACAGAATACTTGGTTTGACTCATATGAAGGTAAATTAAAAAATGGAGTCAAAGAGTTTTTTACGATTTTTTCTGACGATGAAAGTATCGGTTTTATGGGTCTTTCTAATATGAATAAAAAAATTGGTAGTGCAAGTATCTTTATTTTACTTTGTGATGATAAATTCAGGAGAAGAGGAATCGGAAGACAATCAATGGATTATTTAATTAATCATGCTTTCAATGTTCTGGGTCTTAAGTCCCTTTATTTGGAGGTAGATAGGGCAAATGTAGTTGCCATCAATCTCTATGATAAGCTCGGTTTTCAAACGATAGGAGAGGACGGAAGATTTATATTAATGACATTACCTAATCAAATCTCAATACCAGTTGCAATGTTTACTGTCCCTGTCTTGGTTTAAAACTGAAGCTTGTAGATATTAGCTTGTTGCTTGTTGATTTAACTAATTATAAGGATATAATAGGACAATGATCATACTTTTTATATTCGGATTGCTGATTGGAGCTATTGCTGTTATGTTTGCGCTTCAAAATATTGACATAATAACAGTGACATTCTTCACATGGCACATGACAGGTTCTTTGGCCTTAGTACTACTTTTAACAATCAGCGCAGGAGTTGTTGTTACTGTACTGTTGTTGCTTCCAGGTAGTATTAAAAACTATTTTAAATATAAAGCCCTTTTAAAGGAAAATAAAAAACTTGAGGAAGAACTTAGAAAGCAGAAAGAATTAACTATGTTTGCCAAAATTACTCCCGTTGATGAGGGTGTGATTACTAAAATCGATCATGGGTCTATTGAGAGATAAGAAGAAGAGGTGTAAATTAGGATAAAAATTTGCTAAGTTAAAATGTATGATATAATTTAAGTATTATAAGAATAATTTTAAATTAAATTTATGGCAAGTAATGAAGGAAAAGATAGAGGAAATAAGAATATTAAGAAACCAAAAAAAGCTGGTAAAAAGAAATAGTCCTACTTCTATAATTCAGCGCAATTGTCCAGGTAGCTATTGGGATAAATTGTTCATGTGGTGATTTTAGAAAATCGTCCCAACGACGATTTTGGAGAATCGTCCAATGGGTGATACAATAAATTCATGAAAAAACTAGGAGAAAAATGCGCAGTATTTGGAATCTACGGGAAAGGTCTAGACGTAAGCCGTCTAGCCTTTTTTGGTTTATATTCACTCCAGCACCGTGGGCAGGAGAACTCAGGAATAGCAACTACAAATGGGGAGGAAATATTCTGTCATAAAGGTGTAGGACTAGTTGCACAGGTTTTTAATGAAAAGATAATACAGTCCCTTCCGGGGCATATTGCGGTGGGGCATAATAGATATTCTACCTCGTCAGGTCTTGGGATTGAGTACGCACATCCAATTGAAGTATCAGACAAATCAATGACCTTGGTTCATAATGGAAATTTACCAAGTACTACACTCCTCGTGAATTTCTTAAAAAGCAAAGGATTGGAATTTCCAAATGCATCAGACTCTATGATTATAACTGAGGCTATTCACTCTATCGTAAAGGAGGGGATAGCAATTGAACAAGCTATAGAACAAATTTTCCCGCTAATGACGGGAACTTTTTCTTTATTAATAATGACAAAGGATAAGTTGATTGCATTGCGTGATCAATATGGGGTAAGACCACTTTCTATTGCTAAATTAAATGGAGGATATGTTTTTGCGTCAGAGACGTGTGCCTTTCATCCAATCGGAGCTAATTTTATAAGAGATGTGAATCCAGGAGAAATGGTTGTTGTTGATGAGAGTGGACTTAAGATTAAGCAGGTTGTAAAGGGAATTCAAAAGTTAGATATTTTTGAGTTCGTATATTTTTCTAGACCAGATAGTATATTGCTTGGTAAGTCCGTCTATGATGTTAGAAAAAAATTTGGTAAGAGATTGGCCGAGGAATATTTGATTGATGCTGATGTTGTAATACCAATTCCGGAGACTTCAATTCCAGTTGCTATTGGTTATGCTGCGGCATCGGGGATTCCATTTGAAATGGGACTTGTAAAAAGCCGTTATATTCATAGAACTTTTATTGAACCTGAGCAGCATATAAGGGAGCAGGGGGTTAAATTGAAACTTGCCCCACTTAAGGAAATGATTGAAAACAAGAGGGTAATTGTTGTCGACGATTCAATTGTAAGGGGAACAACATCAAGACAAATTGTAAAAATGCTTTTTGAAACTGGAGCAAAAGAGGTTCATTTTATGATAAGTTGTCCACCGGTTAAATACCCAGATTTTTATGGAATAGATTTACCAAAACAAAGTGATTTGTTGGCATCTAAAATGAATATTGAAGAAATGAATAAATATCTAGGGTCTACATCTCTGAACTTTCTATCTTATGATGGCATGATAGAGTCAGCAGGACTTGATAAATCACTATTTTGCACTTCTTGTTTCAATGGGGAATACCCAGTAGATTTAAGAGAAAGAAAGGATGAGGTTACTTATTAATCTCTTCTTCAATTCTGCTTGCTATGTCTAGAAAATCAGCAATTTCTAGCGCAGTTAATTCTCTAGGCTTTCTATCTTTAATACAAAATACAGCAATTGGTAGCTTTGTTTTGTTATCATATATCGCCATCCCTGCATAGAATCTGATAAAAGGGCTCCCTATAACCATTGGATTTTCAGCAAAACGAGAGTCTTTTAAGCAGTCTGAAATAACAAAAAGATCTTTTGATAAAAGTGCATGAGCGCAAAATGATATTGCTCTTGGTCCCTCTACTTCATTTAAACCTTGGCATGATTTATAGTGTTCATTCTTGCTATCTAATATTGTCAATGTTGAGATTGGAACATTTAATTTTGTTACCGCTTCTCTTGTTAGTTTGTCAAATCTTTCCTCTGGTTCAAAACTGTCCAAAAGACCCATTTCCTGAATTCTTTGAAGACTTAAATCCTCAGTTGTTTGATTTGTATTTGTCATGCATTAAGTATACAACTATTGTTGATAATTACTATACTCATGTTTTAAACATGAGTCAGTTGTTGAAAATTTTAATATAAATGTGGTTTTTTTGGTAAGTTTAAATGTGATACAATATATCCATGAGTACACAATTGAAACATCTCAGTATAAGTTTGCTTGTCATGGCTATATTTACTATTCCATTATATTTTTCAACTCCTTATCTGATTGATTTCTTTTTGAATCCACAGAAGTACATAGAGTTTGGTAGCTTATTTGTAAGTTATAGTGTGTCTGATATACAAATATTAATACTTTCAATTACCTTCTATACACTTATTGTCTTAGTTGGATATATCGTATATCTGCTGGCAACCGCTTCAACAAGGGCAGAATTAGTGTCAAATTATCAGAACAAAGATTTACTTGCATCTAAATTTGAATTAGAGGAGCTTTATGAAAACGCCCCAGTTCCATATTTAACAATTGATAAAGAGGCTGAAATAATAGGTTGCAACAAATCCGCCCTTAGATTCTTCGGTGTTGTGCCAGAGGAGATTAAGACCAAAAACTTCTTTGCGTATGCTTCAGAGGAGGATGTGGATTTGGCAAAAAAGTTCTTTAATTTCTATAAGTCAGATGTTCCAATAAATAAAAAGGAGATTAGAATAAGAACAAAAAAAGGGGATAGTAAATGGGTATCCCTTTCAATATTTTTAACCAAAGATTCTGTTACAAAAGAAAAAAATGGTCTGGTAACAGTATTTGATATTACAGATCAGAAAAATCTAGATCAAGCTAAGACAGAGTTTGTTTCTTTAGCATCTCATCAATTAAGAACACCGCTTGCTACAATAAAATGGTATGTGGAAATGCTTAATTCAAATCAGTTAGGTCAATTGAATGAAAAGCAAATGGAATATTTGAATAAAATGTATTCCGTAAATACTGAAATGATTGATTTGGTGGATATACTCCTTAATGTTTCAAGGGTGGAGATTGGAACTTTAAAAGTTGAAAAACAATCCGTAAATGTGCCAGAAATAATAGATGGGATACTGGTGGAGTTAGCTTCTCAGATTGATAAAAAGAAAATAAATTTTAACAAAAAATATAATGATGGTTTAACAAAAATAGAAAGTGATCCAAGACTACTTAGAATAATAATCCAAAATCTAATCACAAATGCAATCAAGTACAACAAGGATGGCGGAAGTGTTGATATTGAAATAAAGAATAAATTTGGTATGGGTCAGGGTTCTATTATTATATCCGATACAGGCTTAGGTATTCCCAAAGAAGATCAGGATAAGATTTTCACAAAGCTATTTAGAGCAGGTAATGTTAAGGACGTTGGAAGTTCTCAAAGTACTGGTCTTGGTCTATATCTAGTAAAATCCATTATTGAGTCGCTTGGTGGTAGTATTAGCTTTAGGTCAGCTGAGGGAGCGGGTTCAACTTTTACATTGGAGTTGTAGAATATATAGCCACAATTTATAATACTCCAGGTTCATAACGTTTTGTAAAATCTATATATAGGGTTATAATCTATACATGGAAATACAAAATACAACAAATCAAAGCGATTCAATTTCAGAGGATACTAATGCAAATCCTGCTTTAAAGAAGAAAATTTTAATAATTGACGATGATGAAAATCTAACTACAGTCTTGGTTGATAAATTAAACTTCTCTGGATTTGATACGGATTTTTCAAATGATAGTGTAGCAGGGTTACAAAAAGCAATAGATACTAAACCCGATGCAATTCTTTTGGATGTTAAAATGCCAAACATGAGTGGATGGGAACTATTGGAAAAACTTAGGGTTGATGCATGGGGAGAGAAGGTGAGGGTGATAATGTTGACTTCTTTAGACAAGCCAGAAAGTGTAGCTCATGCAATGGAGCAGGGAAGTACTGTATTTATTGTTAAGACTAATTATACGCTAGATCAAATCGTTGATAAGGTTAAGGAAGTTTTGCTTGTAAAATAAAAAGTTACTAACAGTGTAATATTTAAATGCATATGATTTAGTAAAATCACCTAGGGGGTGGTATAATATCACTATGCATTTTGGTATTAAAAATAGAGGATCTGTAGCTTTTGTGTTTTATTTTATATTGGCATTGGCACTGCTTGCTGTTGCTGGATATTATATTGGTTTAAATGAGCAAGATAGGCTTTTTAAGGACATCTCAGATAAAAGGCAAAAACAATATGACTATGCGGCTAATGGGCCATCTGTTGTTGAGGATGTTGGTGTTCCTAATACAGATGTAAGTCAAGATAGTTATATAAAGAGTTTAATAGATTCTCCGTCTGTTGTTCTTAATAATCTAAGGTCTGGTTCAAGTGCCAATTCAAATGAGAATAATGGCTCTACAAGTGTTCCTGGCCTTGATGTTTTAATTGGCGATGGAGTTAACGGTAATTCTGAATTTTTTGCATCCATATTGAATTCTGCTAAAAATTCTGAATACAATATTAAATCCAGTGGAAAAAAGAATGGCTTGAATGTGAAATTATTTAATGGTGAAGCGAGTGGTGATAATTGCTATAACACAGCAGAAAAACGAGTATGTTTTCCATACTATAAACTAGAAAAGATTTGGTCTCTTGGTGATTTGAATATGGACGGAATAGATGATGCTATAGTATCTGTTTATGCTCAAGAAAATACTCTTGCTAAAAATGTATTGATTAATAATTTCTACGCTTTAATTTCTGGAACATCTACTGAAGTTGAAAATACGCTCTTAAGTGCCACAAGTTCAAATTCAACAAGTACTACAAAATTAATATCATACAGCGTCGCGTCTTTCAATTATGGAGTTCAACCTCCTACCGTTCTATCTGTTGAAATTATGAACGGTTCTGTTGTTGTGATTGGAAATTTCTATGCAAGTAGTGATGTGGCTGGTAAGCCTTCATTGAACAAGGTTGTTAGATATAAGTTTGATTTGAATACTCCAGAAGGAGAACTGGATGGTGAACAGAATAAAAAAATTGCTTCATCTCTTTATTCCATCAAGAAAGTAGGGGAGGCTACATTGTTTAAGGAACAAAGAGAAAGTACTTCAATATGGTATCCATATAATTATACAGTGGACGGACTTAATTTCTCCTTCAAGGCACCTGATTCCTGGCAAAGAGTAGAAAGCTTTAATAATAATGTTAAGGTTGTATTTAAGGATCCTGGTGGAAGAAGTCTAATTCTTGAAACAATGAAAATAATAGAAACGTGTTCAGAATATAATTTCAATTTAAACGATTCAAGTAGTGTTAAAGTTAAAAGTTCTGAATTTATTGATCTAGGAGAGTTTGGGGTTGGCTTATATGTTAAATACTCAATAGACGTTAATGGCTCAGATCTTAAACAGTATCATGCTGATATATGTGTAACGGACAAGAATACGGATAAGAAATTATTTAGCTTCTATTCAACTACAAAGGAGGATGAAATACCTTATTTTTCAATTTTTGATAAGATTTGGAGTACCTTTGCGATTAAGCAAGAATAGTGTGTCTTGATGTTTTTACCTATTGTCAAAAGTACTATTGCGTGTTAGTATTTGACTATGAATAATTTTTTGATCAAAATTTCTATATTGTCTGTAATGTTGCTGTCTTTGTTTGTTTTAATACCACAAGACCAAGCAGTAGCTAGTAGTTATTATGATAATAGCTATTACGGGTACGGTACCAGTGCTTATCTTGGGGCATCTGTGAGTCTTGATATATATGGTGGCTATAGTGGATATGGAGGCCGTGGTAATTCATACGGTGGAGGCTATTATGATTCATCCTATGGCTGTGGTTATGATTGTGGATGTTCCTATAGTGGATGTTCAAGTAGTTATTATAGTGGAACACAATACACACAGCCTTTTCAGTACTATCAATATCCTCAAATAATGTATGTTCCAAATCAAACTAATAATGGCGGTTTGACACAGCCTTATCAATATCAGAATTTTCCTCAAATAGTTTATGTGCCAAATCAAGGTACAGCAAATTATAATCCGTATAATAGTAATACAACAGCAACAGCAGGATCTTTGTATTATCAGGCAGGTAATGGTCAAGTGAATCAAGGATACAGCGGATATAATTATGGAAATAATTACCAATACCAATATCAAAACAATAATCAGTATGGAAGTGGTGGGTTTATAAGAACAAACTAGTTAAGTATAATTCTGAAAATAATCTGTTCTATTTATAAATAGTTTTTGGAATTTAAATTGAATGACAAGAATCATTTTAGCTGATACAATCAATTAATATGTTAGAGTTTTTGGTACAACCTGTAATTGATTCAATGCCTTATTTTGCCTCAATGGGCATTATTGTTTATTTGATTGTTTTTACAATATCAGGATTAGAATCAAGTCCAGTAGGTGCAGTTTTTCCTGGAATAGTTGTGATGCTTTATTTTGGCTCAGTGATTTCTCAGGGTTATATGTCATTCTGGCCATGTGTCATTGCATCAATAATAGGAGCTTCAATTGGTGACACTGTTAGTTATTATCTTGGTAGATATGGTAGTAGATTTTTTAAAGATCATCATAGGTATTTGAGTACAAAGAATCTACAACTGGGACGTTCGTTTTTTGATAAATACGGTGCAAAGAGTGTCGTTATCGCTAGATTCATCGGACCAATAAGACCTGTTGTTCCAATAGTAGCTGGAATGACACATATGAATTTTAAGATGTTTATGGTGTGGAATGTCGTTGGTGCCACACTTTGGTCTATTGCATATCTGTCGCTTGGAGTGTTGGTTGGTAAAAAATGGCATATCTTTGGTCAGTATTTTTCAGGTATTGGTCTGATACTGTCTATTATTGGTATAACTGTATTTGTACTTTGGCTGAGAGCAGAAAGGAAAAAGGTTTTTGGTGTATAGTTTTTAATAATGCATGAAAATATATTTGATAGGTGGAATCCGAGAAAATCTCAGGTGATTCTTTATAATTTCTTTATATAAAATTTAAATCATTTTGTTATCATTCTTGAATGATTTTAAAAAGAAAACAGGGTGGTTTTGCATTTCTTGTATTTGTCATAATAATGGCCATGTCATTGCTTGTTATGATTGTTGATTATTCAGAAAACAAAAAACGTATTGGAGATAATGTTAGGGAGATAGTAAAGACAGAAAGGGGGTTGCAGAGCACTTTTATTTGTATAAGTCATATTTCAGGTATTTTATCTAAGCATTCACAACTTAATACTGATTTAATTTTAGGTATAAAAAGTTTCCAAGCGAGTGAATCCGCTGATAAAAACTATTGGATTAACGGAGTTTATTTTAATAATTATAAAATTAAGGGAGATTTCAAGTTTAATTGCATGGTCTTGAATTTTGATAAATGTGGAGAGACTGATGGATACACTAATATTGGTGTTACTGAATCAGAAGAAGGTTGTGACTATAAGGCAATCGTTGTTGGTAATAATAGTGATGGGGGAGTGTATACTAAAATATATATAGAATGGAAACTTGATGAATATAGATTCTACATTAAGAAATTAAATTTGATTAATTAAGTTTTAATTCATGTTTTCAACATGATTGTGAATTTGATACATAAAATCTTTGGCAATTCTTTAGAAAATTTTTATAGAAATATCATCTTGATTTGATACAGTTCTCCCATGAATAAAAATAATGTAATTGAAAGAGCTGTTCCTGTGACGCATTCACAAAATGTGGCACAAAAGACCGCCATTTCAAATTTTTTAGAAAGATATAAATTATTAAAAAAGGCAAATGGGTTCACACTCATTGAAGTCTTGGTTGTTATTGGAATACTGGCGGTTCTTGCAACAGTTGTGCTTGTTGCAGTTAATCCTGCAAAGCAATTTAAAACAGCAAGAGATTCTCAGCGCACTGCAAATGTGGCATCAATATTGAATGCTGTGAGTCAAAACGTTGCAGATAACGCTGGGGTATTTAGCTGTAATGGAGAGCCTAAAGATCTTCCTGCTACCTCAACGGTAATGAAGAGCGGGGTAGACGGTTATGACATTGCAGACTGTCTAACCCCTGCTTATATCTCTTCCTTACCATATGACCCAAAGAAGGAGGGCGGAGTTTGGGAGACCGCAGATCATTACGATACAGGATATCTTATATCAGAGGATGCATCTGGAAGAATTACTGTAAAGTCAGATGTTGCAGAAACAACTGCAACTGGGGAGATAGCAGTCACTAGGTAGACCTAGCTGAATATAATGCCACAGCGAGCCATGTGCGCCCTATGGGGCATGGCTTTTGTGGTTTAGGCATATATTGTAACCCCAAGTTAGGTTTGTGAATGTGGGTGTATATGGGCTAAAATAGTGTGTATAAATAGGTAATAAAAAGTGGGGTAAAAGTAGTTTACAAAACTTCTACCTTTTGATATGATTCTCTACATCAGGCCATAAGACCTAGGGTTACGTATCAGAGAGGCTAGGGACGGGTGGCTTGAATAAACATTCCGCGGTAGCTCAGTGGTAGAGCAGTTCGCTGTTAACGAATTGGTCGTAGGTTCGAATCCTACCCGCGGAGCCTCGTAAAATATCCTTATTTTGTAAGGTTATTTTTTTGTCTACAAATCAATAAGTCTTTATTGATTCCTTGACATATACATTTATCCATTATATTCTAATTCAGGATAAATACCACAAAAGCTAGTGCTTCGGTAAAAAAGTCCACAACAACAAAAAAAACGAAAGGCAAAAATTGTGAAAAAACAAGAAACCTTACATGGTGGAACTGCGGCATTTCTCGCTGCTATAGCTAACGCATTGAGTCGCAACATTAGCGTCGATCGGATGCATGAACTTGCAAGTTCGCCATCTGATCTAAAACGTCTCTTGCTTCCTCTTGTTTGTGATGGTTGGATTCAAATCTGTCCGTTATTGCAAAATGATAACAGAAGGGAGAGGTTGGTGTATCTGTCAGGCTTTACTGACATCCAAAAAAACCGTAGTGGACAAAGCTACGGAATCCAAAGTGTCATTGAAGTTGCGAAAGCAAATTCCTTGGGATTTCTGACCGAGTGGGGCGCTTGTGCCTTTGCTGAAATGATTTCCCTCGAAAAATCATCGGCTACATCTAAACATCTAACAGGACTAGCTTGCGACATTTACTTCCCATTTGTCCGTGTTGCACGTGTGTATGCATGGGTTGTCCGCGTTGGTACAAGTCCAGAGTTAGTTGAAATAAACCGTACTATTTTGTTTGGAACAACCTCAATAGATATTGCTTGGTACTTCTGTTTAGGCGTTGAAGGGGAGATGGACGAATATATCTTTTGAACGACAACTCACTATTTCAACATGGAAAGCTCATCAGCTTCCGTCCGAGATGGTGGGTTTTTCATTTGTTATAATTATTCGAACATCGTCCCAAGTTTGGAGCAAATTATAAAGCAAAGTAAAGTATTCTGATAATAACTTGCTGTTCTTGAGTTAAGAGATAAAGTGGTGATATACTTTGGCTATGGAAAGAATTAAACAAGTAGTAATTACTGCGCCTCAAGAAATGGGCGTCAATACATCCAGAACTTTTTCTGGCGAAACTAACTTTGAAGCGGTAGGTAAACTATATTCAGAATCCGCAGAATTATTTGCTGGGCTTATTGATAAATACCTACCTGAAGGAGGAGAGTATAGAATAGCTGACCTAGGTGCTTTTAAGGGGGAATTGATGAGAGAAATCTTAAAACGACTTAATATTGAAAGTGAATATAAAATTTTAGGTGTTGATGTTAATGCAGATGCCTTAGCGAAAAATGATGTAGCATCAGAAAAAATAACAGCTAGTTTAGATTCAATACCTCTACCTGATAAGTCAGTTGAGATATCCATTGCTAGATATGTTTTAGTTTGGAATTCAGCAGAACGTCAGAGAGATATTCTTAAAGAGATTTGCCGTATTACTAAAACGGCTGCCATTGTTCAACACGCAGGTGCAGACAGTGAAGCTCCAGAAATGTGGCGTGCAAAGATGGATGATTTACTTGATGGTGAAGAGGTTGTAAAACTAAAAAGAGGTGAGCATTATTTTTCTTCTAGAGAAGAGATTGAGCAATGGCTTCAAGAACTAGGAATTAGATTCATAAGAGTAGATGAAGTTTCTGTACCGTCCGTTTCAGATGTATTTATTGAAAGATTTTCTCTTGATGAGACAGAAGCTGAAGAAGCAAGAAGAGTTCTTGGTGAATTTGATTATATAATTAAGAATACTTGGGTAATCCTACCTAAAGAGTAATTCAAATTGTTGTTTTGGAAATGCACCTGAAATACAACTTTTCTCAATTTCCATTTTTATATTACGCCAGTTTAGGGTTCTGAACTCGTCCAAGATAGGGAGCCCTTGACATTATTCCCAAATATGTCATACTATTATCAGTGTAGTTAGTAGAACCTTCTGCGTTGCACTTGCAAATCCACAACCAACTGAATCAGATGAAACTTCGTCAAAAATTGTTGCAAGAACTCGTCAATAACGGCCTTTTCGATAGCGATGCCGCCATCGTGATTGCTCGTTATGAAGAAAGCGAAATGGGAGCGCCAATAAAAGGTCGTCTGGATGACGATGCTAGTGGCTACCCAGAATCAGTTTTCATTGCCACCTGGGTTGGTGTAAAGCTCACCGCCCTCCATTGGATTGATGAAACTTGCCCTCAACATTGGGCACGTCCGATGTTCCTGTAAAGGACATCCACAATAGGCCTAGCATCCTGAAACTGAAGTTGCTAAAGAGACCCAAAGAGTTCAATTCTCGAGGGTCTTTTTTACTACATAATTTATCAGATAGATTCTAATATTATCTTATTTACAAAATTATAAAATACCAATTCTTTCTTAATGTTTACCCAATCCAAAGTTCTGAACTCGTCCAAGATAGGGAGCAAACGAAAATAGCCCTATATATATGGGGTTATTTTTATACCCAAGTATGGATTTTGAAAGTGTGATAAAATGAATTTATTCTAATAAAACATTATGGAAACACCGACTTCAAAAGAAATTTCAAAACATGAATTTCTAAATCTCTTAACTGAAAATGGAGCAAAAATAGAGCGGGAGATAAAGAGCGCTGAGGATTGTTACAGGATTACTTTTACTTCTGAAAAGTCTGTAACAACCATAAGAATTAAATTCGAGGATTTAAGCGGTGCGGACTTAAGTATTACAAATATGACTACTTACCCAAAATTGGAAAGAGGAGGTGGGGTTGGTAGTACTGTAATTGGGATACTGTTATCTTTGGCACACCAAAGTGGACTAAAAGACATTAGAGCTGTTCAAGTGGGAGAAGAGAGTGAATCATTCTGGATTAAAAACGGTTTCAGTAAACAAGATGGAGAAAATAATACAAATGATTTTGTTTATAATACCACAATGGAGAATCTTGACTTGGAATCATTCATGCAAATGCCTCCTCGTGAATTTGACCAATCCCAAGAAGGCTGGAGAAGTCTGGCAAACATCGGAAAAAAACTTGAAGCTGCTGAACTAATTCAAGAATATATCAAATTAAATGAGAAAAGAATAAAGACTCCTGAAGGAGACGAGTTTGAAGATGCTTTGGAATTGATGCATTTCCACGTTGGTCAACAATTGGCCATGTCTGGAATTAAGTATTATGCAGATGCTATCAATTCATTTAAAAAATCGTATTACTATAAAGTAGGACAACGCGAACTTTGGAATCAGTATGTTTCTGCTACCATTGGTTTTCTGGAAAATGACATTAGTAAGATAGAGAATGCAATTAATACAATAATTAATTCAAACAATGAAGATAAAAGGAGTGGTAATTTGGATTTTGTTTTAAACTTTAAAAAAGCTATCGAGGTAGGTGAAAGGGACTATGAGAAAGTTTATTCGTGGCCAAGAGAATAGCTTATTTTTTACAGATTCATCCTAACGTTATGTCAAGTTCGGAGCCTCGTAAAATATCATTATTATGTAAGGGTATTTTTGTTTAACGTAATTCAATATATACACTATAAACGCTGTATGGTAATATAATTAAATAAAGAAATTAATTTAACGTTTATGATTGTACCTATTTACCCAATTTTATTTGGCTTCGTTGCTTTCTGTAGTTTAGTAGCGCTGGTTATTTATGCGACGGCCTGGTCTTTTTGTAAAGATAAAGTGGAGAAGGCGAGGAGGTTAAAAAACTTTAAGGGATCAACGATTATTTTTATCGTATCTTTTTTACTTACGGCCTTTTCTATTTATTTTTTCAATAGAACGCCATTTATTTAAAATAGATATTCGAACATCATCCCAGGTTCGGAGCCTCGTAAAGTATCCTTATTATGTAAGGGTATTTTTTGTTACCTTAAATCAAGTTCGAACCCAGTGGTGTACTTAGAGATTGAATGTGCCCCAAACTGACTTGACATAAATATTGAGATGTGTTTATATAAATGTGCTCTGAAATCAAAACCAGGGCAGTAAGTTCCAATAAAAATAAGAATTAAGACAGAGCATATTGAAACTTTCTGCCCGCAAGCAGAAAGGAATAAGTATGACCTGCAAATATTGTCGGCAGGAGGATGATAATCATCGACAAGGTTGTCCAACTCTCTCGCCTGAGAACCAGGCGAAGTATGATGAGGGCTACCGTGCTTATGATTGGAAATATCCCATTCCATCGTGCTACTGGCATCGACTCAATGTCAGTTACCTGATGGGATATCATGCGGCAGTCCGTTACGAGCAAGAGAGTCTAGCGGCGGCGGGTAACCGCTACAGTTATGACTAATAATCTCAATACTGATCAACCTCCACAATAAGGTCCGCCCCGTAAGGGCGGGCCTTCTTCTGTTGGATGAAGTTTGTCTGTATATTTTCTATCAAATAGATTCGAACGTCGTCCAAAGTTTGGAGCATTACGTTAAGGCACTGTTTCACTTTTTGGTTGATGTTTTGTATTTAATTCTGATAAAGGCGGATACAATTTTAATGAGCGAATCAGCGTTTTTAAATGATCTGAATGTCTTCACTCTTTGCTCAATTACACCCATAAAGTTTTCAATTTTGTTTGATGTTCTTGGTATTTCCAAATCTCTTCGTAACTCAAATTGATAGATGGATTTTAAATTTCGATCTAATACCTTCCATGCATTTTCATGTATCGGGTATTTTTTCTTCATCTTTGAAAGATAGTCTTTCGCTTTCACATACTCTTCATACTCAAGTGCGATGTGTCTTATGATACCCCAGATCTTTCTTCCATATTCTGTCTGAATCAACCTTCTTCCATTCAGTTTTAAAAATGCCTTTTTGAGTACATGGAATGCGCATTTTTGTTGTACAGCCTTGGGGTACCAGTCATTTATGGAACATCTGATTGATTGGTCACTATCTGAAACTGTGGCTTCAATGTTCATTTGTTTTTGTCTCATCATAGAGAGGATTGAATCATACCCATCTCTACATTCACTTCCTTTTTTCAGCATCCACGCTATAGGTTTTCCATTGTATGCATTTAATGATACGTAGAGGGCGTACTTCTTCCTTCTGACAGAAAAGTGTTTTGCATCCATAATGATTATGTTGGTATTTTGAAAAGGTCGGGCAATCATTAATACATCAACTTCAACATCTTTGTTTAAAGTTCTCTGTATTCTTCTCCATGCAGTTGAACCAGACACGTTCCATCTATCACCAAGTCTTCGTACGGTTGAACCATCCAAAAGATATGCTTCAAGTCTACGAGAATCAGTTTTGTGATGCTTTTTAACTGGTCTCCAAGTATGTTCCGCATCCTCTGCAATTCATTCTTCCTGGGCCATATTTTCGCGTTTTAAAACACCTACATTTAACACAGCGAACCTTCTTTGATTGTATACATGCATACCGTACAAGATATCCAAGCCTATACAAAAGGGCAAGAGCATAGAAACATCAACCAATTGTGGAACAGTGCCTACGCTAATATTGACAATATGATACTTGAATTGTGTTATGACACACATGTGCAATTAACCCTAATGTTTACCTTAAATCAAGTCTGAACCTGTGATACTGTTTACATATGAATATTCTAAATAAACTGAAGGAATTAGATTTAACTCCAAATGAATATGTTGTTGTCGGCTCTGGAATCTTGGAGGTCTTAGGTATTAGGTATAGTAGCGATATAGACATTGCTGTCACTAGAAATCTATTTAATAAATTACAACAAACAGGGGATTATGAAGAAGAGGAAAGATATGGAAAGATATTTCTTAAAAAAGAAGGTATTGATGTTATTCCTCAACTAGATTGGGATAAATATAAGACCACCACAGAAGAAGCTATAGCAAGTGCTATGGTTATAGAAGGTCTTTATTTTATGAATCTTGATGAATTATGTAAATTTAAAACTGCACTTGGAAGAGATAAAGATTTTAAAGATATAGAGGGCCAACCTCATATGTACGCCACGCAAATTAGTGATTTGTCAGAATTAATGATATAACATACATATGAAAAAATTTGGAGAAATAGTAACTGGTTATAAAATACCAGTATTTAATGAAAGAGAAATACGTGCGTCAGCAGGGATACTTTTCTTCTTTGCAACATTATCGTTTTATAATGCATTCCTTGTTCAGAACTTCTTGTTTCTGAAAATGTTCGTTATATTTTTCTTTATTGAATTTTGTATTAGATTATTTGTAAATCCAAAATATGCACCAGCTATGATATTGGGAAGAATAATCGTTCAAAATCAAAAGCCAGAATATACAGGTGCGCCACAAAAATATTTTGCATGGATACTTGGACTTTGTATGGCAACATTTATGGCTATTTTACTATTTGTATTTAACGTAAGCGGAATAGTAAATCTTGTTGTATGTAGTATTTGTTTAATCCTACTTTTTTCAGAGACAGCATTTGGAATTTGCATAGGGTGCAAGATGTATGAATGGATTACAAAGAAAAAGCCACAACTTTGCCCTGGTAATGTTTGCGAGGTGGTCTTTAAGGAAGAAATTCAAGAAGTGAATAGATTACAATTTGGAATTCTAGTTTTGACTCTTGTTGTTCTAATTGTAAGTTTAATTCAATTGGGGTAGTTGATACTTTTGAGATTTAAATTTAACTTATTTATCGGTCTTCTAGAGGGTTTCTATCTCCAGTGTAATTATGAAAAGTAGCCATTTGCTTTAAATGTATTACAATATATAAAATATGGAAGAATTTACATTAAACACAGATACGGGACAAACCGAGGAGATACCAACTTCTGAAAACAATAGAAGGAGAGATGTTGAAGGTGTTATTGAAAGCAGAGTTAATCAATTATATAGTGATAGGCTTATTGAATATATAACAGGATTAAGAACTGGTGATCAGAGATTATTTGAACGTTTAGCCACAGATCAGAAAATAATTAGAGCTAAATATGGACTTCCGTCAATTGAAAATCTCCCCTCATTTAGACTTGCTGATTATGAAAGATTTCTAAATGGTCTTATTGAAAAATATAAAGTTGAAGTTAGAGAGACATCGGATTGCGGTGCTTTTTTTGAGGAGAATCCAGATGCGGGTGGTGTTTATTTTGAAAATGAAAATAAAATAGGTGTCGATATTAACAGGCATTCAGGATATACATACAACATGAGTCTTCGGATGTATGAACATGAGATTGTTCATGCTATACAGCATCGATTTTACCCTTCAATGCCTGTGGAAATACGAGAGTATGAAGCATATCTCGCCTTTATGGATTTTTCCAATTTACGGGATGCAGATTCTGCTGTGAATCATCTTTTACATCAAGGTTTAGTAGAATCTGTTAAATTTTGGTATGAAGATCAAAAGGAGAGAGGGAACATAGATGGTTCTCCAAAGTGGAATAACCCACGTTACTTTTTAGAGCATGTTGATAAGGTTGATAAGTTGGAGATTGATAAAATCCTAGGCGCTTCGGATCAAGGGTAATTTTGAGGTGTTTTTTAATTAAGTAAATTTGATATAATTAGATTAACATACTTAATAAATGAAAAAAAATTTAATTATAATCACCGTATTAATACTGATATACTATCTACTGTACACCATGGGTTTGGTTCCTGGTTATTATTGTGGTAGTGCAAAAGGTCCAGACGGGATTATAGATATTTGTTATTGGGGATTCCCCAGAGTTTATTGAAAATTGATCTGTGATATAATTTCTAAATGAATATCATTGGAATCATTACTGTATTTTTATCGTTGATTGTAACAGGTCTGGGTTTGACTTCACAAGTTAGAAAGAATAAGAAACGAAGAAGTATGGAAGGATTATCATTCTTCTATTTTTTTATATTGTCCATTTCCTATACTTTCTGGGTTGTTTATGGATTAGTATTGGGAGATTTGGTATTAATACTTCCTATGTCAATTGGAGCAATAATGTCATGGGTCGTTGTATGGCAATTCTATTTGTATAGAAAGTAGAGACTTGAAGTAGGTATTATTCGTATTGTTATAATTTATGGAGATGAATACAAATACACTTTAATTTGATATACTGGCAACCCATGAGAACCAATGTATATTTCATCAGACACGCTGAATCGCGTACAAATAAGGATCCTTTATCTGACGTAATGGAGGACTGTCTAACTGAGTGTGGCCTTAAGCAAGCGGAATTAGTGGCTTTAAGTCTTAAGGATATTAAAATTGAAAAGATATTTACAAGTAAGGTTCTGCGAGCAAAAATAACTGGGGCTAAAATAGGGGAGGCTGTAAATATTGAGCCAACTCAGCTTGAGTATTTAAAAGAAAGAAGGGGGACGCATGATATTAATTTAAATTATGTTTATACTGAGAGTTTTGAATATTTTAAAATGCGTCTAGAGGAGACCAAATCATTCCTTGAAAGCTTATCATCTAATAAACACATTGTTGTAGTTAGTCATTCAGCTTTTCTAAAGGGGTTATTTTCATATATTATGCTTGGGGATTTATTGACAGAAGATTCTGCGTCTAAAATAGACAGAGTAATGGTTGTCGATAATGCTTCTGTTTCAAAATTTACTTACAATCATGAAAAGCAAAAATGGCATTCAGAGTATCTTAATGATAGACATAGCATCAATAGCATCACTAGCCTATAAAGCTACGCATCATTATAATCTATCTAAGTCCAAGTTACTTTAAATGTAATTTATAATATATTTGATATAAT
>CAIPFZ010000006.1 GCA_903864515.1 uncultured bacterium
GCTTTTGCATCTAAGGGTTCCGGAAGTTTAACGAGATTCTCGGGCACTCGGTTACGCACATAAAAAATCCAGTCATGTGTCAAAGCATGTCATCCCCATATTTATTGTTGTCAAAATTCTAAACGAAAGAGGGGAGACTATCTTCCACCCTTTAGAGCTCTGTTTATCTCCTTATCACTCTCTCTTTTTTTGATATTCTGACGCTTGTCAAATTTCTTCTTTCCCTTTGCAATACCAAGCTCTAGCTTGATCCTGCGACCGTTATTATACAATGCTATTGGTACAATAGTCAACCCTTTCTCTTTCTCCTTTTCGGCAAGTAAGATAAGCTCTTTTTTGTTCAATAACAGTCTTCTATTCCTCTTTGAATCATATTCCGTGGGAGTGTTCTTCTGCTGATAGGGTGGAAGATCTAATCCTATCAAAAACGCCTCACCACCTCTTATGACGATGTATGACCCCTCCATATTACCAAGACCACTTTGAATTGCTTTTACCTCATACCCAAAAAGCTCAACACCGGCATTGTATTTGTCCGTTATTTCATAATTGAAGAAAACTTTTTGATTTTTTACGAGTGTCTTTGTGGCCATTTTATTCTTGTATTAGACCGGTAATGGTCCAAATTTATTTTTATAAGTATATATCTTTTTTGATAATAATGGAATTCTTGAGAAGAGAAGGGGAGACTGTGCTTGTGCTATTTATAAGTGATCAGAAAAATGAGAAAAAAAACAGGCCACCCGCGCATTTTGCGGGTGGCCTAGAAGCGTGGTCTTCCGACCATTAATACAACGTTGATAGTGCAGGGCACAGAAACAAGCCATTATGCCTATCATACTTAATTGTTGTACAGTCCCCCCATTCCCTTTTATATACGACTTGTTAGCGTATACCGGCGGACTTATGTGTTAGGCGTCTGATATATGGATCAGAATCACACATCACTCTTCTATTGTGATTTATCCAGGTGATCTCTTAGTCACCCCTATCTTGAGTTAACTTGTTGATGTTATCAAATTCAAGTGCGCGGCTGGGCGGCTCAATTATAGTTGGATAATCTATTTAGATCAGGAATGTTTTGGCGTATCCTCCTTGACAATGCTGGCTACATTGCTCTAAATACCCACCTAAGGGAGTAATAGTTTCGCACGTTTTTTCTATTTCGTCAATGTTTTAAACATAAATCTAGTCTTTTTCAAAATATAGGGCTTTTATGTCTATAATGCATCTATATTTGAAGAAATGGCTATAAAAACTTTTATTTTACCCATTATTTGTGTATACTTTCCCCACATGACAAAAGACAACAATATTTCAAATAATCATCAAAATGAGGCTGAAAAGGGGATAGAAAATAAGCCTGAAATTAACACAAAAGGGTCAAAGGATTTGAAGGGTTCAAAGATGCCAAAACCTCCAAAGAAACAACAGGGTGTTGGTGCTTTAATCTTGAATAACTTTTTTGCTACTTTCTTAATATTTGTAGCTATTATAAGTATGTATGTTTTGTTCTATACAAGTCCCGAACAAATAAAGGAGATAAGTCTTTCTGAGCTAGCAACTGATATTAATGCTGGTAGGGTAGCAAAGGTTGAAGTTTCAGGAGATAAGGTTGATATAGAATATCTTGAATCAGCATTCGCATCTTCAACAAATGTTTTGAATGGAACATCTTCATCTTCAAATCTAAATCCAATAACAGGAACTACCTCCTCTGAATTGTCTCCCAGTTCATCTTCTGCGTCATCTTCAACCACAACAGCTGGTGTTTTGAAAAAGACTACACAAAAAGAAGCACAGAGCTCTCTTTCTGATTCATTAAAAAATCTTGGAGTTGATCCAGTAAAATTATCTCAAGTTAAAATTGAAAATAAGGATGATAGGGGTGCTTGGTTTTGGGTTAATAACATTCTTCCTTTTGCACTACCAATTCTATTTTTGATTTTTATAATTTGGTTTTTATCAAGACAAGCGAGAAGCGCAAATGTGCAAGCGATGAGTTTTGGTCAAACTAGAGCTCGTATGATTTCTCCAGATGATACAAAGACAAAAGTTACATTTAAAGATGTTGCTGGAGCAAAAGAAGCAAAGCAAGAGCTCGCTGAGATTGTGGATTTCCTAAAAAATCCTGAGAAGTTTATAAATATCGGTGCAAGAATTCCAAAGGGAATATTGTTAACTGGTTCACCTGGAACTGGAAAAACTCTTTTGGCACGTGCTGTAGCAGGGGAGGCCGGTGTTGCGTTCTTCTCAGTATCTGGTGCTGAGTTTGTTGAAATGTTTGTTGGTGTTGGGGCATCTCGTGTTAGAGACCTATTTAAGCTGGCAAAGGCATCTGCGCCCGCAATTATTTTTATCGATGAAATTGACGCCGTTGGACGCGTTAGAGGAACTGGTTTTGGTGGAGGAAATGATGAGCGTGAACAAACATTGAATCAAATCCTTGTTGAGATGGACGGATTTGAGCCAAATGAAAAAGTTATCATGATGGCTGCAACAAACAGACCGGATGTGTTAGACCCCGCACTTCTTCGTCCTGGAAGATTTGATAGAAGAGTTGTAATTGATCTACCTGATAGAAAGGATAGGTTTGCAATTCTTGAGGTGCATACAAAAAACAAGCCACTAGCAGAGGATGTTAATTTGGATGTAATTGCATCTCGTACTCCAGGGCTATCTGGTGCTGATCTTCATTCATTGGTTAATGAAGCTGCTATTCTTGCAGCAAGAGAAGATAGAAAGAAGGTTGCTCAATATGATTTGATTAGATCAATTGAGAAAGTATTGTTGGGCCCTGAGAGAAAGAGTCACTTGCTTGGAAAGAAAGAAAAGGAATTAACTGCATATCACGAAGCGGGGCACGCTTTACTTGCATCTGTTCTTCCTCATGCTGATCCAGTTCACAAGGTTTCAATTATTTCTCGTGGGCGTGCAGCGGGTTACACCATGAAGCTTCCAATTGAAGACAAGAAGTTGCAATCCAAAAAGGAATTCTTAGATGACATTGTTGTGTCTCTTGGTGGTTATGTAGTTGAGAAACATATCTTTGATGAATTAACTACTGGATCATCAAATGATTTGCAAGTTGCTTCAGCTTTAGCTCGCGACATGGTTACTAAATATGGTATGTCAGATAAGATTGGTCCTATTGCACTTGAAGGAAATGGACGCGCAATGTCAGGGAGAGGTGTGGGGGAACAAGAGTATTCTGCTTCAACTGGCGCCGTGATTGATCAAGAGATTTCAAAAATAATGAACGATTCATACAAGATTGCACTTGATGTTATTACAGAAAAGCGCAAAGTCTTGGATGCAATTTCAATTGCCTTGATTGATAAAGAAACATTGGAGCAAGCAGAGTTTGACGCAATATTGGTTGCTAACGGGATTGTGCCAAAGAAGAAGTCGGAGGTTATCTAAGGTTAATATTGTAAATTATTTGTTCCATATTAGACCCTTTTCTAAAAAACAAAACTGGTGTAATATGGGACACATGCGAGCATAGCTCAGTTGGTAGAGCAGTCGTCTTATACACGACCGGTCCTAGGTTCGAATCCTAGTGCTCGCACAGATAGAATCTTTTTGAGTGGGAGGTACAACTATAGTTAGGTTCAACGCAAGACATTTCACTGTCTTGCGTTTTGTGATAAAGTGTTTTATAGTATTGATGGAGCAAAATTCAGTGGTGTTCACTAATTTTGTATGTTCTAAACTTCAACCCTATAAAATTCCATGAATCCATGTTGTTTATCTGGCAAACTCTTTGGACATAATGAAATCGTACGTCATTTTGTTCGAAGCGATGAAGGGGAAATCTTCCCTGTACATCACGATACATATGCAGTACTTCAAGACTCCTCAATGAGGTTAGCTCTTGATGACGAGGATGCTGTCGTTATTGTTTCCAGTGCTTCTACTGATGTAATTGACATGATTGTAAGTGCAAGATTCATTAGGCAGCGATGGTCTAAGTCAGTTGAGCTGATGAATCGCCTTCAATCCTGTCGTGCTGCGACTGCAGAATTACAAAATCAATTGGAAAGTAAGATGCGCTTAGAAGCCCTGCGCGAGGCTATGGAAAGAGCTAGGCGGCACACCGATAAGCCACGAGTAGAAGATTATTGGGTGCACATAAATGATGATTAGTCACCCCCCCCGACACATATCATGTGTGTCACGTCCGCCGGTTCCCGAAAGGGGCCGGCGGTTTGAACGTCTGTAAAATTGTTTTTATGCACCCAAGAAAAAATTTATTCAAAATGTATCTCTCTCTTTGTATCCATCATCTCTTTCAAAATAGGGAAGGAGCTTAGGGTTTGATCTTCTTTGACCAATATCTGTGCTTCATTTCTTGCGGCCTCCACCATTTTTATATTTTTAATTGCTTCCATGCCAATGTCAGTAATACCCCATTGCTTGCCACCGTACAGTTCTCCTGCACCCCTCAGTTTCAAATCCATTTCAGATAATTCAAAACCGTTCTTTGCGGTATTCAATGCCTTAAGTCTCTCCACCGTCTTGCTACTTTTGCTATCGCTAAGGACATAACAATATGCTTGATGATTACCTCTAATAACACGTCCGCGTAATTGATGAAGTTGCGATAGTCCAAATCGCTCAGCTCCTTCAATTAAAATTATTGTTGCATTTGGAACATTCACTCCAACCTCAACAACACTTGTTGCAACAAGAATATCGATTTCTTTCTTTTCAAATTGCATCATAATCTCATCCTTCTCCTTTGGTTTCATTTTGCTATGTAATATATCAATATTCCAATCTTGAAAAACACTTTCTTTTAATCTTTTTGCTTCCTCTACAACTGACTTGACGTTGAGTGCTTGTTCCTTGTCAGGATCCGCTTCTTCAATTCTTGGACATATTACATAAACCTGTCTGCCGTCTTTTAATTCCTTTCTAATTTTCTCATATACAGCTTCTCTTTTTGGCTCCGTAATAATTTCTGTGATGATAGGTTTTCTTCCTGTTGGCATCTGATCAATTAGTGATAGATCTAAGTCACCATATAGAGTGAGCGCCAAGGTTCTTGGAATTGGTGTTGCAGTCATGGATAGGAGATGGGGGACAATGTCATGTTTGCGCGCGAGTTTTTGTCTTTGTGCTGTACCAAAACGGTGTTGCTCGTCAATGATGACATACGCTAGGTCTTTGAATTTTACGGATTTTTGAATCAGGGCGTGTGTTCCAATTAAGATTGCAATCTCACCACTTTCTACCCATTTTAATAATTGTGATCTGGAAATATCGGTCCAACCACTATTACCATCCACTCCGCGATTCTGTACCTTTGATGGAAACTTTCTGCACCCCGTTCCGCTTATAAAGCCAATAGAAATTGGCATGTGTTTGAAATATTGAATAAATGATTCAAAGTGTTGCTTTGCAAGAATTTCAGTTGGTGCCATATATGCGACTTGCAAATTGCCATAGTCTTGTACCTTTGAATTTTTGTTCTTTGGTCTTGTTGTTACAACGCCATATGCAGTTGTTGCAGCAACTGCAGTTTTTCCCGATCCTACATCTCCTTCAAGAAGGCGAGACATTGGTGTACCTTTCTTGAAATCATTCAAAATGTCTTCAGTTGATTTTTGTTGCGACGAAGTCATTGAAAAAGGGAATCTATCTGTAAATTCTTTTAAAGTCTTTGACGATGGTTCAATTACATACGCCTTCTCCTTTTGCGCAGAAGCTCTTACTTGTTGATTTTTAATTTGAATATAAAACACTTCTTCAAATGAAAACCTTTTTCTTGCTACTTGCGCATCGGTTTCCTTTTGTGGAGTATGAATCCAAATTAATGCACTCTTAAGAGATGGTAGATTATATTTCTTTAAGATATCTACTGGAATTGGATCTTCAATTGTTTCAAATAGAGGATTCTTAAAGATTCTTTGAAGTGTGTGATAAATCCATTTTGAAGTTACTCCCTTTGTCTCAGGATAGACAGGCGAGAAATGCTCAATTGGTGCTTCTGTTCCCGCAAAAAGATTATTGCCAATTTGATTTGGTAAAACTCCAACGGATTCAATTTCTGGATTGAGCATTCCAAGATAGTCCCCACGCTTGGTTACTTTACCTGTCGCCTTTACCAGACTGCCTTCTTGAATTAATTTTGCGATATACGGTTGATGAAGCCAAACGACTTTTAGATTTCCTGTATCGTCCGTTATAACTCCCTCAGCCATAGCGGTTTTGCTTTTGAAACTTTTTCCTGTTTTTAATTTTCCGATTCTTCCATAGACTGTAGCATTTTGTCCTACTGTTAATTGATTGATATATTGAGCTTCCGATCCACCCCCATATCTTATGGGGTAGTGTCTTAATATGTCCCCAATTGTGAAGAGATTTAATTTTTTGAGATGCGAAACCTGATCAGGATGAATTCTAATCACCGATGAAAGGGGGTGTTCTGTAAATTTAAGATTGTTTGAATTTGGTTTTTCAGGCATATGCTTTGATACTATAAGTTTAGCATATCAAAGGGGAGTGTGGTTTTATGAAGAAAAAGTGAAGAGAATAAGGAAAATATATGGAGTATGTTAAAAGATTCTTCTTAAGGAAGGTCGAATACCTGTAGGGTGGGTGTTAAAACTTCCTACTATCATATGCCCAGTGAAGCACAGCTTGTCTTTGTCTGGTGTGACAACTAAAGTCACCTGCACGGCAATTGTTTTGAATTTGGGAGATATGGCGTCTCATTGCAATCCATCGCTTAATTTGTCTTCTGTCTTCATCAGGAATTCTTCGCCCCATGTAATACCTGCAGTACCATTGAAACCAACCTCTTGGGTCTTCTTTATAAATCCATCCATTTTTTCTCCAGACAGAAAGTGGTTGACTGGCATTAACTTTATAATAATTAATTTTTGCATCTCGCTTGGTGGGGGAAAGCTTTGCATTTTTATACCAATCTTTTGGAAACTCGTCCTGACAATCGGTCATATATTTTCCGCCAAAGACTCCCATCTCAAGCATTTCCTTTGGAGTTAGCTGTGGTCTAAAATCTTGGTCAAAGTTTTTTCCAGCAGATTCCGTTAGAGTGTATTGATAATGCTTTTGCATACTATCATTTACGGTGACTGTAAGTTGGTTTTTTCTCATGGTTGGTTTATTTAAGTTTAGCACATCACTGTATTCTAGTATAAGTTAGGCTCTTGAGACTATATTGATCCATCTTTACATTTTAAGGCTTTATAGTAGAGTCTCAGTAGACATGTACGTGTCAAAACTTTGATTTTAAACCATAACCACCAAGGAGGTGAATCATGATTACAATTGATGAAGAACGTTTCAAGGAGGTCTTTGGACAAATTTTTTCTGCGTATAAAGCTAGGTCACATGGCTTCGCTGATACTCACGCTGATAATCTTGGCCCCCAAAGAATCTACTACCCAAAGTGTGTCAAAGTCGGTAACAGGGACCATTTGTACTGGCTTACGCTGGTAGCTCTCTCTGATAGGAGGACTAACAGCACAATGTTATACAGGAATTTTGCAAGAATGTTTAATCGAAATAAGAAGCTTTTTATTCAAGGCTACTACCCATCTCATCGTAAGATGGAAAGACTTTTCCGAACTTACAAGATTGCTGTACCTGTTGGAGATATCGCTCTATTTCTGGAGAAGAAGAGGCATCTTGACGAACTGTTTAATGGCGATCCATTCGCTATTTATAATGGTGTCGGTAATATTGATGATCTTTTGATTAAGGCGAGAAGGATTGCTAAGTTGCGGGGAATTGACCTTCCGTTTCCAGGCGCGAAGGAAAAGATTTTCACGCTACTTGCAATGTTTCTCTCTGAACTCACAGACCTTCAGTTTGATGACCTGATTCCAATTGATGTATGGGTCCAGTCTATCGCAACTTCTACTGGAGTATTAAAGGGTGAGGGGATAATAAAGTTTAGAGTCCTTGAACGATTACTCCGTCCAAATATGAGGAAGCTTTTTTCTGGGTTCAAAGACGTCCCTGGTGCAGCGAACGCCACTTGGATTTTAGGTAAATCCATGTGTACACACTGTGCCGGGAGAGATATGAAAGATATTTGTCCAATTTATGACATGTGTAAAGGTCCATTTCGGAGGCATCGCACTCCGGAGTCGGACAAACATTCTGGCTACATTGAGGTTCCATCTGACTTCATTCCAAAAGGTTCCAATCCTTACTAGGCTCTGCGCTTGCAACGCAGGGTCTTTTTTTTGTACAGGCATTGACTATACCCCCTAGGGGGTATACAATAATAATTATGAAAAACGCAAAAAAGGAGATAAAAGATTGTCATGGAAAACCTATTGTTAATAATAGTGGAGCGGGAGTGAAGGTTAAGGATGAAAAAAAGTATCAGATCCTCCGTCGTCTTAAATTAATTGAAGGACAAATCAGAGGTCTTCATCAGATGATTGAGAAGGATACATATTGTATTGATGTCATTACTCAAACCTCCGCTGTTAAACAAGGCCTATCTAATGTGGAAGATTTATTACTTGAACATCATCTTGGTCACTGTGTGTTGAAGCAGGTTGCAGAAGGTCAAACTGAAAAAGCAAAAGCAGAAATATTAAAGGTTTATAAATTAAAACGTAAATAAAAATTAAAAAATATTCCCATGTCAAAAATATCATTACCACTCTCCGTATCTTTAATTATCGTCTCCGGCGTATTAGGTTTGAGTATTGGATATTCATTAACTCCAGATTATAGAAGTAGTATGTTTGATAAGGCTACTATGGATCTTGGTAGGGCAGATAGGAATCTTGATCTAAGGTATATAAACGCCATGATTTCTCACCATAGGGGAGCAATGCTTCTGGCACAGCAGGCAGATCAAAAGACTACAAGACAGGATATGAAGGACTTATCTCTAAAGATATTAAATGATGAGCCTAAGGCAATAGAGGAGCTTTATACTTGGAAGAAGAATTGGTATGGAGATACAAAACAAGTTAAAGATCCTATTGTTTCAAATCTTGGGAGTTACGATGATAAGTTTGACCTTCGTTTTCTAAATGCATTAATCGCTCATCATGATGCAGGGTTATTGATGACAAAAGAGGTAAAGACAAAATCAAGTAGGACGGAGATTCTAAATAATGCAGATGATGTGGAAACTTTTTTGACTACTACATTAAAAATATTTAAAGACTGGAGGAGTCAGTGGTATAACATTTAATATCTATAATGATAAAACAAACATTAAAAATTAAGGGGATGCACTGTGTGAGTTGTGCAAGTATCATAGAAAAGAAGATTTCAAAGCTTGAGGGAATTGAAAGTGTTAATGTTAATTTTGCAACTGAAAAAGCGGGGGTGGAGTTTGATGATAAAAGGATTTCAATTAAGGATATGAATGAAGAAATTCAGAAGCTTGGATATTCTTTTGTTGATCAGGTAGAGGCTCGGTCTTTGGGTGGAAAGAATGATGAATTGATGGAAATGAAAGCAAAAACTCAGTTTGTTTTACCTATCGCACTCATGGTCTTTGTGTTGATGATGTGGGATATATCGTCAAAAATATTTATTTCAATTCCAAATCTACCCATACCAATGTCCATCTTGAACACCATTTCAATGATACTTGCAACAGTTGTTCTTTTTTGGATTGGCCAACCATTTTTGCAAGGAGTTGTTAGGTTTATTAAACACAGGACTGCTAACATGGATACATTGATTGGAATTGGAACGCTGACCGCATACATATATAGTGTGTTTGTAACATTATTTCCATCGACAGCTCTGGCCTTGAATTTGCCTGACTATACATATTTTGATGTGACAATAGTTGTGATTGGCTTCGTGATTTTTGGAAAATACTTGGAAGCTCGTTCTAAATCACAAACTGGTTTAGCAATTGAAAAACTCCTTGGACTCCAAGCAAAGACTGCGCTTGTTATAAGAGACGGACATGAAATTGAGATTTCAATAAGTGAGGTAAGGGTGGGGGAAGTTATAATTGTTAAACCCGGCGCAAAGATTCCAGTTGATGGAGTAATTATTGAGGGGTCAACTTCTATTGATGAGTCAATGATTACAGGAGAATCAATTCCGGTTGATAAGACAGTGGGGGAGATGGTTGTTGGAGCAACTATTAATAAGCAGGGAAATTTTAGATTCACTGCAACTAAGGTTGGATCAGACACGCTTCTTTCTCAGATTATAAAAATGGTAGAAGAGGCGCAAGGTTCAAAAGCTCCAATTCAAGCATTGGCTGATAAAATTTCTAGCTTTTTTGTTCCGATAGTTTTAGCAATTGCAGTTCTAACTATTATATTATGGCTCACTGTCGGCACAGCCTTTCTTGGATTTTCTCTTGCATTGTCTTATGGAATCTTATCTTTCGTTGGAATTCTAGTTATTGCATGTCCATGTGCTCTTGGACTTGCGACTCCCACTGCAATCATTGTTGGGGTTGGAAAGGGGGCGGAGTATGGAATATTGGTTAAGAATGCTGAGGCGCTGGATAAATTAAGTAAGGTGGATACTGTTGTTCTTGATAAGACAGGGACGATTACAAAAGGTAAGCCTGAAGTGACGGACGTAATTGTTTTAAATAAAGAATATACCGATAAACAAATTCTGCAGTTTGCAGGAAGTGTTGAAAAACTTTCTGAACATCCGCTTGCTGAGGCTGTAGTTAATCATACTGAAAATTCTGGCGTTGTTCTTTTGAAAGTTGAAAACTTCTCTGCGCTTGAAGGAGTTGGGGTTAGGGGAGAAATTGATAGGAAAATAATTTATGTTCATAAACCAGACGCTGCTGCTGATGAAGATAATCAAATAAAAGAATTGCAGGGACAAGGTAAGACGGTTGTAATTGTTGAAGTTGATTCAAAAAAGATAGGAATCATTGCACTTAGCGATACACTAAAAGATGGAGCAAAAGAGGCGGTTGCTAAACTTCACAAAAGTGGAATAAAAGTTGTAATGCTAACAGGAGATAATCATCTGGCGGCACACTATATTGCAAAGCAGGCTGACATTGATGATGTAATTTCAGAAGTGATGCCTGCGGAGAAATCGGAAAAAATTAAAGAACTTCAAAATGCAGGCGCAAAGGTTGCCATGGTTGGCGATGGAATAAATGATGCTCCTGCGCTTGTAATGGCTGATGTTGGAATTGCAATGGCAACTGGAACTGATATTGCAATTGAGTCAGCTGGAATAACACTACTTCATGGTGACTTAAATAAATTATCTCAAGCTTTTGATTTATCTCGTTCAACTATGAGAACAATAAAACAAAATCTTTTCTGGGCATTTATTTATAATATTATTGGAATTCCTATCGCTGCGGGATTACTCTATCCAATCTGGGGAATAATTCTTAATCCTGTTTTTGCAGGACTTGCGATGGCAGGAAGTAGTGTATCAGTTGTTACAAATTCTCTTCGATTAAAAACCAAGAAATTAAAATAATATGAATAATCAATTAAAAAAATACAAATTTTATGTTCAAGGTATGCACTGTAAGTCCTGTGTACTTTTAATAGAGTCTGAACTAAATGATCACTCTCTGGTTGAGCGCACTATTGTGGATTTGAGTGGGGGTTGTATTGAGGTTGTTGGTGATTTTAAAGATAAGAGCGAAGAGTATATTGCGAGGGAGTTATCTTTGCTTGTTGAGAAACATGGGTACAAGATTTCTACAGAAAGGGGGGTGGTTGTTGGAGATTCAAAATTAAATAAATGGTCTGATTTTAAAATTGCTGTTCCAATTACTTTGGTTTTTTTGGTCTTATTCTTGCTACTTCAAAAAGCAGGTCTTGTAAATCTTGTTGGGTCAGACGGTACAACGTATGGAACTGCGTTTGCAATTGGAATCATTGCGTCACTTTCATCTTGTATGGCTGTCGTTGGAGGACTACTTCTTTCAATGTCTGCTACCTTTGCCAGAGAGGGGGATAGAATTAAACCACAATTAATGTTCCACGGAGGAAGACTGGTTTCATTCTTTGTTTTAGGTGGAGTTATTGGAATGTTAGGTAGTGCGTTTACCTTGAGTGTTTCAGCTACATTTATACTAGGTATAATTATTGCTCTTGTGATGTTGGTGTTGGGAATAAATTTGCTAGATGTCTTTCCTTGGGCTAAAAGAATGCAAATTGGAATGCCTAGATTTATTTCAAAGCACGCGCAAGGTGTAACAAAGTTGAATCACACACTAACTCCACTTCTTGTTGGTATTGCAACTTTTTTCCTGCCTTGTGGATTCACTCAGTCAATGCAATTATATTCATTAACTACAGGAGGTTTTATTGGGGGAGGTTTAACGATGCTCTCATTTGCATTAGGTACGCTTCCAGTCCTTGCGCTTATTAGTTTTAGTTCATTTAGTGTCGTAAAAAGTGCAAAGAAAGGAGTGTTCTTCAAAACCGCAGGGCTTATTGTGATTATGTTTGCGGTTTTGAATTTAATAAACAGTTTGGTTGCGGTTGGTATTATTCCACCAGTTTTTAATTTTTAATAAATATTTATGAAACAAACTTATATAGCAATTACGGTCGCGGTAGTGCTTGTATTAGTAGCACTCATTCTCTCTATGCAAGGGAATGGTGAAGTAAATACTCAAGATGGTGTTTTGGCTGGAGGGATTTCATCTAACGTTGTAATTGTTGATGGAAAGCAGATTGTTGAAATTACCGCAAAGGGAGGATATAAGCCGGGGAAGAGTATAGCTAAGGCGGGAATACCTACCGTAGTAAGAGTTAAAACGAATGGGACTTTTGACTGTTCATCGTTTATAAGAATACCAAGCTTGAATGTTAGCCAGTCCCTACCTCAAACTGGGGTCACAGATTTTGACGCTGGCACATCAACAGCTGGTGTACTTCAAGGAACATGTGGAATGGGGATGTATAGTTTTGATATAGAGTTTAGATCTTAATTTAAAGGTCGGTGGTATAATAGACATTAAGTTATTAAAATATAAATATAATCAAATATGTTAAAAGGATTTAAACAATTTATCTTGAGAGGAAATGTGGTGGACTTGGCTGTTGGAGTTGTGATTGGAGCGGCCTTTGGAAAGATTGTGGAGGCGTTAGTTAAGGATATCTTAACTCCATTAATTGGTGCAATTGCAAAGGTGCCAGATTTCTCAGGACTTTTCTTTACAATAAATGATAGTAAGTTTATGATTGGCGATTTTATAAATGCTCTTGTTTCATTTTTGATAATTGCTTTTGCTATATATTTCTTTGTGGTAGTTCCAATAAATTCACTTGTTACAAGATCAAAGAGGGATAAGGTTCCAGCTGATCCTACAACCAAGAAGTGTCCGGAGTGTTTTAGCGAGATTCCACTTGAAGCCACAAGGTGCGCGCATTGTACTACGAAGTTGGTTTAGGAACATGCCTTAAACACGAAAGGGGTAGTTGTACGAGAAAATCGTACAACTGAAGTTGGTACTCAAAAATAATAAGTATTGGTTAAGGGTGGGGACAAACTGTCACCCCCCCCTTTTTTTTTATATAAACAATAAACGTTTTTGATTGAACAAATTCATCAATATAATTCTGAATGAGTGCCGATATCTATAAAGATGATCAAGTTTGGTTCCTCTTTAAATATAGCTCGATAATCTCCAGTCACATTAATACTCCTACATTCATTAAATGCTTTATCTACAGAATGATTATTTAATTGTATATGATCCTTATCCTTTATTAATAAATCTAATCTACTGTAAAAATGATCCTTTATTTTCTTAGGCAATTTATCAAATCTTTTTTTGAATTGTTTATGAAAGGTAATTTGCATTCAAGATTTAGTTCTTGAGATATGCAACGGCTTCTTTTGTAGATGAAAAACGAGGGGATAGGTTCTTCTTTTCCTTTATGTCTTTCACCGCACCCTCAATGCGTTTTCTTGAATTGGTGTTAAATTCTTCTTTTGAAAATAATCCAACGCAAAGTGATCCATCTACGAAAGCTTGTGTTGCGAGTTTAAGAATCACACCAAAAGGAAGCCCTTGCATCTGAGCTTTCTTCATAGCTTGATCCTTAAGCCTTTTATCTATGTTAAATATTACTTGTGTGTTCATGTTTGTATATATATCTTATATATATATGGTATATATGTCAAGTATACCTAGAACTCTGGTCATTTACCTTGCATTTCCATCAATAACTTCTTTGCTTCTTCTGCTTTTTCTTCATCTACAAAAATTACATAAGTTACATTTGGTCCTTTTGAGACATTAAGACTTAAGGAAAAGTTGTTATTATCTGGAGCAATGGTTGCAGGTATTCCGGCACCATCTAGATATCCTTTGATAATTGAAGCGTCTATTTCGCTTGGAGCTGAAGATATTTGAATTTTCATTTTGTAAGTATAGACTTGAAGAGAGTCTTTGTATAGGCAGGGGTAAAAGTGCACGCATTGTACTACAAAGTTGGTTTAGAAAAACTTTGGCAAATCTTTAGAAAATATTTATGAAAAATTTGGGGTTGGTTTGTTAGATTGTTTGGATGGAGAAAGAATTTGAAAAATGGTCGATCAAGAAAGAAATCCTAGATAAAAGGATCGGACTTCCCCTAACCAGAGAGAGGGATGTTTTTTGGTGTTCCATTGGAATAAACATTGGAGATGAAGAAAATGGTAAAAACGATTTGTTTTCTAGGCCTGTATTAATATTTAAAAAGTTTAGTTCAAACTTGTTCCGGGGAATTCCGATGACTAGTAAAAATAAGAATAATGATTATTATATTCAAGTTGAATTTAAGGGTCTTGTTAATTCAGTTATGATTTCACACCTAAGACTCTATGACATAAAGAGATTGGGTCTAAGAATGGGTAGAATCGGCAATACTGAATATGACAAAATTATAAAAAGTATTACAAATTTAATCCCCAAGCTCCTTGAGGAAGATTGGGGTTGCGACTAATGTCGATTTGTATTCATAGTTTAGCAAAAACTTTAGGGATGTCAACAGTTGCGGGCTCCGTGTATGTACTTATTTTCAATGATTAGTTGATTCACCAAAATATAAATCTTTTCATAAGTATCTTTTGCTATTTTTTCATCGACAAAGGTTGGGTTATCAATATTCCACCGAATCACTTTCTCGTCATTTTTAAGAAAATCAGGAATATATGGTTCTTCTGCCATTGATATTACAAAATCGTATTCATTAAGCATTTGTGGTTGGAGACGTTTTGTGGAATTTTTACGTACATTCATACTGTTCTGTTCCATTATTTCAAAGAAGTGGGGTGTCTTGAATAGATTTTCAAGAATTTGTCCTTCTGGCTCATCGGGTGCACCAGTGTAGGTTCCAACAGAATCTGCATTGTTTGAATTGGTTAGTTTATTATAAATAGCAGCGGCCATCTGGCTTCTGAACCAATTACCTTTGCAGATGAACAGTACTTTTTTGAGTTTGTAAATCATGGATTGTTTTAATGTTTACCTATTCTTAAAACTTTTTCTTTATCAGAAATAATTAATTCCACATCTCCACCAATAGGGAATGTAATCATAGGGTCTGTGTGTCCGAAGTCTACATTTGCCAATATGGGAATATTAGATAATTCTTTTTTTGTTTTGACTATTTTTATCAATTGGTCAATTTTTATTACACTTGCGTTTTGAAAACGTCCTATAACAATACCTTTTACTTCATTAAAATTTGGAAGATGAATAATGGATTGTAGATCACGTTCAAAATTAACTACCTTGGAGTCGCTATCATCTTCTAAAAACAAAATGGCACCAGATATATCTGGAAAGAATTCTGTTCCCTGAAGAAGATTGAAGGTACAAAGGTTCGCTCCGAGAATTTTTCCTGTTGCTGAACCTTTGTTTATTACCCACCATCCATCATTTGTAAATAGTTTTCGCTTTTCTTGTTCAGGAAACCAGCCATCGTCACTCCATGACTCACTTGGTACAACAGTAAATTCTTCTTTATTTAATATACATTTTTTAAAATATTCTAGTGTATAGTCAAAATACAGTTTCTGTCCAAAGGTTGAATAGTCTGGTCCGGAATATGTAACTAACCCAGTTTTTGCATAGATGGCATTTTGCAATGCTGTTATGTCTGAATAGCCCACAAATATCTTTGGATTATTTCTTACAATATCCCAATCTATATAACGAAGTAGTTGATTAGAATTAAATCCTCCAAAAGCTGTAAATATCCCTTTGATATTTTTATCCAAAAAAGCATCGTGCAAATCATTAATTCTTGACTCTATACTTGAAGAATCAAATTCATTCACCTCATTGGCATTTTTACCAAAAGAAACTTCTAAGCCCATTTCAGTAAATCTCTCACGTGCAATAATCTTTACATTTTCAGATATAAAGTTCATTGAATCAGATGGTGCTATCACCACAATTTTATCACCCCTCTTTAATTTTTCTGGGAAGATTGATTCCATATTAGACTTGTTTTTGCGGAGGCAGAATCGCGATTGCTTCGAAATCTATTCTGCACTCTCGCAAAATATAGTCGCTGCGCTCCTTATTTTGCGGAGGATGTGAGATTCGAACTCACGGGCCTGTTTCCAAGCCGACAGTTTAGTAAACTGTTGATTTAAGCCACTCATCCAATCCTCCGTACAAAGGGCAGTATATCGTATATTTTGAATATTTCAAAATTTTTCATTTACCCCTATAATACGGGGAATGGAGCAAAAGAATGTAAAAATTGAGGAATCTTGGAAGGCGGTACTTAACAATGAGTTTTCCAGGTCCTATTTCAAAGACTTGTCTAATTTTGTTAAGGAAGAATATAAGACCGGGGTTGTTTATCCAAAACCTCAAAACGTTTTCAGGGCATTTGAGCTCTGTCCATTTCAAGATACTAAGGTGGTGATTATTGGACAGGATCCATATCATGGTCAGGGTCAAGCGAACGGCCTTTGCTTTGCGGTTGGGGGAGAGGGGCAACCAGAAATTACCATACCTCCATCTCTGCAAAACATCTTTAAAGAAATTGAAAGCGATTTAGGTTTTGCGCCAGATAGGAATGGTGATCTTTCACGATGGGCAAAACAAGGTATTTTACTTTTAAATGCTACATTAACCGTACGTGCAAACACACCTGGTTCTCATCAGAAAAAGGGGTGGGAGGAATTTACAGATTCAGTGATTGAGAAGCTGTCACATGAGAAGGAGAATATAGTATTTATCCTATGGGGAAATTATGCAAAGAAAAAAGGCGAGAAGATTGATAGAGCTAGACACTTGGTTCTTGAAGCTCAACATCCTTCGCCATTTTCTGCTTATAATGGATTCTTTGGTTCCAAGCATTTTAGTAAGACCAATAAGTATTTGAGAGATAAGGGATTAGGGGAGATAGATTGGAAATAGATTTACAATATTTAAAGCCCCACTTCACTTACCACTACCACTTATGTCCTACGCTTCTTTCTGTAATAGTTCCTCAAATACCTCTGGTTGAAATCCTATAACGATATCACTACCTATTTCAATTACAGGTACACCCATTTGTCCACTTTTCTCTACCATTTCTTTTGCTTTAGCTTGGTCCTTTGTCACATCTATATCCTCAAAAGGAACATTATTTTGTTTAAAATAATCTTTTGCGTAGACGCAGAATGGACATGTTGGTGTTGAGTATACGGTAACTTTCTTATTGTTTGTATTCATATTTTTTGATTATTATTTAATTATATTAAATTGACAGCTATTTATGTTTGCAAATGAAGTTCTTAAGATCTTTAACGAAAGGGTCTTTTGGTATTTCATACCAAATTCTTTTTCCTTCACGTGTGGCAATCACAAGTTTTTCTTTTGACATAACTTGAAGATGGTGTGACACAATGGCGATACTCATTTTTAACTCTTCCGCCATTTCTCCAACGCATACTTTCTTTTTATTGAAAATAATACATAGGATTTTTAATCTACTTTCATCTCCGGCTGTACGCATTAATTTTGCTAATTCATTCAAATGCATGTTTGAATGATATACGATGCAAAACATACTGTCAAGTCTCATGGCGAAAGCTATAAAATTATGCTATCTTGATAGTACTGGAGACGTGTCGGAGTGGTCTAACGTGCCTCTTTGCTAAAGAGGTGTGCCCTTTAAACGGCACCGAGGGTTCGAATCCCTCCGTCTCCGCAGTGAACGAATGAAGTGAGCGAACGGAGGAGACGAGGAAACTGCTTGAGCAGTTCCGTGAGGGATGAGAAAAGTCTGAGTATATCGTGCGAAGCCACTGAAGGTGGCGAGTGCGATACGAAGACTGTACAGGTCCTGTAAGGACCGAATCCTTCCGTCTCCGTCAAGATAATTTAGTATCGGTGTGAATTCCAATTAAAATGGAAAATGAAAAAACAACAATCATATTATTTAGAGGACGTCCCGGAGTTGGGAAGAGTGCTGTTTCTGGTGCCTTTGCAAAAGAATATAGATTAGCGGTACTTAAAAAAGATGATATATATGATTCAGCTGCCACATACATTGAGGATCATGGGGTTAGAAGTAAGATAAGTTATGATTCTTTGTTTAAGATACTAGAATCTAATATGTCCTCTGGAGTATCATTGGTCCTTGATTATCCTTTTCAAAAAGACGAAGAAGTATTAAAACTTCAAGACTGGTGTAAAAAGAGGAATGTACATCTTGTTTCTGTGCTAGTCACATGTTCTGATCGGGAGCTTTGGAAAAAAAGATTTAACTTACGCTCGCAAAATCCCTTACCAAATCAGCTGATTGTTGATTTTGATGAATTAGAGAGATATTATGGTGAACTATCTTTGAAACCGCTGGAGGATGAAATTGTTATTGATACGGTTGAATCTATAGATACTATACTAAAACAACTTAAAATGGTTGAATATAATATATGAGGAATTTATATGTCATAAAACATAATTAAATGCAAAAAATAGAAATAAAATTTGAACTTAATAAGGAACTTGATAAGCATGTGATCTGGGATTTTTTAGGACTAGACAAGCCTCCTGTTGGTGGAATAGATTTTGCTGAAAGTATTTTCAGAGATCATCCGTATTTGATGATACTGAAAGAAAATAACAAATCAGATGAGGAGAATTGGAAAGTGATTTGTGATTATGTTGATGATTTTTATGAAAGAAACATTGAAGACTTAAATACATCACTAGAGGCTATACAGAAAGAGTGGAGAAAAGATGAATCTGACTTTTTTGATTATATTAGTTGCATATTCAAGGATCCAGAAGTTTCAGAAGGGGAATATGCCGGCTATCTGTCAATTATAAATTGTAATCCAAGATTTCTTCACAATAAAACCTTTCAAGTTTTTTATAAACACAAATCTGGTACAAATTATGTAATAGCTCATGAAGTTTTGCACTTCTTTTTCTATGATTATGCCAACAAGAGGCATTCTAAGATGTTTGCCGGACTAGATGAAAACACAGGTATTTATTGGGATTTAGCGGAATTATTTGATGTAGTAGCTATGTCAGCATCAGATTTCATGTCTAACAGGTATTTTGAAAATATTCATCCATATCCAGAGCATGCTAAATATCTTGATGTGGTAAGGAGTATTTGGGATAAGGGACACGATATTGATCGTTGGATTGTTGAATCTTATGAGTATATAAATTCTCAACCGGTAGCATAAAGTTTAAATATGGACTCCTAGAAAAAACACAATCATTATGATAGTGTGTTTATATGAAAATATTATTTATCTGCAGAGGTAATGTCGCAAGAAGTCAGATGGCTGAATCTATATTTAACAATATTATGGATCACACCATGATTTCAACTTCCGCTGGAACTTTGGTTGAAAATAAGGATGGAGAGAGTAGGGATGGTGTTGCGTTAAAAGACACTAAGGGTGCTGAGAATGTTATTGAATCAATTTCATTGATTGGAATTGATATAGCGGATAATGTTAGAACTCAATTAACACCAGAAATATTGGAAGATTGTGACAGAGCGGTGGTTATGGCTGAACCTGAAACAATTCCAGATTATCTACAAAAAAGTGACAAAATGATTTTATGGCAAGTGGAAGACCCGAAGGGTATGGATTTAGAAGCGACATCGGAAATAAGGGATCAAATAGAGTCACTGATTCATGACTTGATTGCAGAACTTGATCTATAGCACAGATTTATTTTTTTATATTACCTAAATATAATATTTGGTATATAATTAAAGTATATGAAAAAAAACTTTTTGATAAATACTCTGTTCTTAAGTTTTGTATTATTTAATTTCTGTTTAATTAATACAATTCAATTAAATAAAGCAGAAGCTCTTACTCTAATCCAGGAAGATGTCAGTATGCAATTGTACGTCCATCAAATTAAATTTGATAACAGTACATACAATGTGGGTAGTGATGTCTCTGGCGTGTTTACTTTGTCAAATACCAGTTCTGTCAGCTTGCAAGACTTCTATTATACTGTATCCATTGAGGGTTCAGATGATGGGGTCTTGATTGATGAATCTGTAAAGTCTCCCATCTCTTACATAAAAGAAGATTCAAAGAGAGAGATAGGCTTTAGATATGGTCTACCAAAAAGTGTCTCTGGTGACAATAAGCTAATAATCAATGTCTATTTACTGGATGGAACTCTTGTTGCATCGGGTTATCAAACAATATACATACAAGGTGAGCCTCAGTTTAAAAACATTAAACCACTTGACGTAGTAATATTGAAAAATGACATTGCATATGAAAAAGACTATGGATTGATTCTTGAATCAGGTGACGTCTTATCTACTACTTTTAATTTAAGATCTAATACTTCAATATCTGCATCCGTGGGTGTTTTTCAAAAGGATAGTCCAGATGTTGTTGATTCAAGGGAAGTGGTATTAAAAGATGGGGATAAAAATGGAAAATATACATTGAATATACCAACAGAAAAACTTTCTCCTGGAAAATATGAGGCAAGAATTGAATTTAAGGCTAGTTCTAGTGATGTATCAATAAGTCCTATAAAAAAAGATTTCATAATGAATGGTCTGATTTCTAATGTAAAGATGATAACTTCAGATAAGTTTTCTGTTGCAAAAAATGAAAAATTTAATTTGAATGTAAGTTATGAAGGATATGGCGAAACAGAGGATTCAAGTATTAATGAAAAAATGTATGGCTCAACTATTGATATTGTTATAAGAAATGAAAATGACATTGAGATATTTTCAATTTCATCACCAATAGATTTAAGTAAATATGATGGTCAGGTGAGTGTTCCTGTTAAGGCTGGTGATTCTGCCGAGTACTTAAATATATCAGCGGAAATTAAGGACGGTCTTGGTGCCGTGATTGATTCATACTCAAGTACCTTACCTTCTCAAATGGAGGTATCTGAAATGTATCCTGAAAAGGAAAATAACTTATTGTATACAATATTAGGAATTCTATTATTGATAGTAATAATTATTGCGATCTATTTAATTAGAAAAGGTGGAAGTAAGGTTAGAAGAAAGATGTCTATAGCCGTAATTGCTTTTGTTGTAATGTTTTTATCCACATTCAATAGTGCCTCAGCGTTCAGTTCCGTTGACGTGTTGTCTGGAGGTGGTTATAACTTATCCAGCTTCTCTGGTTTAAGCATTGTTTCATCACCTTTACCTGGTTCTGTATCCAATTATTCTGCAGGTGATACATTTAGTGTTGGATTCAACTTTAAGAATCCAGGAAGACAACCTATGAATATGTATTATTTATTGCCACCAGATCAAAATAGTTGGAGCGATTGGAGTTTACCTGATATATCTGTGGAGAAAATGATTCCAAGTAGAACTCTAAGTGTAATCTCTGATAAAAAATATAGAGTTCCAAACACATCTGGTGTTTACAATTTTACATTCTATGTTGCTTCAAAAATAAATTCATATGATTGTATGGACATAAGAGGTAACAATAGAAGTGCGTGTGAATCTGCTAAGAAAACTATTATAGGAAGCTATGTTATCAAAAAGATTGTTCAACCAATTACAGTGGAAGCTTCTTATGCGGTAAATTACAACGGCAGTAGCCAGCCAATTACAACTACTCAAGCTGTTAGTTGTAATAATGACCACACAGAAGGGGAAAGGGTTTGCGATGACGGTACTCCAGGTGTTTGGAATTGTGAATCAACGCTTGGCGCATGTACCTTGGGTTCTGTGCCTGTTGCTGGTGGTGTTATAGTTTCAGGAGGTAAGACTGTTTCTGGAACTAAGATTGGAGTTAAAAGTAGTATTCCGAGTGTGGTTAAGGGGAATAAATTTTATATAGTAACTGATTTACTAAACTCTGATTGGGTAGACAAAGAATACGCTTATACTGAATTTGTCTATGGAACAGCTAAAACAAACACATATCAACCATATAGTCGTAAGAGTAATGTACACACAATTTCTTATGATGGTGTTGATACTGTAGTTGCCACAAGTCAGTATGTTGGTAAGGAATCAAAATTCACAAATGCTAGGGTTACAATTAAGGAGGTGGGTTCCTTGGTTGCGCCCACGGTCTGCAGAAACATTCCTGAGAGTGAAGTTAAGAGAATGTTTAATACTCCAAACAATTTGAGTTCTGTTCCTATATGTTCTAGTCCTAGATATACTTTATTTTCAAATGGTTTAAATTCTTACAGCTTATCAGCTAGAACATCTGGTGGTAATAATAGTAGGGGGTCAACAGCGAGTCTTTCACTTAATGTATGCAGTTATTTAACTTCAAATAACGGTGATTCGTTTTATGTTCTAATAGACTCTAATGGTACAAGTTGGGTCAGTACAAGATATGACATGTTTTTATTTACTAAGGGAATACCAAAATCTCTTACCTTCTCTAGTCCGTCTAAAAAATACAATGTCATATCTGGATCTTATGATGGTGGTTGTACCGTGAAATTTTCAAGCGGGCATGCGGGTAAGAAATCTGATTATACGGTGGCGCAGATGAAAATAATTGAACTTGGTCCTTGGAATAGTAATATGTGTTATTACAGCGGGTTATCTTACCCGTCTAACTTTAACAGAGGAGCTAAGCTTCCAGCACTATCACAATGTCAGGATAGTAATGTAATGACTTGTGCAACAGGTAATGCTGAATGGAGATTGAATCAAGGGGGTGGAGTTTGTTCAAGTTTTCTGAGTTGTGTATTTAAGAATAGTAAGAATGAAAATGTATATTCCATATCAGTCGAAGAGAGCTTTAGTTATGACGCAAGTTTTGCCACATCTGGAAATTCATCTATATTGTCATATTTATGGGACTTTAAAAATGGTGATCCATCAGCCTCTTCTGTTAAAAGTGGTAATTTGAAATATGGTACACCAGGAGAAAAGCAAATTGACTTGAAGGTTCTTTTGAATGGCACTGTTTTGGAGCAAACTCAGTGTCCTGCGATAAATGTTACTTGCCCATCTGGTGATTGTGGTGGATTTTCCGCTGGTTGTGGTGTGTCTGAAGTTGAGGACGGTCAAGGTTTGGGTGCGTCTTCTCCTAATTTATGTCTTGCAGGTCAGATTTCATCTGACTTTAGCGAAAAAACCAATATTAGAGATGTTTGGGCTTGGAATTGTAAAAGTTCTACTGGTTCAGCATCATGTACAGCTTCTTGTAAGAGTGGGTTGACTTATTGTGAGTCAACAAAAACATGTTCTTCTTCTTGCGATGGAGATATATGTCCTGGTGTCAAAGGAATTCAAGGAGAAGATAATCCCATATCCACTGTACTTAATTGTCAGAGGCCTAAACTTAAGATGAAAGTTACCTTTGATAAGCCTTATGCGGATGAAAATACATCAAAGTGTTCAATGAGTTGGAATCCAATAACCGATCCTGAGAAATCTAGAAATTATACAAAATGTAAATTGGATGGTGTTGATACTGATAATAGTGTTTTAGGAAAAAAAGTGATTGTTGGTAAGCATAATCTATCTTGTATAACTAAGGTTGAAGATCCTGAAAATTCATCTGTTTCTCTATCTTCTGATCCATTTAATGTAAGCTTTACTTGCTCAAGAGTCCCTAAGTCAACTGAGAATTAAGGTTTGAAATTTACCGTGTAATTCACATAGATTGCCAATTATGCCTCATAGGCTATAGTCAAACAATCTATACTAAAACACTGAGGGTCTAATAAGGGTATATCTTCTAGATATGCCCTTATTGTGTTTTCACATTCTATGAGTGTCGAGCCTGTCGTCTTTACATCGTCAATTATTAACAGTCTATAACTTAGTTTGTTGTTTGTGCTTGTGCTCGTGTTTGTTATCTCTATCTCATCATTAAATGTATTTTGATTAACCCTTCTGATTATTTGTTTTAGATAGTATTTAAAATAATTACTAAGTTTATATGCGTTCTTGGTTTGCTTCTGCCGTTCTTCTTTATTTAGATTTTTTTGGGAATCCTTATGTAAGCTGGGGATGATCGCATGTGGGATGTAATTTATTTTGTTGGTAGTTTTGAGTTTATTACCCTCAAAGTCTACTAACTTATTGAATTTGGTTACCTGTTTTGTGAAATACCTAATAAATACATGCATGTGATCATAACTTTTTTTGTTCTGCCAAAAGGAAGATGAGGGAGCACATAAAAGTATTGTATTTATTTGGTGATCCTTATTTGCTGTGCCTAAATCTATTTGCTTATGTAAAATCCTCATCAAATCTAGGCTTTCTGGGGATTTATAGAAATCTTTTTTAGTCTTTAATGACCAGATAATCTTTTTGATATCTGTATTTCCATAACAAAACAATGATTTTATAGAATTATTCTTCATATTTTAATTTTTATAGTGTATACTGTTGATAATAATGTTGCGTTTGTGTAACATCTTTATATAACACACCTATGTCAAATTTTCTCCAAAGAATTTTTAAAGAAAACAATCAGAGCGTAATTGGTGTTGATATTGGGTCTTCTTCTATCAAAGTTGTACAAATAAAAAAGCATCGTGGCAAGGCCGTTCTTGAAACTTATGGTGAGATTGCTCTTGGTCCGTACGGAGGAGTTGATGTCGGGCAAGTTGTTAATTTGCCTGCAGAGAAAATTGCAGAGGCTATAAGGGATATCATAAAGGAATCTAATGTCACCAGCTTGGCCTCTGGAGTTTCAATTCCATTTAAATCCAGTCTGGTTTCTTTGGTGGAATTACCAAAGGCAAGTGATGCTGAATTGAGAGAGATGATTCCAATTGAGGCTCGTAAATATATTCCTGTTCCAATAAGTGAGGTTACTATGGACTGGTGGGTGATTCCAGACGATCATGGTGATTTAGATTTTCTTGATACAGAGGATGAAGATGGACAAAAAATGTCACCACCTCATAAGGTGCAAGTTCTTGTTGTATCAATTCACAATGAAGTTCTAAATACATATAGCTCCATTGTTAAGGAATCAGGTCTGGATACTGGCTTTTTTGAAATTGAAATGTTTAGCAGTACAAGAGCTTTAATATCTGGTGAAATTGATCCAGTCATGATATTTGATATGGGGGCTGCAACTACAAAGATCTATATGTTGGAGAGGGGTGTTATTAAGTCATCCCATATTATTAATCGTGGCTCCCAAGAGGTTACAAGTAGTATATCTAAGGGTATGAATGTTAGTTTTGATAGAGCAGAACATTTGAAGAGGTCTCTTGGAACATTAGGAGAGGTGGATGAGCGTAAGATATATGAAATAATATCAATTACTATGGACTATATCTTTTCAGAGGCAAATAGTGTTTTGTTGAACTATCAAAAAAGATTTAATAAAACTATTTCAAAAGTAATTTTAACTGGTGGTGGCGTTGCTATGAAAGGCGTTTTGGAGTTGGCGAGAGCTAATTTCCAAACAAATGTTGAAATGGGGGATCCGTTTAGTAAGATTGAGACTCCCGCTTTCTTGGAGGGAGTACTTCAAACAGCTGGTTTGGAGTTTGCGGTTGCTGTTGGTATTGCACTTAGAAAGCTTCAGGAGATTTCATAATTTAAATAATTTATAAATAAAATTTAATTGTGGAAAACTTTCTAAAATAAGGTGCAATTTAATTTCAATTAATGATATACTATATATAAATAATCTATGGATACAAAATTCCAATCATCTTTTATACCTAAGCAACCTGTTAATGAGCCAGTTAGATATCGTTCTGGTTCAAATATATTCTTTCTGATTTCTTTCCTTATATTTATTGTTGGTTGTGTTGGGGTAGGGGGTGTGTATCTTTGGGATAAGCAAATGGATAAGAAAATCACTGATATAAACTCTAGTTTGATAAAATTTAGAAATTCATTCGATCAAAACACTATTAGAGAGTTTACATATTTGAATAATAGAATTAATTCAGCGGATGTTTTGTTGAAACAGCACGTTGCGCCGTCTGTGTTATTTAAGATAATAGGTGACGTGACTCTTAAAAATGTTAGATTCTCAAATTTCAAGTACAGTAATGCTGGATCAGACAAGGTTTCAATTTCAATGTCAGGTGAAGCTAAAAGTTATGAGGCTGTAGCGCTTCAATCTAGTGCGTTTACTAATCCAAAGCTTAGAAATGTATTCAGGAATATATTATTCAGTGATCCTGATTTAAATTCAGATGGAACAGCTGTGTTTTCATTTTCAACTGGTATAGACCCATCACTCTTGAATTATTATAAACTTAAGTCGGATCCAAATAATAGGACGGTGAAGGCGACAACCACTGGATCTACGGTCGATACTGCAAATAGAACAGCGCCAGGTAATAATCCTTAAATAATAATATGAAAATTCTTGCTCAAATATTTTTTATAGCCGTAACGATCGCAGCTTTTGTATTCTATATTAATCCAACTTATGCTTTAATTCAGGAAAAACAAGTTGAGTTTCAGAGATTGGAGGATGCAAATACTAAAGCTCAAGAGCTTCGTGCTAAAAGAGAAAAACTAACTTCTGATAGAAAGAAGATAGATGATACTCAATTGAAAAATCTATCAAAGTTTTTACCTGATGGGGTAGAGAACGTTAGATTGATTATTGATATTCAACATATTGCGAACAAAGTACTTTCTCAAGACATCAGAGGTGCTAAAGTTATTGGCTCTGCAGGTAAAACTGGTGTAGCAGGGAATGGTGCTACCGTCAGCTCTGATGGTAAGAAATATGGAACAATAGGTCTTACCTTTGGTGTTACGACTACTTATGATGAATTTATTGTATTTCTACAAAGCTTAGAGGATAACTTGAGATTGGTGGACGTTACTGACATATCATTCAGTGCGTCTGACGATGATAAGTATGATTTTAATATTGTATTGCAGACTTATTGGCTAAAATAAAAATATGTTTGAAACACTTAAAAAATTTAAATACCTGATAATAGTTGTGGTAGTGCTTGTGGCAGCTTTTGTTGGCTATACAATATTCACGGCAGATTCGCCTGATATGGATTCAGCTACCCTTCAAAGAACAACTGTTGATGGGGCAGGTAATATTGTGGCCGTGCCTAGCTCGGGTTCAAATATTCCAGATAATGATTTGGCCAAGACATTCGTTGATCAATTGCTTGTAATAAGAAATATTGAACTCAAGACAAAGTTTTTTGAAGACCCTGTATTTTTAGGTTTAGTTGATAATCACAAGGGAATTAATCCACAATTAATTGGTAGACCAAATCCTTTTGCCCCGATAGGACAGGATGTTGGCCCTTCTTCTAATAATTATCAAGATATAAATGGTACTGTAATTCCATCAACAACTGGTGTTCCTTTAAATGAAAGTTCTGATCCTGTATCATCTATAAATTCATCAAATATAGATAATGAGGGTAATAATGAGAATGCTACAACAAAAGCTACTTCAACAAGAGGTACAACTGCAACCACTACCGCAGGCACCAGGACTTCAACTTCCACCAGAGCTAGATAATTAAAATTAAAAAAATGAGTTTTTTAGATATATTAGTAAAACAAAATGTAATATCCAAAGATGATGTCCCTTACATAATAGATGAGGCTAAGACTTCTAATCAATCAATAGAGGAGGTTTTACGCTCTAAGCAAATTAGCTCAACTGCTATACTTAAGGCTAAAAGTGATTTCTTAAGAATACCAACAAGGGAGATTGATGAGCAAAAGATTAGCTTTGAGGTTTTAAAATATATTCCGGAAGAATCAGCAACTCACTATAAAATTATTCCACTAGGAATACAGGATGGAGCGCTTGAAGTTGGAATTGTTGACCCTGAGAATATTGAAGCAAGAGATGCTTTGAATTTTATTTCGAATAAAACAAACATGCCATTTAAAATATTCCTCATTTCTGAGGATAATTTTACTCAGGCATTAAATGCATATAATGGACTCTCTGGTGAAGTTAATAAGGCACTTGATGATCTTGAAACTGAGTTTTCTGCGGAGGAGGTTGAGATGATGAAGGATAGGGAGGACTTAGGAAAGGCTCCAACCGTTGGTGGTGCTCCAAATATCATTGAAGATGCACCTGTTACAAAGATTGTTGCAACAATTTTAAGATATGCCATTGAAGGGGGAGTATCTGACGTTCACATTGAGCCAATGAGAGAAAGGGTTAGAGTTAGATTCCGTGTTGATGGAGTCCTTTATACAAGTATTGTTTTGCCTGGAAAGGTCCATGATGCTCTTATTGCTCGTATTAAGATTCTCTCAAATATTAAGCTCGATGAAAAACGTAAGCCGCAAGATAATAGATTTTCTGCAAGAATTGATGGTAGAAAAATTGACTTTCGTGTCTCTACATTCCCAACATATTATGGTGAAAAGATCGTTATGCGTATCCTTGATCAACAGAAGGGGGTACAAAAGATCAGTGAATTAGGTTTTCCTGAGAGAAATCTGAGATTAATCAAGGAAGCTTTGAATAAGCCATATGGTTTGATATTGATTTCTGGTCCTACTGGATCTGGAAAGACTACAACTCTCTATTCAATGATTAAGGAGTTGAATTTGGAAGAAGATAATGTCTTGTCATTGGAAGATCCGGTTGAATATAACATTGAGGGTATGAGTCAATCACAGGTTAGACCAGAAATTGGTTATACTTTTGCTAATGGACTCCGTACTACTCTTCGTCAAGACCCTGATATTATAATGGTTGGTGAGATTCGTGATAAGGAAACAGCGGAATTGGCTATTCAGGCCGCCCTTACCGGTCACTTGGTGCTTTCAACTATTCACACCAACTCTGCTGTTGGTATTATTCCACGTCTAGTGGACATGGGAATTGACCCATATCTTATTGCTCCAACTTTAATTCTTGGAATGGCTCAAAGACTTGTTGGAAAAGCTCAAACTTCTGCTGTTGTTAGTATTCCAGTTGATGGAAGTACAAAGATAATGATGGAGAAATATTTAGAGGAAATTTCTCCTGAATATAGAAACGTTATTCCTGAAATGAAGGAGGTTTATAAGATAAACCCAACCCCAGATTGTCCAAGAGGTACAAAGGGAAGAATTGCTGTTACTGAAATGTTCGAGGTTAACAAAGCTATGGAGGAAATAATTCTGAAGGAGCCAACTGAACTTGCTATTACAAAATATGCTAGAACTCAAGGTATGATAACAATGAAAGAAGATGCTGTTATTAAGGCATTAAATAAGGTTATTCCAATTGAAGAGATTGGTAATGTTTAAGTTATTCATGGCGGTGTTTTTTTTATTTCGTCTTTTATGTTTAATTATTCCTTGATTAATTATTTTTATGATATAATAAAAATATTATGAACGGAGATAAACCATACAAAGTACTTATAGTGGATGATGACAAATTTTTGCTGAATATGTATTCAGTAAAATTTGCCAACAATAAATTTGACGTCACTTTAGCTGCTGATGGAAAAGCAGCCATTGATAAATTGAAGGAGGGGTATGAACCTGATGTTATACTTATGGACGTTGTAATGCCTGTTATGGATGGAATAGAGGCGCTCTCTGTAATTAGATCAAGTGGCCTTGCAAAACACTCCGCTATTATGATGTTAAGCAATCAAGGTCAGCCCTCTGATATTGAAAAGGCTAAAGAATATAATGTTGATGGGTATATTGTTAAGGCAACATCCATTCCTTCAGAGATTGTCACGGAGGTTTTTGCTCTTTTGGAGAGGACAAAAGAAAGAAGACAAAATGCTGTTTAATATTTAATTAATCAAAAATGAATTACGAACAAGAATTAACGGATCTATTATCAACAGTTGTACGAGAAGGTGGTTCTGACTTGCATCTCTCAGAGGGGAGATATCCAACAATAAGAGTTAATGGTTTATTAATCCCATTAGTTAGGAAGGCCGTCTTGAGTCATGTGGATATTGATTCACTTCTTAATTTAATGATTGATGATGCTTCTCGTAAGCGTTTTGCTGATACAAAGGAGTTGGATTTTTCATATCAATTTAATCCCGAGGCAAGATTTAGAGGTAATGCCTATATTCAAAGAGGCTGTCATAGTATTGCTCTTAGACTTATTCAGAATAAAATCAAATCACTTAAAGAACTTGGTTTGCCAGAGATTCTTGAAAGTTTTACAAGAATGAAACAAGGATTCTTCTTGGTTGTTGGTCCGGTTGGACAAGGTAAATCAACCACGCTTGCATCAATGGTTGAATTGATAAATCAAGAAAGAGCGGAACATATTATTACTATTGAGGACCCTATAGAATATTTATATACACAAAAGAAATCAATTATTGATCAAAGAGAGATTCACGTAGATACGGATACTTTTGAAGCTGCTCTAACTTCTGTTTTGAGACAAGATGTGAATGTAATACTACTTGGAGAGATGAGAAGTCCAGAGACAATTTCAGCTGCTGTAACTGCAGCAGAGACCGGTCACTTGGTTCTTTCTACTCTTCACACAAATAACGCTGCTCAAACAGTAGATAGAATCATAGACTCATTCCCTCCAAATCAACAAGATCAAATAAGGAATCAATTGGCATCATCTCTCACTGGTATATTCTCTCAAAGATTGATACCTAGAATTTCTGGCGGAATGGTGCCTACATATGAATTGATGATTTCAAATAATGCTACCTCAAACCTAATTAGAGAGAAGAGATCTCATGAGATAAATACAGTTATTGAGACGGGGATGGGGGATGGTATGATTGATATGAACAGATCTCTTGCAGAACTTGTTAGAAGAGGGGAGATAACAATAGAAAGTGCTTATCAACACTCTCTAAATCCAAAAAACCTAGAGAGAATGATATAATACATATAGTTGATTTCCATACGGCTTGAGCATTTGGAAATAGCTAATATAAAAAAGAAAAACAATGTTATTTAAATACAAATCTATAAATGAAGGTGGAACAGAAGCTGAGGGTACAATTGAAGCAATAAATATTGATATTGCTATAAACTCTCTGCAAAGAAGAAATTTGATTATTTCTTCAATTAAGCCTGTCGATGATAAAAGTCTTTTAAATAGAGATCTTCAGATTTTTGGTACTGGTATTTCAAATAAGGATATTGTTATTCTATCAAGGCAGTTGGCAACACTCTTCACAGCTCAGGTTTCAGCACTTAGAATCTTCAGATTACTTGCTGGTGAGATGGAAAATAAGAGCTTGAGAACAAAGCTTGGGGAGATTGCTGAAGATATTCAGTCTGGTACATCTATTTCTGTTGCACTATCAAAGCACCCAAAGGTTTTTTCATCCTTCTATACAAACATGATTAAAGCGGGGGAGGAGTCTGGAAAACTTGATGAGACATTTGAATATTTAGCTGATTATTTGGATAGAAGTTATGAGGTTACGTCAAAAGTTAAGAATGCATTAATTTATCCAGCCTTTGTTATTTTTACATTCTTCGCTGTTATGATTTTAATGCTTACTGTTGTTATCCCGAAAATAAGTTCAATCATTTTGGACTCTGGACAAGAGGTCCCTGTTTATACTCAGGTTGTTATTGGACTCAGTCAGTTCATGGTTAGATATGGAATATTCTTTGCAATAATATTGGTCCTTGGAATTATACTGCTTATATACTATGCAAGAACTCCAGCTGGAAAAGATTCTCTTGCAAAACTTAAATTACAACTTCCATATGTAAATGCACTTTATAAGAAACTATATCTATCTAGAATTGCAGATAACATGAATACACAGCTAGTTTCCGGTGTTCCCATGGTTAAGGCACTGGAGCTAACAGGAAAGGTTGTGGATAATAAAGTTTATGAAGATTTACTGGAAGACGCGCTGGAGTCTGTCAGAGGTGGTAAGTCATTATCAGATTCCTTTATGCCATATCAAAAGGAAATCCCTGGAATCATGGTTCAAATGGTTAAGGTGGGAGAGGAAACTGGAGATTTGGGTGGAATTCTTAAGACTCTTGCTAAATTCTATCAAAGAGAGGTTATGCAGGCGGTTGATACTCTGGTTGACTTGATTGAGCCTGTGATGATCGTGATGCTTGGTTTGGGTGTAGGATTCTTGTTGGCTTCTGTTTTGATTCCAATTTACAATGTTTCTTCTTCGATCTAGTTTTAGATTATCTAAAGACGTTGTTTATTTGGTGATGTTACTTTAGTTATACACAGTTGACCCACCAAAAAAACATTTTACTCTAGATGTTGTGTGATATAATAAATGAGTACTAATACTGCTTTAGCAAAATAATTCACGCAGTTATTTTGATTAGATATTTTGCTAATGTAAATAAAATTAGATATAAAATTAGATATAAATAAAGTTTATGAAAAGAAATTCAAATAAAGGTTTTACATTGATTGAGCTCTTGGTGGTTATTGCCATCATCGGTATCCTTTCATCGGTGGTTTTGGCAGCATTAACAACAGCTAGAACAAAGGGGACAGATGCTTCGATTCAGACTGAATTGTCAAACATGAGATCTCAGGCTGAGTTGTATTATTCAAGTAATGGTAATAATTATGGTCCGGTAGTTACTCGTAAGACGTGTTCTACTACAGCTTCGGATACTATATTTAAATCAACAACACTTGTCGGGTCTCTAAAAACATTAATGGATGGTGTACTCAAAAAATCTACAGTAGCTTCAGACAATTGGTGTTCGGTCGGAGCAAGCTCTGGTGAAACCAATGGTTCATCTTGGGCTGTAGCTATCAGAAGCGTATCTGATTCCACAAAATCTTTTTGTGTAGACAGTTTTGGAACTTCTAAGGTTGTTACAGGTGATGCTTCTAGTACTACCGCCGTAATGACTCAGACTTCAACGAGCTCTAGGTGTATTTAAGGATTTACGTAATTTGTAATAAGTACATGGATATCCACACCTCGCAATAGCCTATTCCATTCAATAGTATATAATTATAAGTACGTGAGAGTCTGTCTCTTGATAATCACGTAATTTTGCAATCAAAATGGTTTAA
>CAIPFZ010000007.1 GCA_903864515.1 uncultured bacterium
TAGAAGATTACTATATAGTTTCAATCAACATCACATTTGATTCCTCAGTCTTTCCAAATGGAGCACCTGATACAATAACAACCTTATCACCCTTCTTAACAAGTTTTTCCTTTACAAGCATTGGTCTAACCTTAGTCAGTGCCTCATCAAAACTCTTGTATTTCTCGTGCATTACAGGATAACATCCGTACATTAAACATGCTTGATTAAATAGTACTTGATTTGGAGTTACAACCAAAATTGGCTGATGTCCTCTGTTTCTTGAAACCATTCTTGCAGCGTAGCCATATTCAGTTAAAGCAACAATATATCTTGCATCAACTTTCTCTGCAGCCTCCATTGCAGCAAGTGTAGTTGAGTGTCCTACACCAATATGATGTGCGTGCATTCCCCACAACATTTCAGCATGATGCTCAGAGTTCTCTACCTTAAGAGCTATACTAGACATCATTTCAACCGCAGCGATTGGATAATCTCCAAGAGTTGATTCTTCAGAAAGCATTACAGCATCTGTTCCATCCAAAATTGCATTAGCAATATCAGAAACTTCAGCTCTTGTTGGTACAGGAGATTTAATCATAGACTCAAGCATTTGAGTTGCTGTAACCACAGGCTTTCCTGCTTCATTAGCTTTCTTAATTATCATCTTTTGTACAAGTGGTGTGTTCTCGTATCCAATCTCAACTGCCAAGTCCCCTCTTGCCACCATCACGGAATCAGATAGTGCAATAATTTCATCAATATTATCCACCGCTTCTTGAGTTTCAATCTTTGCCATAATCATAGCTTTTGATTTTGCCTTATCAAGAATTTCTCTAAGTTCTTTAACATCAGCTCCTGTTCTAACAAAAGAAAAAGCAACAATATCTACTTTGTTTTTTATTCCAAAGGAAATATCTCTTTTATCCTTCTCAGTAAGTGAACTAACTTTAAGGTATGCACCTGGTAGATTAACTCCACGTCTTCCTTTTGTATCACCTCCTATTAAAATCTTACATTTAATTTCTTTACCTTTTATTTCAACAACCTCAAATTGTTTTTTTCCATCATCAACCATTACAATATTTCCAACCTTAAGTTCATTGTGAAGTGTTGGGTAATTTATTGAAACACGCTTTTCATCACCAACAATTTTATCAGGTGTTAGTGTGATAAATTCCCCCTTCTTCAAATTCACTCTATCTTGATAAAAATCACCAATTCTAAATTTTGGACCTGATAGATCTTGCATTATCGCACAAGGCATTCCAGTTTCTTTGATTGCCTTCTTAAGATTATCAAACTTTGCTTGATGTTCAGCAAAATCACCATGAGAGAAGTTCATTCTCATCACGTTCATTCCTGCTTTAAGCATCTTTTTTAATTGTTCTGTCGATTCTGTTACGGGACCAATTGTAGCCACTATTTTCGTCTTTTTACCAAGATGCATATATTTGATTTAATTTAATTTGTTTAGGGGTATATCCTAGCACACCTTGGGGATTTTCCAAAATAACTAAATCTCCTTTATAACCCTTATATCCGCCCCTATCCCATTCAAACGCTCTGCAATATCTTCATACCCACGGCTTATTGGATAAATACTTCTCAAAATTGATTTACCCTTAGCTGCAAGCATTGCAACCATAATTATCATTGCCGGCCTAAGTGCTAAAGGACAAACAATTTGTGCGCCTTTGAGCGGGGTCTCTCCTTGAATAAATACTCTATGCGGATCAGCTAGGTTAATGTTAGCACCGAGCCTATTTAGCTCCGCAAAGTATATCGCCCTATTCTCCCACATCCAGTCATGAATTAAGGTTGTTCCTCTTGCTTGCGTTGCAATAGGGACAAAGAATGGTAGGTTGTCAGTATTGATTCCCGGATATGGTTGGGCTGAAATTTTATCGATTGGTGCAATGAGTTTTGATGGATAAATTGTAATATCCACCAATTTTGTTCTACCATTTACAGCGTAGTAAACAGAAGATTGTTTATACTTCAATCCCATTTTCTTTAACTTAAACATCTCAAGCGCAAGAAAATCAATTGGGCATCTTGTGATAGTTAGTGTGGACTGCGTAACAACACCAGCGGAAATAAACATCATAGATTCTGTTGGATCTTCACTGTTATAATAATCAACGTCCATATTAATCTCATCGATTCCGTGCACAACAAGTGTAGTTGTTCCAATTCCATCAATCTTTACACCCAATGTTTCTAAAAAGAAACAAACTTCTTGAACCTGATAATTTGGGGGCGCAAATTGAATGGTAGTTTCTCCTTTTATTAAAGCTGCCGCCATTACCAAGTTCTCAGCTGCGGTATCACTAGATTCTGACATGATAATATGAGCTGGTTTTAATTTCTTTGACTCAATTAAATAGTGATCTGATTTTGTTTCAATTTTAACTCCCAAATCTTCAAGACCATATCGATGAGCTGAAATAGTCCTCTGCCCCATCTTACAACCTCCAGCATGTGGAATTTTAAATATTAACTCCCTGTGAATTAGCGGACCAATTATCATAAGACCAGATCTAATTCTTCCAGCTGCAACCTGATCCAATTTTTCCACCTTCAGTTTTTTAGGGACAACAATTTCTAATGTGTTTTTATCAATCCATTTTATTGAAACTCCGATACTTTCCATAAGCTCAATAATTCTCTGAACTTCTTCAATCCTTGGAATTCCATGAAGTCTGGTTTTTCCTTTATTTAATAATGATGCACAAATCAAACCAAGCGCCCCATTCTTGGAAGTATTAGTTGTTATTGTTCCAGATAGTTTTCTTCCACCTTCAATTTCAACATCGATAGAATCAGAGATTGCCACAATCTTTCTACCAAGTGCAGCGCTAATTCTATTTAACTCGTCCGTTGTCATATTCTGTCCCCCGTTTTCAATTCTCGCAACAGCACTTTGTGAAGTCTTAAGTAATTTTGCAAAATCATTTTGAGTTAGATTTCTATCTTCACGAAGTTTCTTAATAAAAAATCCGAGGCTCTTGTTACTAGGAGACCCCGCACTATCACGCACCTTAGATTTTACATCAACATGCGCACTAATATTCTTCTCATTTTTATTTTTATTGATTGATGGCTTTTTCATACATATATCATATACGATATATCTCAAAAAAACAAAGCCACCCAAATTTCTCTGGATGGCTTATTTGCTTTTACCTAGGTCAGCATAATAATCCCTAAAATCTTCATACTTATAGGTAATTGCATCAATCACTGCTTCCCTTGTCAGTCTCACTATATCAGAACCAATCTTGGTTGATAGCCCAGCAAATTTCATTTGTCGTCCATTTTGAGGAGAAAGAATTGCTGTGCAATCAGTTGGAGTTCCAAAACATGCACTGATTCCCCGATACGAGCTCCATGCACCAATAATCTCAGCTATAGCCATCTTGGCTACCCCATAACCTTCAACTAATGCAGAAGGACTAAGGCTTTCATTGAGAGTAATGACACAATTGATTGTACCTGGAATGTATCTTTGGAACTTATTACCTTCTTCATTCCAAACTAGGTCAGGAATAAGTGGACATGCGTTACCAAGACCAACAGTAGCAAAGCATCTACCATCATCAGATTGACCCAAGAACTTCTGTGGTACAGAAGTTAGGAGTACCACCGCTTCATCGGCAGAAAATCCACAAGAAGATATAATATCCCTGCAGAAGTCCCCCATCGAATCAATTGGCACATAATCGTCTTGTGAAAGAGTTACATTAGCAACTGTTCGCACATTATCCTTAATTCCACCTCCAAGTATTGCAGAGCTTATACAGACCATCGGCTCTGGGAAGCACAAGACAGTCTGGTTTTCTTTTTGAATCGTTATCATTTTTAACCTTTCTGTTTGTTTCTTTTTTTGAGTTAGCTTGTACCTTTCGTATTAAAATCATCACATGGTAGCAGGATTAAATACCCGAAGAAATTTTAAAGAGCGTGGTCAACTTGTTACCACGCTCTCCATGAGAGTGTGGCTTTTCGCGAGCCGTTAAAAGAGTTGGGTTCGGACTTTACCGTTGCGCGACAGTGAGGGAATCACACCCTGCTTCACTCATGGTTTATAACCTGAATAGAATATTGATTTACAATCAATTAGACTTAACAGATAATAAACACCTCTTTATTTCTACAGAGATAGTATCAATTAAAGCCACACATTGCAAATACCAGACATATTAGTTAGAGTTTAGGAATATGGTAGAAATACTCCTAATATCAGTACTAATAGACCTAATAATAGCTGATCCATTTTGGCTATATCACCCTGTCCAATTCATAGGGCTTGTTTCTGTCTATTTAGAGAAGTATCTAAGGAAAATAAAATTCATATCACTTTATGTATTAGGGGCTATACACTGGCTCTTGATTGTAGCATTTTTTGTAGGTCTATTTTTAATTATAGAAAAATCCCTATCTTTCAATAGTTTATTCTTGAGCCTTTTTTACATTTACATAACATATTCCCTCCTAGCGATTGGATCATTAACAAGAGAAGCTAGGGTTATATATAATTATTTAAAGAGAAATGAACTTCAAAAAGCAAGATCCAGAGTTCAAGGAATAGTCAGCAGAGACATGAGTAACGCAGATGAACATCAAATAACTAGAGCGACAATAGAAACTGTAACAGAAAACTTGTCCGATGGAATTATTGCACCACTTTTCTTTTATTTAATTGGAGGACCGATTGGAATCATCGTATATAAAGTGGTAAATACATTAGATTCAATGATTGCTTATAAAAATGATAAGTATCTCAAATATGGTTGGTTTTCTGCTAAGGCAGACGATCTGTTTAACTACATACCAGCAAGACTTACCGGATTAGTATTAGTTTTAATAGCCCTTATTAGAAGAGACTCCATAAGCGGAGCTCTTACCGCATGGAAAAGAGATGCTCAAAAGGGACCGTCACCAAATGGTGGAATTCCTATAGTTGTATATGCTGGGGCGAGAAATATAAAACTAGGTGGACCGTGCCAAGATAAAGACGGTAACATAATTAAGATACCATTTGTGGGTGGTACAAATTCTTTTGATAGAGAAGAAATTAAAACCACCATATCTTACACATACACAGCATCGGCAATTATGATAATTGCAATTGTATTAATAAGCAAAATATAAAACAAGATGCAACTATAGCATGCAGAATTCACGAGAGACAATCGTACACAAACGGAAACCGCCTTCCTTTCGGATCAGGCGGCTTTATGCTGGTTTTCCAAGCCAGAGTATTTAAATACTTTTACCAAGGTCTATCTTATCAAACCACCTTGGCCGAAATTATTTTGTTTCATCCATTTTTTCCAGATACCAATCTTGGGCAAGCATGTCAGTTGCAGAATTTGCGGGCTGACAAACTCCTGCAGTGTCATCGGCATATTCAAATTCAATGAACATCTTGCTCCTTTCTTCACCGTCAGAGATAACGGAAAGCATAGGCCAGCTCTCGTCTTTATCTTCATGCACCAATTCCACACCATTGTAATGGGTGTATCCCCTGTTTCTCCAACCATATCTGCAAGCTCGGCAACCAGAAGCAATCTCCTTCAAAGGGAAAGCCCCGCAAAAAACCCATGTTGCCCTACTATCTTCTGGACCGATTGGATCAATCATAAATTCAGGCAACAATTGAATACCTTCATGCGTTTCTTCACTCATTCTAATTCCTTTCAGTTAGCAATTTAGTTCACAATATTCTCAACACATCTCGTGAAAAGAACTTTGTCTGTGCGTGTAGCAGGACTCGAACCTGCGACCTCTTCATTATCAGTGAAGTGCTCTAACCAGCTGAGCTACACACGCATTTGTACAAACATCCACAACCCCATTCACATTACCCCAAACTCCCTCCCTTGACTTGTTTGTGGTTTATAATGTAGCAAATTATCACATTAAAAACAAGTACAAATTAAACTAAGCACGCACCGCCGTCCATATCAAATGCATGTGGGGCGAATTTTTAAGCAAATAAAAAAACCGCACCGAGCGGAGATTTTATCATATTAAATATGTTTCTCTTTGGCGACTAAATGACAACCTCAAACATCCTTATTTCTGTTCTGTTTGGCCTGGCCTTGTTCCCAGGAGGCAGTATATTTAGGTTATACCTTCCATATGCATTCATGAGGCATATTCTCTTGAGCTTAATTGCTTAAGTTCGATCAACCGTATTCAGCTAATACATGAAATTCATGTACGCATTTTTCAAATTGAATTGTTCCACGACCAGCTTCCGCTAGCCGTGCCTTGTTACGACTTACTCCCTGTCGATGAA
>CAIPFZ010000008.1 GCA_903864515.1 uncultured bacterium
ATTAAACTCTCAAGTTTTTGATTTAGAGTATTTCTAGCCTCACTACTTGATACTTTTCCAGTTGTAATTAAGTCTATAAACTCTCTAAAAATTGAGTCCGTTGCAGTTGAATTTGGATCAATCCAAGTCTTTGACTGAATTACCGCCTTAGAAAATATATCACTGTAACTGTTTGCTGTATTTGATACAGATAACAAATCTCTTCTTGCGGATGGTAGATTATTTAACTTTGACAATTCAGTCTGAGCATTCAATGATACTAATTGTGTCATAACGCTAATAGCAGCCGCTTGATTTCTGGATTGTTTTACCAAAGAAAATGCTTTTATCTTTGAATATGAAGTTGCTTGAACACCAGATGGTCTATTTTCATCTTGTGGCATAAGAGCTACATCAAAATCTAGATTGGGATTCTTACGTTGCAAAACTGGATATTCACTGGCATATCCAAAATACATTGCTAAATTACCTGCAATAAACGCATCTCTTGAACTAACTAGAGATTTATTCCATGAATACCTCTCATTATTAGGATTTGAAAAGGATGTATAAAAATTTGTTGTTCCCTCAAGGACGTTTACACCACTCAATGACGGCACATCAACAACTGAAAGATATCTTTTAACACCAGTATCAAACTCAATTAAATTATTTCCACCTTGAAGCATTAGGTTAATAAAAATCTCCTTAGAATGATTAACATTTGACGATTCTCCAAGCGCCACCGCTGATTTAATTATCTCAGACCTATCTGTCCTCTCTGTTAAGCTTGGAATTTGCGATGTCAATTGTTGCCATGTCTTTGGTGGTAAAGAAATTGCTGCGTCATTAAACATTGTCTTATTCCAATACATCACGAGAGGATCTGTACTGTATGGTAAACCGTATATTCCATCAGCAGTTACGAATATATTTGCAGAATCAATGAAAGTATCTGTAAAGGTTCTTTGTGGCAGTGTTTTAAATGAGATTGGTTGTAATTTTGCTTTCCAGGAAAATAATTTAGAATCATCTATCATTACGATATCAGGACCAGTACCTTCCGCTAGCGCATTCACAAACTCTGTCTCATATGTATCTGCATTCTTTTGAACATACGTAACATCCATTATTTTCTTCTGAGGATCAATTGTCGCTAGAAGGTTCTTAAAATCTGCTTCTGTTTCTGTTCCCCAAATTGTAGCTTTAACCGCAGAATTATTGGAAGAATTAGTAAACGCTGCAAATATTATAACTCCAACAATTGCTGCAAAAATAAATATTCCTATAAGAATGACTTGAAATGGGCTTGATGATTTATCCATATATAAATATTATAACTTAATCTTTAAATTTAAACACTAGGCCGTAATGATAATCGCCAGCATCAAATTCTTTGTCCAGTGCCATACCTTCTTTAGCAAACCAGGTAACTATATATTCCTTTGGAATTACACAATCTGAATGTGGACCAAAATGATTATATGAATCAATCCAATCGATAACACCAACCTTACCTTTCTTTTTCAAAATTCTAACTGCCTCTTTAACTACTCTTTCTGGATGGTCACAAACAAAAAGAGTGTTTGCTATAATGACCCTATCTGCACTTTCATTTATTAATCCTGATCCATTATGAGCTTCAATATCTCCTCTTAAAACTTCAATATTTTTATGACGAAGAAGCTTTGCTTCATTTGCGATTCTGGTAAGTAAATCTATTCTAGTATCAATTGCATACACTTTTCCATGAGGGCCAACTTTTTTTGCAAGTGCCATTGTAAAATATCCTGCGCCCGCATCAAAATCGACAGCGGTCATACCTTCTGCGATATTCATGTCATGTAATGTTTTCTCAGGTTTAACAAAACTCATATGTAATTATTATAACATAATAAAAATACAAGTTATATGTTTATATTATTTAAATAGATACGAGTTGGCCCCGGCGCGCGAACGCCGGGGCTTTAATACTTAGAGATTGGACAATCAATGCCTTCTAATCTTGATTTGCTCATCAGTTGGCAGCCAAATATCGTTCAGGATTTTGAATAGCTCCTCCAGTGTCTTGAGTTTATCAGAATCATGGTCTAGTGCCAGGCGCTTAATTGGTGCATACATATACTCCAAAAAACGAGAGACGTCTAAAACATGAACTGCTTGAGGTCTGATTTTTGACCATCTCGCAACACTTACAATGAAAGCAGGATTCAGAACCTTAAGATTTTTCTGATCAATCACAGCGTCCATTCCTTTCAATTTTTCGCTTTCACTGCGAGACATCAATTTCTTCAAGTGAGGATATACCCTTCTGAGGAAATTGGAAATATCTTTAGTAAAAACTTTCTCATTAGGAACACCCTTCCAACATGCTACAGCAGAGATTATCTTGTTATAGCAATTATGGGAACATATATCCACCTGAGAGAGATTGCCTTTGACCGTTGGACCTCTTTGACACCGAGGACGACGATGATGCCGATTAAATTTACTACTTAAATATTCAGCCTTCTGATCATGATCCATGTGCCAGAAATTCCTAAGCTCATGATTATCAAGAAAATCCAATCTGTACAGTAAGGGTTCACCTTTGCCAGGCCAATAAACCCACGCGGTACGAGCTGGACTATTCCAGTTAATCTGAGCCTGAGGATAAATTCTAAATTGCTTTTGTTCTTTTTTTCTGTTTCTGCTTATTCTATTGTTTCTCCTTCCTTTGTTAATTTTTCTACCTTGTCTGTTGTTACCATGTCTATCTGCCATTTCAACCTCCTTGGTTTGATTTTGCTTTAGAAATATCTACTGGACCTAAATCCTCATAGATAATGCTCTTTTTTTGGTTTTTTGCAAGTATTACCTATAAAAAACAGACCATCGGCACATATGCCAATGGTCTGTTTTTATAATATAAACTAGATTATAGACAGATAAGTGAAGCCAATCCATCACCTTCTCGTAGCTTCATAATTCTAACTCCCTGTGTATCACGTCCAAGAGTTGGAACTTCCTTAAGATCACATCTTATAACCTGACTCTTCTTTGAAATTGCAACAAGCTCTTCAAGCTCTGGCGTTAAGATTCTTGCTGAAATCAAATCACCTGTTTTTGGAGTTACCTTCACAGTTTTAATTCCTGATCCGCCACGTCCTTGAATCTTATACTCCTTGATTGGAGTTTTCTTTCCATAACCATTTGATGACATAACCATTACAGTTGCATCAGTTACATCCTTTGCAATAGTATCAGCCCCAACTACAGAGACATCCTTATCCAATTTCATCACTCGGACTCCTCCAGCTGAACGTCCCATTTCTCTAACGTCCCCTTCATCAAATCTAATTGACTGACCATCAGAGGCAACAACCATTACAGAATCTTTTTTCTCAACAAATGAAGCTGAGACCAATTCATCTTGTGGATCAAGTCTAATTGCAATGATTCCACTTCTTCTAACATCTAAGAAACTCTCAACTGATACCTTCTTTCCAGTTCCTTGTTTTGTAACCAAGAACAAGCTAAGTCCACTTCCCTTTTTAATTTGTTTTGGCATCGGCAAAACAGAAGTTACCTTCTCACTATCAGATAGAGAAAGGAAGTTCATAATTGACTTACCACGAGTAGCGCGCTTTCCTTCTGGAATATCGTACATTTTAATTTGATACGCCTTACCTTTATCGGTAAAGAACAACAAATCACTGTGAGTTGTAGTTGTTATAAGATGAGTTATAAAGTCCTCTTCTTTTGTATCTAGATCAACGACACCAACACCACCTCTTTTTTGCTTTCTATATTCATCAGGATCTGTTCTCTTAATGTATCCACCTGATGTTAGAACAAGTACACTTTCCTCATCCGGAATAACGTCCTCGATACAGAAATTCTTTGCGGCGTGCTTAATAATTTTTGTTCTTCTATTATCTCCAAATCTCTCCTTAATATCAGCAAGCTCATCCTTAACAATTTTCAAAACTCTCTTTGGATTCTTTAGAATATCTTCACATTCCTTAATGAAAGCTTGAACAGCCTTTAATTCATCTTCAATCTTCTTTCGCTCAAGACCAGCAAGCTTCTGCAATTTCATTTCCAAAATAGCAGTTGTTTGTCTATCGGAGAATTTAAACTCCTTCATCAAATTAGCGTGAGCCGTAGGAGTATCCTTTGACGCTTTAATGGTTTTAATAATTGCATCAATGTGGTCTAGTGCCTTCTTCAAACCAAGCAAAATATGTTCACGGTCCAATGCCTCTTTCAAATCAAACTCAGTTCTTCTTCTAATAACCTCTTTTCTGTGCTTGATAAATTCCTCAAGACAAGATTTCAAGGATAGTGTCTGCGGAACACCATCAACAAGTGCAACCATGTTGTAGTGGAAAGTTGTCTCAAGTTGAGTGTGCTTGTACAGGAAGTTTAAAATATTCTGAGGATAACTTCCACTCTTTAGCTCAATAACAATTCTAATATCCTTTGTTGATTCATCACGTAGATCCTTAAGACCTTCTAACTTTTTCTCACGTACCAAATCAGCAATTGCTTCAATAAGAGTTGATTTATTAACTCTATAAGGGATTGAAGTAATTACAATCTTAGATTGCCCTGCTTTTTCTTCGATAATTTCAGCCTCACCTCGTACCACCACTCCACCTCTTCCATGAATAAGGGCTGCTGCAATATCTTTTTCATTATAAGCAACACCACCAAGAGGAAAATCAGGACCCTTAACAAATTGCAACAGATCTTCAGATGAAGCATCTGAGTTATCAGCTAGATAAGTTGTTGCATCAACAATTTCTCTCAAGTTATGAGGTGGAAAGTTTGTTGCCATACCAACGGCAATACCAAGAACACCATTCAAAAGCAAGTTAGGAACAGCGGTTGGTAGAACTGTAGGCTCTTTACTTGTACCATCATAGTTTGGAACAAAATCAACAGTCTGTTTTCCAATATCACGCAATAACTCAGAGGAAAGCTTAGACATCTTTGCCTCAGTATAACGTTGAGCAGCAGGTGGATCACCATCAACAGTTCCAAAGTTACCTTGTCCAATAACCAATGGGTATCTCATTGAGAAATCCTGCGCCATGTTAACCATGGACATATAAATAGCAACGTCTCCGTGAGGGTGAAAGTTACCCATCACATCTCCAACCACTTTAGCAGACTTCACAGTCTTTGCGGAAGACGTAAGACGCATACCGTTCATGGCATACAAAATTCTTCTATGCACCGGCTTAAGACCATCTCTAATGTCAGGAAGAGCACGGTCTGTAATAACAGACATGGCATAGTCAATATATGACTTCCTCATTTCCTGTGTCAGATTTCTGTCTTGTATTTTGTCAGAATTATCTGCGATAACTTCTACTTCTGGTGTTACTATCTTTTTTGCCATATTATTTTTTTTCTTGATCCAGCAGGATCACCTACTGGGTTGCTTATTAAATTTTTAATTAATTTCCTGAACTTTCACCAACACCCCCATCAACACCAGCTTCCACCCCTCCGCCTGTTCCATTTGGGGTAATTGGATTATTTAATGAATCAAGGTTGCTGTCAGTAATATCTGCTTCAATTGTCACACCACTTGATGTTGTTGTGGAATAAACTCCTTCGTCAACATTTGCGCCAGCAACTCCCTGATTTTCAACACTAACATTTTGTGATAATCCTAATGTACCATTATCATACTTAACTTCATACTGCCCACCCATAAACTTTTTTTGAGTTAACCCCTTCATGGAATCAAAGAATGTACTAAATATATTTCCAGCTTCTTGCTTAACAACGCCAGTTGGACTTAAGTCTCCCCCAACATCAATTGCAGTAGCAACAGAAGCACTGTTATTAACTGTATTTAAGTTTGGAATAAACCATGAAAAGACCCAAAGACTTCCAATTACACCGGTAAACAAAATTGACGCAGTGAATGCATACATCACTCTAAAATTTTCTGATCTTTGTCTTACGTTATCAAAATGTTTAGTTAACATGAGTTTATTTTATATTTTTATACATTTTCGTCAAAATCTGCTGACCAAATCATTTGATTTGGACTCGATTTTTACGCTTAAAAATCGTTTACTGCTGTGGTAATAAAACTATTATATCACCATTTTTACCATCGAGGTCTTTTTTCTTAATTGTTAATTTATCCAATGGCTCACCGTGATCTCCGGCTTCCTTTAGAAAAGCAACAAGCGCTTCATCTTTTTTACTATCAAAATGAATTGGAATAATAATTTTAGGCTCCATATTCATTGCTAACTTGTATGCTGTCTTTGCATCAAGCACTCCGTTCCCTCCAATTGGAAGAAAAAGAATATCCACTGAATCAATTGCATCAGCTGTATCCTTTGGAAGCGGACCGTCTTGTGCGCCCAAGTACAGCATGTTAATACCCTCAACTGTCAGAGCATAGATGGTATTAATAAGCTTAGGGTCATCCTTATCTATATCATATGATGACTCCCCTGCTAGGCCCTTTATAAAAATACTATTTACTTCATATTCCCCAGGACCAGAAACAACAAAAGGCTTCTTGTCTCCATAGACCATTTCAGCTCCACCACACATATCCTCATGAGGTAGAGTTTCAAGTGCAATATCAGCTCCAAATTTATTAATTTTGTACGATGAAGTTTTTGCTGGCGGATTAAAGGCCAACACTAAATCCCCATACTGAATCTTAACAGCCTCACGGCCCAAATACGTAATAATCATGAGGATATTATACACTATTTAAAAATCTTTGTTTAGCCCCACCATCCTTTTAGACATGAAAACATAGGGGTGTAAAGTTGAGGATTCTACAATATCGACACCTGCTTGTCCTTATTTTTCATCCAAGCCAGATTGGAAGTTGCTGGCATTTTACACTATATATAATATAATAACTCCATACTAATTAAATAAATAATAATATGAGTGCAGAAGCTCCCACAACAACAAGAGAATCAAAAATACTAGAGGCGCAAAATGAAATTAATGAAATTGGTCAAAAATTTGATAAAATTCTTGCGGATTCGAAACAACTTAGAGAAACACTTGGAGAAGACTATGATAGAAAGTATCTCAGCACAGCAAATGATTTGGGTTTGCACCATCAAGGGCGCGTCTTTGATCCAGGTGTTCCAAGTGAAGATTTTTTTGCAAAATTTCTATCTGGTTTACAAGACAAACTAGAGGATTCAAAATTACAAGACGACCCAAGTGCTTTTGAAGAAGATGTTACTGAAGTTATCGTGAGTTGTGTTGCAGAGCAATCACTGATTGATAATACTATATACGTTCTCGATAGACTAAAGGAGGAGGAAGGTAATTCATCAGAGGTAGAAGATTTAGACGGAGATGACGATACGCAATCAGAATAATAAAGATTGTTCAAGCTACTGTACATGATTGACACTAACCAAACTTTTGATAATATATAATCATAAAGTGCCGAAAGGCTCCGAGAACCCTCCGCCATTTGCTTGACGGGGGTTTCGATTTTTCACAAAAAGCTTTTGATATTTTCTTTTATTTTAATATATATTTCATTAGAGATTTCATACATCTTCCTATTAAATCTTTTAACGCTGACTAATCTTATTTGTGCCAATATAGCAGATACCTCCTGATTATTTGGGTCAGCATAGTTGAAATAAAAGTCAAATTCTTTTTGTTTTGTTGTGAGGGGGACTATCCAAAACATTTGATTGTTAAATTTCTTGATAACTAAAACTGGACGAATAAAATTATTCCCTGATCCATTTTGTTCATAGCCTATATTTTGTCCAAGACTACTCATCCACACTTCTCTTTCTTTTGGAAATTTTTCAGGTACAATTTCAGTCTTATCGATTTCTTTTTTCAAGTCATTCCAATAATCAAAATTTTTGTGCATAAATTAATAATAAAGTATCGACATTAAGAATCTATAAAGATTTTCTAAAGAATTTGCGGAAATTTTAGGAAGTTTTTATCTCACCACATAATACTTAAAGATCCTATTTATTTATGCCAGTTTAATGATTAACTCCCCCAGGGCTATTTAGCCGAGTTTTTACGAACAAGTCATAATTCCCCACCCCGAAACTACTGCCCTCTGGAGGCTTGCGAGCTGCAACGAACAGATGATTTCCGTTCCTCATAAGGAAATCCGTTTTCAGCAGAAAACTGGCGTTTCCTCAGGAGGATCATATTCTGGACGGGGGGGGCAATCGGGGGCTTGAATTATTCCCAAAAACATGCATAATAACCTAGTCAGATTATTAGCAATTCCAAGCACTGTAACCCCTGCCGAGCAATTCAGAGACCCAAGCAGGAGCAGTACTTGATTTTTTATTTCATGACAAAAGATACAGAAACAACAGTTGTCGCAAATGACACTGAAATGGAAGCGGCAGAAGCTATCGCACAAATGAACACAAGTGTGATGTCAAAGATTATTTCAGATTCACACACTCCCCCAAGTGTTACAGATATAGTGGAGGGTAAGGTTATCGCAATAGATAAAAAGGGAGTATTTATAGATCTAAGACCTTATGGAACTGGAATCATTTATGGTAGAGAATACATAAGTGCCAGAGACATTCTAAGAAAGGTTAATATTGGAGACAGTATTGCCGCAAAGGTGGTTGAA
>CAIPFZ010000009.1 GCA_903864515.1 uncultured bacterium
AATTTAATTCGTTTTTTCTATAACTCATTCAATATAAAAGCCAGATTCGGATAAATAATTTCTTTAGCTTGTTCAATTGTAAAAAACTTAACCTTTGTATCTTTTTCAGGAACAATTTCCATATTCAGCGGTCTTGCAAGGAACATTTCTATCCTTATCACTTCTCCACTCTTACCATGCTTATAGGTTATATCTGACAATCTTTTAATAATCTCAACATCAATTCCAGTTTCTTCTTTTACCTCACGTAATGCAACCATTTCAGACACTTCACCTTCTTCAGCGTGCCCTTTTGGAAATGACCAATTACCATCCAAATCTCCAATCAACAAAACATTATTGTCTTCATCCAATACTACACAGCCAGCTTTTCTGATCTCACCATTCTCATTTTTTAAAGGATTATTATGACCCATTTTGATTATTTTTTAATATTAATTATCAGGAGAAACACTAATTACTTTATTCTCTAATTCTTTTTGCTAAATCACTCAGCAATTCATCGTCAGCCCGCTTGTAATCATGCGAAGAAATATACCCTTCATATTTTTCAAAATATTTATCAACGTTAGATTTTAAAGGTTTCCATTCAGACATCTTTGTACCATGCATTGGAAAGAGCTTAGCGTGAATATGATCTACTCCAAAACCCTCAAACATCATACCTGTACGGCCAACGTCATCAAGTTTTTCATCTAATAACCTTGCAACTTTCTTAACCGCTTTTACCAAATCAGTAAGAACATCTTCTGGTAAATCAAAAACATAGGAAGGATAATGTTCTTTGGTTATAACAACAGAAAAACCTTCTGTGTTTGGGAAGATTGAGAGAAATGCTATATGCTTTTCATCCTCCCATATTTTATGTGAGGGCATTTCTCCTCTTACAATTTTACAAAAAATGCAGTTGTCCATGTTGGATATTATATAATACTAAGGAATAACAAGCTACTAACTTAGTAATCAATTACTCTTATCAATCAAATACTTCACAGCTCTTAGAAGCTCTACATCCCTGCGCTTCCTAATATCATCCGGCCTTGGCTCCACAAAAATATCTGGTTCTATTCCATTGTTTTCAATTTCCTGACCATTATTTCTATAATTTCTCCAACAAGAAACCCTAAGATTGAAATCTCTTCCACCCAGATGAAGATCTAGTGACTGTGGATTACCGGATCCCCCACCTGTTGTTTGACCAATAGAAACTGCCCTTCCAGTATCTTTTAGAAATGTCAAAAACATATCTGTTGAACTTATACAGATGGGACCTGTAAGAATGACAATCTTTTTATCGTAAAATTCACCCTCAGGAGCAACGTGTTCAGTAAATTTAACCATATCTTTTTGCCCAGGCTTTTTTACAAGAAAGTGACAACATTCAGTTTTTTCTTTTATAAAGTGACTTGCTACAAGTCTTGCATAATGACTATTTCCCCCATCATTGTTTCTAACATCAAGAATTATTGATGTGCTTGATTTTATTTTTTCCAACTCTTCCTCCACAAGCTGTGCAATATTTTTACCATCTATTTCAATGGCATTACTCCAGCTGTCTATACGAATATATCCAATGTTTCCTTCTAGTATTTTACTCTCAAGACAGTCTTCTCTCTTATAGGATCTTTCCATACCGTTCTCAACTTTTATTTTAAATCTCTTGTTTCTATTCTTTTCAAATTCAGCATCCACCTTAACTTCTCCACCCACTCCGTTTTTGGCTGTAATAATCACACCGTACTCTTGTTTTGAAGTGGCGATTTTATTCACTGCCTTATACTTTTTCCACTCCAAAGTTCCTCCACCAATATTTTTAACTTCTTCATCAATCAATTGACTAATTGGAGTATCGTTAACACTTACAACCTCAAGAGGTTCATCATCTGTATCCACCCAAACAATACCAGCCTTGTAATACAACTCTTTATTCAACTTAAAAATTTCTTTACCCTTTTCAGACAGATCAACATGACTATTATCAAGTGTGACAATAATTTGTTGTAAGCGCTTTATTAGATTATCAATATTAATTTTATCTTCTAAAAATTCTTCCTCTTCAAGCAAAGAATCAAATCTGTTAATAAAATTATCTCTGTCTTCATCTTTTAAAAAAGGGAAGTTTTCTTTGAAATGCATTTTAATGTTTTCAATGAAACTTACGCATTCATCTCTGTTGATTGTTTTCATAACTGTTTTAATACATTATCTATTACTTTATTAACTCACCTTTTCGGTCTTCCCTACATTTATTAGGTAATCCCCAATAACAGCAAGGTTATGACTATTGAGATACCCCTGGTATTTCAACCAACTTCAACCACAATTTATGTATATCTTTTTCCGAGCTCCATAGTTCAACAATTTTCTCTCTTAATTCCTTATGTTGAGGATATCCAGCGTCTTGTCTACCTTCTGGTAGTAAATCACCGCATTCAATATTAAGAAGAACAGTGAGTGATTCTTTTAAATCATTGTACTTCTCCATACCGAGTTTCTCTTCTTGATCAGGTCCTAATCCATACCATGTATAAAAATGCCACAACTCGTGCATTATAGTTTTATTTGTTAATAAAGATGGAAATCTTACAAAAAAGTAATTACTTCCAATGTGGTATGGGCATCTGTTATTTACGGTCAAATAAGCCGTCACTCCCTCTGGAATTGATACACCAAATATTTTCTCTGCTCTTTTTTGATACTCATCAGAAATAACATCCCAGTCCTTTTGATATTGCTCAACATAGTCTCGGATTGAGATATTTTTCTCAGATATGTATTTATCAATAAATACTGAAGTATCACCATCTGTTGGATTATTACCACAAATAGAAACGAGCTCTTCGTAAACCTTTGTTGGAGATTGGGAATTATTTGAACTTTTTCCTTTATTCAAAATACACCAAATATCTTTTTCTTTATTATATTGAAAGTTTATTTTCATATACACAGATTATATCATACGCGTTATATTTAAATTACCTCTCTATTTGTGATATATTTACAGGGGAAGGAACAAACCCGTCAAATCATGTCTGTAAAACAAATCAGAAAAAGCCTTGGGAGGTAGAACATCATGAAAGAAGACCCTAAAACAAAACAAGAGAGCGCCTGGCGCAAAGAAATAGCAGAAGCGGCCAGAGAAATCAAAGCTCTGGCTAAAAAACAAATCACGCTTATGAACGTCGCCAGAAAGACGCCGCCAAGCAAAGAATGGCGAAGTAAACAATCAACTATATAGTAACATCCACCCCAACCCCCTTCACGCAGTTCCATTCTGCGTCAGGGGTTTATTTTATCTACAGTATTAAGATTTCTCTGAAAAAATGCTAAAATACTATCCATGATATTAACTACTCATGCCGCGGTTGGTGCAACTCTTGCAACACTCGTGCCCAGTAATCCAATCCTAGGTTTTGCAATTGGTTTTGGAAGCCACTTTATTTTAGATGGAATTCCCCACTGGGATTACAAATTAAAGAGCAGTAAGCGTAACAAACAAAAACCACTCACCAATGACATAATTATTGGAAAAGATTTTTATAATGATTTAATGAAAATTGGTTTTGATGCAATATTTGGACTTACACTTTCACTACTCGTACTTGGCACTGCACAACATCAGTCAATTTTAATAATTACATGCGGAGCGCTCGGTGGTATGGCCCCAGACTTTTTACAGTTTGTATATTTTAAGTGGAGACATGAGCCACTCACTAGTCTACAAAAATTTCACATTTGGATGCACGCCAAAACAGGATTAAATGATAGACCGTTATTGGGAATTTTTTCACAGATAGCAATTATTGCGATCGTTTTTGTTTTGTTTAAAGTTTAACAAATGATGATCCCCCAACGGCACGAGGCCGTTGGGGGGGGTGATGAGAGTAACTCTATGGCAATGGCAAAAGGCCAGCCAGCTTCATTTCAGCACTAAGCAAGATGTCACTTTCCGGACTCATGTGACAAAGAGGAAGCCGAACTCTTCCGCTAATCCGTCCAAGCATTGCCATTGCAGTTTTTACCGGGACTGGATTTGTCTCAATGAACAAAGAGGAAGTTATACCCATAAGGTGTCGATGTAAGACACCCGCCTCAATGTTTCTTCCATCGTTGTAGAGTTGAATCATTCTCACAACTTGCCTCGGCATTATATTCGCAAGAACAGAAATTACTCCAACTCCTCCAATGGAAAGTACAGGGAGGGTGAGAGCGTCGTCACCTGAGGTAAGTTGAAACGACCCCTCTGTTATGTGAAGTATTGAAGACATTTGGTTGAGATTACCAGAAGCCTCCTTGATTCCGATAATGTTTGGAATCCGAGACAGACGCTGAACTGTTTTGGGTTCAATATTCACCCCGGTTCTGCCTTGAATAGAATATAGAACAATTGGACACCCCGGCACCGCTTGAGAAATCACTTCGTAATGGCGATAGATTCCCTCTTGAGTAGGCCGATTGTAGTAAGGAGTCACGATAAGAACCCCATCTGCACCAACATCACACGCATGTTTTGTGAGTGCAATAGCCTCCTTGGTGCAATTACTTCCCGTCCCAGCTAATACTGGAATTCTCCCAGATGCAGAACGGACGACAACATCTATAATCTTTCGATGTTCTTCATGGCTCAGCGTTGAAGCTTCACCGGTTGTACCGCAGGGAACAATCCCTGCGGTTCCGTTGGCAATATGATACTCCACCAACTCTTCAATTTTTCCATAATCAACCTGATCTCTTTGGTTGAACGGAGTTACAAGTGCGACAAATGAACCAGCTAACGATATTTCTTTCATCTTCTTAGTTTCTATTGGAAGGAACAGACCGTACAAACAAAGTGTAAAACCATTTTACTCATTGCCGTACGCTACAGACGCAGTATATCAAGCTGTGAAATATACGCAATAATACACAGATAGGGCACCTAGTGTAAAAAGCTACCCTACCTACTGATAATCATCATATCCAAAATCCCTTAACTCCTTTTTGGCTTTATTTATAAACTTACCAAAATCTTTATTTTTCTGTCTTTTTTGATTATTATTCAACCCTTGATACTCTGCCTCTTTTTTCAGATTTATATAATTTAAATATCTCTCCTCATCAATCACCCCAGTTTTCTTTGCATTAAGAACGGTACAACCCGGTTCATGAACGTGCGTACAATTAACGTATTTACAACCATCTATCAAAGAAGTTATATCGTCAAAAAGATCATTGACCCCCTCACCTGTATCAACCATTCCAACTTCTCTAATACCGGGATTATCAATTACAATTCCACCATTGTCTAAGAAATACATTTGTCTTCCGGTTGTAGTATGTTTTCCTCTACTTGAGTATGAGCTTACATCGCCAGTTAATATTATCTCTTCACCAATTAATTTATTGATAAGCGATGACTTACCAACGCCAGATGATCCCAGAAAGCAATATGTCTTTCCTTTTTTGATATAATGTTTTAATTCATCAAGACCATTATTATTTAGAGTACTGGTCATTATAATATCTGCATCTGGAAATCTATCTTTTAATTCATTTAATTTATTTTCCTTTTCTTCATCTGACAATAAATCTATTTTATTCAAAATAATGGTACCTTCCACTCCCCCGTCTTTTAAAATTGAAAAATATCTTTCAAATCTATTCAAACTATAATCTCTGTCCACTGATTCAATTACAAAACCCACATCAATATTTGTTGCAATAATTTGAACATCACCCTTTTCTCCAATTCTGTTCTTATCACCAAACCTTCTTTTGATTATTGTCTGTCTCGGGAGAATGCTTTTAATGACAGCCTGATCCTTATCCACTTCACTTATCATAACCCAGTCTCCAACAGCTGGATAATCTTCTTTCTTTACAGCCTCAAACATTTGCCTACCAGTTATTCTTGCAATAAACTCACCCTTAGCATTTCTTACCCTATAAGAATCCTTGTGCTGAGTAGTAATTCTGGCAGGAGAAGAATCTAAAGCATCAGCTTCTTTTATATTTGATTCAAAGTGTGAGTTAAAACCCAGCTCTTCTAATTTCTTTAGATTTTCTTTCATGAATTGATTCTACCATTTTTTATACATTGAGGGTATTTGATACCTTCAGGAAACCTTGCGTCCTAATCGGGCATAAATGTAGCATTTAATCTAACGCATGTTAAAATATAGTTAATACAATATTTTATTCAAACTTATTTAATTTTAAAGTTAAAAAACTGTATCCAGTAGAACTTAGATCGCATCACAACTATTGGACCAAGCTATTCGGGATATAATAATCTATATCTTACTATTTCTTACTTATAAATGAAACTTCAACAACTGCGAGCCAATACTTACCCATACTTTTTCTAAGCGCTCTCACTAGAGGAAGTAAATTATTTGTCAAAGCTGCTTTTGCAAATAAGTCAAAGACATCTTCTTCAGTCTTGTAAACTTCAGGCATTTTTGAATTGATATGTTTGATTAAAGTATTTAAAGCCTTGATTTCCCTTGCATGCGAGTGTGGTTTAAAATATAGATTTCCAGATTCATCTTGTTTTAATTCATGGAGACTATCTGTACCCCCTGCCGAATCAATCGGAGGTAAATCCTCTAAAAACCACGGTTCTTTTGAGAGATACTCCTTGATAAATCTAATTGATAACTCGTCCATTACAGCTTCATCTATCTTTCCAGATACTTCCTCCAATAAATCACCATCTCCATCTTTTGAGACATAAAGGCCAGATCTTTTAAATCTAACTCCTGAGCCTGAATCTGTTTCCTCCTCTTTAAAATACTGATAAGAAGAAAAGTGTAATACTTCATGAGCCATTGTTTGGGCCTTGCTCAATCTCGGCTCCAAACCAAAAGCCTCTGGTGAATATATTATACGTTGATATTTAGATTGAAAACCTGCATCACCCTTAAGCCTAGGTGAGCCTTCTTTGGCTGTATCTACGGCATGGAAATGATCTAAAGTAAGCGGAGGCATTTTTCCACCATACTTTTCCAAAAAGGCGGGCATCTCTTTAAGTACAGATGAAATGACAGTTTCATCTTCTTCCGTCTTTCTTTTTTCCCATGGCTCTACTTTTTGATTATTAAATGCAAATTCTAAGTAGTCTTTGAAATCATCCACCTTCTCACTCTCCCCAGCAAGTTTATCAACACTACTGGAATCCTTTATGTAAAATTCTTTTTTCATATGTAATTATTTATACTTTATAATTTTATCTTCATTTAATATTACCACAATCATTATATCTTCTTTACCTCCCAAACCCTACTGAATCTTTTCCATCGCCCCTTCACTTCCGTTCTTGATATTTTCATATAATAAACATTATCATTTTTGATAACCTTTTCATATTCAATTAAGGAAACTTTTCTAGTATCGCAAACATATAAAAATTCTTCATCATATCCATAGACAAACAATACATGATCCAATAGACCTTCAAACGCCATTGCAATATCTATTCCAATCGCTCACCCTTCTTTTATACCCTTCTCTACCTTTAACATTGCTTCACTGTATGTAATTTTAGAAAACAACATAGACTTAAAAAAATCCCAGAAGCTATTTATCAAGTTATTATTAATTTCAAGAGAAAGTGATTTAGATTTCAAAAACTCTGGTAAATGAATAAATTGAATCTGCGTCCACGCAAACATAGCAGGAACTGGGATACCAAATAACCCCTTAGCTTCTATTTGTTCTGGATTATTATTTGTAGGATTAAAATCCTCTGGATAAATATAATGTAAAGCGTAATACAAAAAATCTCTACCACATCTATTTTTCAAGGGTTTTCCGTTTACTATTTCTCTTTCAACAAAACCAAACTTCTTTATATCTGTGGGTAAATTCATTTATCTAATATATTATAACTATCCTCAATACTCTTTTTAATCTCATCTATCATATCATCCCTGTGCATATCCTCATACAACCTCAAATATTTTCTACCCTCTTCTTTTGAAGACTCACTCTGAAAATCCTTCATTAAATGATCTTCTCCATCTTTATATCTAAACACTGCTAAAGGAGTATCTATATATCCAAATTTATACTTTTTACTAACACGATTCCACAACTCACTATCTTCGTGAATTTTTAGAGTCTCATTAAAAAATCCAACCTCCTCAAGTACGTTTTTTCTAATCATTACAGCAGATGTGTGAATTGGTGTCTTCTGTATAAAACCAGATAATAGAAAGTTATTTTTAATATCATCATCCACATTAGCGCGTTCAAATCTAGTCTGAGAAAGCATCTCACCATTCACTTCAATATATTCATCTGTATAAACCAATGGAATATCTGTATGTGATTCAAGATATTTAACTTGCATCTCCAATTTATTTGGCAACCAAGAGTCATCAGAATCAAGGAAGGCAACGTACATACCTGAGGCTTCTTTAATACCAGCGTTTCTCGCGCTAGATACCCCACTGTTTTCTTTTGAGATTATTTTAATTGGTAAATTTAGAGATTCTAGATATTCTCTAGTGCCATCAGCTGATCCATCGTCCACAACAATAATTTCAAAATCTTTTAATGTTTGATTTAAGGCACTTACAATAGCGCCTTCTACGATTAACTTACGATTATATGTTGGGATAATTATGGATATGAGCATTTTGTTTTAACACAACAAGAATCAAAACAGAAACAGAGGTATTATTTTATCTTTACAGTAGTGTCTATTTTTACAGCCTTTTCATTTGGAATATAAACCAAGCTGTATTCACCAGCGTCTAGGGTTATCTCTGTGTATGAACCCTGGATTTTTTCTAAAGGAATGAAATCATTTGGGTTTTGAACTGCGGTTGCGTTTTGTTCTGGATACAGATTAGTAAAAAACTTACGCAGAGAATCTGTTTTAAATATAAAGGCTGAAATTTCATTATCTGTTATCAATTTAATGTAGACCTTAGTTCCTTTATCTAAAGCGAATTCATCTATTGCAACATTAATATTCCCATCACCAACATCAACAAAGCTCTCACCTAGAGATTGACTACCAGAAATTAACTCCTTCAATGATGAATCATTAAATTTTGCAATTACACTTTTATCAGCTACTCCATCGTACTTTATATATTTTAAATCAAGCTGTTCTTTGACAGGCTTAACATCTGGAGTCTTCTCCATACCAACTTGTATCATTTGATTTTGACTACTATTATTCTTAAACAATAGAAATCCAATTACAATAATTAAAACTATTCCTAATATAATTATCCAATAACGACTTGATCCTTTTTGTGTATTATTCATATATAAATATAATAACACATCTATTTTGCTTACAATAGAAGTTTGAACCACCCTCCTTGCCTAAAATTGAATGATTACAATCTCCGCGATTCATCTGCAAATTTGTTTATCTCATCCCCCATTTCAACCCTCTTTGATTCATCCTTTTCCATAAAAAAATTTTTAATCATCTCATCTAATTTTTCACAGTTATCTCCCTTAAGAGATCCTAATAATGAAAGAACTTTCAATGAACCCTTTCCGAAAGATGATTCCACATCTTTTAATACAAGGATATTTGGTTCAAACAAACCACGTTCCAGGTCATCAACCACTTCTAATAGTGGTATATCTTTATCCTTCGATATTTTCAATAAAATTTGATCAAAAATTGGGCTATAGTTAAAATATGAATAAATTGGTCCCCTAATATCTTTTTTAGTTATACCAAAATCCCTTTCAAGAATACTTTGGTTTTTAGATAAAATTTTATAGACTGTAAAATCAGTCATAAATTCATTGAATCCAAGTAACTTACTTCCTTCTTTTGGTTCTTTCCATGCGGACCTAATTCGATATCCGACTCTAGCGTCATGAATTCCTCCATCTTCTTTATTGCCATAAAATTTGGTTACCGAAGCACGATGTACTAACTCATGTAGTAAGGTTGAAAACTTTTGAGCCCCAGTCATAGAATCATTTCTTTCAAAATAGACCACATCAGATGTTGATAGAAAAAAAGCATTTCCTTGAAAATCTGGAAACATTCTTTTAAAGATCTCGCTGGAAAGAATATGAACTTTCTCCAAAGGGACATCATCATGTCCTTCAATACCAAGCGACTCAAGTTCTGATCGAATAATTAAATTGATTGTATTAATCATTCTGACTTCCTCCTCACTCTTTTCTGATTCACCTTCTTCTTGTTTTAATGATTCGTCAGACCACCGATTAAGAGCTTTTTTTAAATTATCTTTTTCATTTTCATCATAATGACGACCTATAAATTCTGGATTTTCTTTCATACTGTAATTAAAGCATTGATTTATAATATTTAAAAGTACATCAAAACTTAAATTAAACATGGAGTTTGAATCACACGCTACCCTACCCTAAAATACGTTGAAAAATAAAGCTCTAAAATTTTACTGGGGATGTTTGAGTATTTCCGAACTGATGGGGATGTATCGGAGGGTTAAGGTGAGTATGGAGAAGATTAACAATTTAAAATACTTAATACAAAATGCTCTGTAAAACATATTTCTACAGTGAATTTATATTTATTATTTATCAAAATCTATCTTAAGATAATCCATCAAATGATTATTAATATGATCTGGAAACATCCACCAAAATGACTCATCGTTATGTTCTTTGGCCTCTGGATATATTTTTACTATAATTGGCTCTATGCCATAATTTCGTTTAATTTTATCTATTACAGGCATAATACATTCTTTTGTAAACATATTTTCATATTCATCATAACTTTCAATAAAAAAGTTTTCAAATAAAATACCGTGAACCAAGAAATGTAGTAATAGAGTGTAATAATAATCTTTAGCGACACCTATCTTTCTCACCCATTCCGTCATATCTTGAATAGTTAAGTCTAAACCAGAAAATCGAACTAAATCTTTATAAAACAAAACTAAATTACAACCATCGTTCAACAAAACAGATTCTATTAATTTGTTTTCATTTTCCTTTATATCACATATTTTTATGTTTCTATATTGTTTCCCTGTCTTCAGTTTTAATTTACACAATCTTCTTTTGTCCTCATTGACTGAAGTAAATTTATCTCCTACATATTCCAAAAAAACTGGATCAGTACCTACATATTTAGAACAGGCCAGGAAAAAATATAAACTATTGTTTGGCACTACAAGAGTCCTCCACATGACAGAGATTGTTTTCTTTTTAAAGAAAGGTAGGAAATTTTCTCTCAAATCATTCTCTATTCTTTCAATAAGAATTTTGTCTTTCCGTCTTTTTTCGAGTTCCTTCTTTGCTTCATCTAAAGAATAATAATTAATACTCATAAAAATATCTTAAAATTTACTTTTGTGTTTTTTACCAATCCACTCAAATGGTCTGTCTAAATCATATGGCTCTATTATTGTTGATACAATATTTCTATAAATTAAATATTTTGATTTAACTTTATTATTTTTTAAAGAATAAAACTTATTCAACAATACATATAAATCATTATCAATTTCCTTAACAGAAGACATAATATTTTTAGGCTTACAAAACCATTTGTTTTTTAAAGCATAAAATAACTCTAAAGAATTCCATATAGACTTATTCATCAAAGCTAAAGCACTAGCTTCATCTTTATCTATAATATCCTCAATATCCTGATTTTGATCCCATATAAGATATTTAGAGTAAAGAACATCTTCTTTGTTCATTAAACCAGGGCCTTTTTCAAATTTCTCAATAGCAATTTTCTTTAGTTTTCTTAGACAATTCGTTTTATCAAACATAACATAACCATACGCCACCATGTGCATATCTTGGTAATCTTTTTCTTTGAAAGACTTTTTTAAATCATTTTCTGAATAGAAGAATATCTCAACAAAAACACCATTGATAGATAGCTGCTTTCTCTGCCAATATTTTTGGTTTGTTATTACAACAATATCTAAATCCGAATTTTTATCTGGTCTTTCAATAATAGAACCGCTTATTAATGCAGCATAGTTTCTTTTATTCAGAAGTAGTTCATTTCCTATTTCTATATAGGTTTTCAAATACTTTTCTTTTAGCTTTGTGGGTATTTCTAAATTATTCATTTTTAGTTATTTTTTTTCTGATGGTTGAGCAAAAATAATTACCATAGGATTTTTGCAAACTTTTATCCTTCCAGTCATTACCAGTTATGTTCACTCTACAACCAACCTGTCCACATAGACATTTCATCTTAAACTTAGGATTTGTGTACAAAAAAGAATAGCACATTAAGAATTCTTCACCTTTTTTAATACTTTTGATTGCTACATAGTTATCATCTTTGTCAAAACCCACGTTTGGTGCACAACTGTGATTCATATAATGTATATTCTTTACATGATTTATATTCTTAACAACAACTGCAAAATCTTCGGCTATTTCACAATAGTCTATGACCATTTTTTTTGTCTCTGTATCTAACTTCTTATACTCGTCAATAGGTATTATATAATTATCTTCAAACTCTTCGGCTCTTACAATAATCTCTCCTTTTTTGAAAGACTTCAGTGAAAACGCCCCGACTTCGCCACTGATAAGTTGCGAATGTTTTATCCTAATAAAGGCTCTTGTATAGTTACGATGGTTAAACTTTTCCATAGTTAAAAGTATATCACAACCGACACAAGTTCGAACCCCACATCACCCCACCCAAAAGTACGTTGAAAAATAAGGCTTTAAAATTTGCTGGGGATGTTTGAGTATTTCCGAACTAGTGGGGATGTATGGGAGGGTTCGGGTGAGTATGAGTAAGATTAATAGTATGTCGTATCTTAAGGTCTAGACAACATACACATACTCACCTCGAGTGACTCCAAGAGGGGGGTTCGAATCACTAAGAGGCAGAAAAAAAATTAAATTGAATATCTCGTTGGTTGAACCATTGTTAATATATACCCTCTATCCTCACTTGTAGTCAAAAGCTCTGTTCTAAATCCAACATCTGAGAATAGTTTAGTTACAGCGTACTCAGTAAACTTAATTGACCTAGCCAGTAAAATACTTTCATCTTTCTCTAGTGTAAATTTTTCACTTGATACTTGAACTTCAATAGGATTAGTTATTTTCGCCCTCATTTCTATCTGGCTATATTTTTCATTCCAAGAAGCTTCAACTTCATAGTGGTCTACCTTTAAATATTTTAATGTGTGTGTTACTAGATTTTTAACATTATCACCTTCATAGTGAGGAATAATTTTTGAAACCTTTGTTAAGTTTGTAAGTTCAACTCCAACAATTAGATAATCTTTTGATGTCATCGAATCTCTAAAATTACTTAATACTCTGGTCAAATCAGAGTGATTGCCTAATGTACTTCCTAGAAAAATCATCAGGTTCACCGATCCATTTTGTTTGATGTCATACATAACATCCGAAAACTGCCCTAATTCAAAATCAATTTCTATCGGTTTCGATTCTATACCTTCAAATTTTTGAGAGATAGTTTTTGTTGATAATTCAAGCATATCTGAACTAATATCCATTGGAACGTACGTAACTTTTATATTTCTTGATAACAATTCCTCAATAATTGGACAAGCTGGCGAACCGTTACCACAACCGATATCAACAAGATTGACACCTTTTGAAGTATTCAAAGTAGAGATAAAATCATTTATTCTCTTTTTCAACAAATTACCTTCCACAGAATTAATTCCCCCTCCCTCACTTCTGTCTTTAGCAATTTTATCCCATTTACCAGCACCCTCACCTAAATATGCAAACTTTAATGGAACTTCTCCACGTCCTTGAATCGCTGTTACTAATTCAGCTTCTTGTCTTTTTGTTAACTTCATATAAATAAAAGTATATCACACACATATAAAAGTTCGAACCCCACCTAGTAGGCGAGCCCGTGTAGATTTCGATGAACCGCCAAGTAGGTGATTCTACTGAATCGCGTCAAATTACCTAAAAATACGCTGAAAAATAAGTTCGTCAAAATTGTCCCTCGCGAAACTTAGAGTGATTTGTTTTTTAACAATGACTATCGTTTTGTGTATGTTTTGACATAAACAAACATAGAAACAGTGATAAGAGTAAGGGCAATTAATGACAATAATGGAATGGTAATAAAACCAAAATATTCTATATATTTATTTGTACAGGAGACACCAGTAACACACAACAAATTATTTCCAGAAAAAACATTGTAGTAAAGTATGTTGTGATAAATCGCAATAAACATTCCGGTAATACTAAGCGGTAAGACGTAGTAAGGGATATTTTGATCTTTTCTCAAAATACCCACCAGAAGAATTATAACGAGTGGATATACACAAACACGTTGATACCAGCATAAAACACAAGGTGCAAGCTTAAGGACTTCACTGAAATATAAACTTCCGAGTGTTGCAAATATGGCCACCGCCCATGCAAAATGCAATATATATTTCATGTTCCTCATAGTAAATCTATTATACCATCTTTATATTGAGCCTCAAAAATTGTCCCTAGCGAGGCTTGGGATGATTTAACTAATACTGATACACTTCGTGCGTAATAAAACATCTACGCAGAAATCTGCTGATTTCTGCGCGATTTTTACGCTTAAAAATCGGCTGGCCCTACTACACGAAGTTAGAACTCTTCTGATGCAGGGTAAGAGTAATTTCTATTACTTTAGCCCTGATTTTACGAAGTAAAAATTAATTAAAAACTTTTGATAATTCTTCCTTATTTTCAGTTAGCCATTTTTCAAGTGAAACTTTCCTTAATTTGATTTCACTGTCTGTAGGCTTGATTTTGGTATCAAATTTACTTGATAATAATTTAATGTACTTATTTCCTCTTACCAGACTTATAACCAAGTCGTCTAAGAAAGACGTATTCTCATCCTTGTTAAACGTCTTTATAATATCGGTGGCAATAAACGCATATGCAGAAGCGTCTAGTAACGATAACTTTAAATAACCCTTATTAACCATCATTTCTCGCACCATCTCTTGCTGAGAAATATTGTCTTTATGCTTATAAAAAGCTTCTATCAACTCTACATCCTCGCTAATGTTTTTTTGCAAAAGTTCATATACAGGATATGATATTCTCTCATTTTTTACATCAATAAAGACATCTTCTAAGATTTTTTCACGAGTAGGGTTTTCATCGCCAGTTAAATCTAGTGCAAAATCCTGAATATCGTTAATTATCATTAAAAGCATCCCGTAACAAAAAGAAAACTTTTTTAATGTTTTTATAGTTTCTTCATTTTTGTTCTTGATAAAGATGTCTGAAAAGGCCTCTGGATAAACTTCATTCATATAACCACTAAGCCCATAGGTTCGTTGCCACACAAATTTTTCAAGAGAAACAGCATTGATTTGAAAACTATCACCTAGCCACGCCTCCACTAAATTAAGCTCATTTTCTAATATTTTACCCTCCAATTCTTTTTCACTTACTAAATTTAGGGGTAATGATACTTTTTTATTAAAGTTGTTATGAACATTTATTAGAGTATCAAACACCTGACCTATATTTATATTACTGTATATATTTCTGGTAAAAATCTTTAATTTTTCTTTTTGTATATCATCAAGTAAATCTGTATTATTAATAAAATTTGTATGGGTACTTTTTAATAATTCAGCTGTTTTAAACGCTACTTCTTTTTTATCTCCAATATAACCAGCCTTTCCATCGGCTCCAACATTATAGCAATAGGCTTGAACCATAATTAATTCAAGAGAGGCACAGACAAAGTAAAAACTATCATCAATAGCGATGTCCAATTGTTTTGCTAGCAAATACATCAAATGGGCACGCGAGCTTGGTTTACTAGCAATTTTGTTTATTGCAAAACTCCTAATCATATCAGAAACTTTTTCTTCTGCTGTATCAGCCTGTTTATTCAAGAAATCCTCCATAAAATGAAAGTAGTTTTTGTGTATTTCTTTCATTTCAAGAATCCTATTATTAGTTCTAGTCAACATAATCAATTATATTTTTATTATTTAAAATAATTTTAAACCATTCTGTATAAGAATTCGGATTCTGTTTTATATCTCTTTCTAACTCGTCTAATTTAATCCATTTGCATTCAGACACCTCTTGCTTGTTAGGGTAAATGTTACCATTATATTGACCAATATATACATAATCTAATTCATTTTCAATTAAATTATTTTCTAAATTTACTTTATAGATAAATGAATATGCTAATTTTAATTCACAATCAAATCCAACCTCTTCTTTTAATCTTCTGTGTATGGCGTATTCAATGCTTTCATTAAATTCAGGGTGGCTACAACAAGTATTAGACCATAAACCTCCAGAATGATACTTATTAACATTTCTTTTTTGCAACAATAATTCCTTGTTCTTATTAAAAACAAATACTGAAAAAGCCTCATGTAACTCACCTGTTCTATGAGCCTCCAGTTTCTCTATACTTCCAATTCTATTCCCCTTCTCGTCAACTAAGTTTATAGAATTCATTATAATTATATACTATCTTTTTTTATGCTTTTATTCAAGGTTCACCTTACCCCTCAAAATACAAATAAGAAGTTCTGACTTCCAAGACACCTATTGTAAAATAGGGCTTGAAATATGAATAAAATCACTAGCTGGGAGACTAGGAATCGAACCTAGATTAAAAGCTTCAAAGGCTTCTGTCCTACCGTTAGACGATCTCCCAATGTCCTATACTTTAATATGAAATTGACTATAAATCAAGGCTTTTAACTAAAATAACAAATATACTGGTTTTATACTCATAAACTGCTATAATACTTTCATGTAACCTCTTAAGTGAGGTCCCGAGGAATCCATATTTAACATAGGATTCCGTTGAATTTGCATCCATCCATATCGAAGCCTAATAAAGCCATCTGAAAAGACGGCTTTATTTAGTCTTACATCTCCCCTACTCCAAACACTCCGCAACCACCATCTCTAGAGGCAAGGTTGGTATTGCACTCTTCCCTAGTCTTCCGTGGGCAACCAAAAGCCTCTCCAAAATTATAGCTATCTTTTTTGGTGACTTTAGCGCGAGTCTCTCAGCATCCGTAGCACTTCCCTTTTCTTTCTCAAAATTAATAGCCTCGCCCGGCATTCTAACTGTCCCACTATTCATACTCAAAATCAGGGTTTTCCTGACACTCTCCAAAACAAGCTCGGTAAAAAGTTTTACGTCCCCACCATTGTCCCGAACTATATCAAGTTGAGCCAGTGCAAGCACAGCATCTCCCGTGATTATTCCCTTTGCAAAATTATTAACAACAACAGACTTTGGAGCACCTGTTATTTGCTCAGCTTCAGCAAGAGTAATTTCCTTTTTAGAATTATCATTTAAAGACAAAACTTTCTGAAGAACACTCAGCGTATCTCTAAAAGATCCATCTCCCAAAAGTGCGATCAAACTACCAACTTCTTCATCAATTGCAATACCTTCTTTTTTTGCAATATCAATTGCAATCTTTTTCAATGTCTCCACATTTGGTTTTTTGAATTGAAAAGTCTGACATCTTGATATAACCGTCTCTGGTAGTTTTTGCATCTCAGTTGTCGCCAGAATAAAGATGACATGCTTTGGCGGTTCTTCCAATGTTTTTAGAAACGCATTGAAGGCAGATTTGGAAAGCATGTGGACCTCATCCAAAATATAGACCTTGTAAGTTGAATCAAAAGGAATTGTGTGAACAGATTCATTTAAATTTCTAATATCATCAACACTAGTATTTGATGCAGCATCAATTTCATATAAATCTTTATCAGTTGTACCAAGCTCGCGTGCAAAGATTCTTGCAACACTCGTCTTTCCCGTTCCCCTTCCTCCGCAAAACAGATATGCATGTGCAATCTTTCCAGACTTTATAGAATCTTCTAAAACCGAGACAACATGTTCTTGCCCGATAACTTCCCCAAAGTTTGCTGGGCGATATGTTCTATATAACGATGAATGCACCGTACCCGCCTGTGCAATACTTGATCCTGATGAGCTGATGTTTGTGGTTTTTGAAGACATAAATAGAGTATAACATTTATTTTGTAAGGCAAAAAGAAAAACGCCGCCGTTGCCGGCGACGATTTTCGTCGGGCAACGGCGGCGGATAATGGTATTGTCTGACTCAGGAAAGCTTTTCCCTAAAAGACACACTCACATCTGATACCCCCTCCAAACCAAGCCGATTTAACTTATTCAAGAGGGCGTTGAGATGATCAGCGTATTCTGCAATACAGTTTTCATCATGCACACCACCACTTGGAATAATATGAAAGACCCACTTGATAGCCGGCCCCTTGATCTTGTACATCTTCACCAGACGCTCTGAGGTAATTGTACAGGGAGTTTGACAACCAGCCCAAGGTTCTTGAGCGTCCACCGTAAGGAGTGCGTCCATGAGGCTGTTATGCAACGAGTAAGCTTCGTCCATCTTATCTGTTGACAACATGAAGCTTACGACTCCACACACACTATTATTATGTTTTCTTTGGCTCATCTTAGTAATAATTTTGTTTTTTCTCGTAGAATATAGGCCACAACCAACTATTGGTTGCAACTTTTAAATCCCTAGAATTAGGGGTCTAAAAGTCACAACCAAATTACAAAGATCTTTACAGGTGTACAATAACACACATATGTTAATTAGTCCAGTTAGTTGTAAAACCCTTACTTTACCAGAAAGCCTTCAATTATCCCCCTCACCTCTTCCACATTGTTAGTATCCATCAATTCTGTCCGTAATTCTTTAGCGCCATCAAATCCATTCACATATGCTTTGAAATGCTTCTTCATTACTGCAAAGTTTTTTATTGATCCAAGCTCATCTTGAAATTTCTGAGTGTGCTCAATCATTACATTTAATTTTTCCTCAAGAGTGGGTTCATTCTGTACAACATCAAAATCTCCGTCTATGTTTTTTATAATAGGTTTCTGTAATGCAGAAAACAACCAGGGATTTCCAAATATTCCCCTACCAATCATTACACCATCAGCGCCTGATTCTTCCGCCTTTTTATAAGCATCTGCAACAGATACAACATCTCCATTTCCAAAAATTAATGTGTGTTGCTTACCAGATTCGATCAAATCCTTTTGGAACTCATTTCTAATCTCTACTGCTCTTTTAACATAATTCCAGTTAGCAGGAACCTTGGACATCTCTTTTCTTGTTCGAGCATGAATTGTAACAACTGAAGGACTAGCCTCTAGGATGTTTCTAAGCCATGAATCAAGTTCATCTTTATTGTATCCAACTCTGGTCTTTACTGTTATTGGAATATTTGGTGCACCACGCTTGGCTGCAAAAATAATCTCCTTGGCCAGTTTTGGATTCTTCATCATTGAAGCCCCGGCCTTTTGCCTCTCTATACTTTTATCAGGGCATCCCATATTTATATCTATTCCATCATAACCAAGTTCTTCAACGATTCTGCAGGCATCTTCCATATATTTTGGATTTGAGCCAAAGAGCTGGGCAACAATTAACTTTTCTTCTTTTTCAAATTTCAAATCAGCCAAAAGCTTTTTCTTTCCTTCAGGGCTCGCCCTGACAAGACCATCAGCAGATACAAATTCAGTCCATAACACATCCGGCTTACCATATTTATTTATCACATATCTAAAGGCACAATCTGTTACATCAGCCATTGGTGCAAGAACACAGATTGGTCTTCCTGTATTTTTTTCATTTTCACTACCCTCACATCCACCACCTTCATGTTTAACTGCCCTACATTTATTATTCAAATCATTCCAAAAACCAAGCTGTGGTTCAACAGAGGCTTTTGTCTTTTTAGATACTCCTAGAATATATTTAAATAGATTTAATGGGTTCATATTTTAAAATTTCCTGTTTCGTTTTGTCTTGACATTGTATCAAATTTTTAAATAAACGATAGGGCGCGGCGGGGGTCTCCCCCGCCGCGCCTGCAGATCTCAAATCAAGATTGCGCCATCAACCTTGATCACACCATTAACCACATCAAGCATCCTAGAATGAGAAACGATTGCACGGGCACCATAACTACGCATCCTTTCAGAAAAGATTCTTCTTTCATGTGCGCAGCTTAACCTCGCTTTTCTAGTTACAGCAACGGGATACACTAGGCCACAAGTAGCATTTGAAGCTCTCATGTCACCAACTGAATCCCCGAAGTAGTAGAAAGGCAAGATTTCCCTGTTGTAGTGATATCCGTGTTGACACGCCAGATGTGAAAGGACCGCAGTCTTATCTTCCACCACTAATGTATCAACGTCTACCCCCGTCGCATCTTTCACAACCCTGGAAACTGGATGAATGGAATTGAGTGTAACAATCACAATATGAAATCTGGTGGCAATTTCTCTAATCTGTGTCACTACACCATCAAAGAAAGCACTCGGCTTCCTTTGCTCTATTTTTGTCACAAGACTTTGAAAAATACTCCATGCATCATCAATCGGCACTTTTCTTGGAACACCCCAACTGTGGAAGTCTGGAAACACACCATGTTGAAACTGCTCAAGCGTAGGTATGCGACTCAAATCATCAGTGTACATCATGACAATCTGCTTGGCGGCCTCACAATACGTTTCAGCACTATCCACCAAGGTACCATCATAATCAAACCCAATCAAAGGCTTAGGAGCCCCAGAATAGGTATTTGGGACCATGATTGTCCAGTCTTCTGAAATGCCAAGCTCTTTTGGAACTTTAATCTTCGTTGTAGAGGTGGGTCTTTCTGTTGTATTCACTGTCTATTTGGCTTCTAATTGTTTGTTGTGTCTTAGCCTAATTTCTCAATAACCGTAAAAGGACATTTGACATAGGTCAACCCTTCTGTTGGATAGAATACTACATTAAAAGTTATGATACAATGGTGGCATACAAATTATAAGAAAATTTAAAAAAGAGGCAAAACCTCTATAAATATCAAAATGTCAAAAACAGTATCAAAATCAGTTAAGTCAAAGTCAGTAGAAAAATCATCAGCAAAAGCAAAAGAGAAATCAGTATCAAACATTCCTGCAATCTCAAAAATTGTCGGAAGAGAAATTCTTGATTCTCGTGGAAATCCAACAGTGGAAGTTGATGTATATTTAAAGGACGGAGCCTTTGGAAGATCAGCTGTTCCATCAGGAGCATCAACAGGATCATATGAGGCGATAGAATTACGTGATGGTGATAAAAAAAGATATGGAGGAAAGGGAGTTCTTAAAGCAGTAGAAAATGTAAACACAACACTCAAGAAGGCACTTGTAGGAAAATCTTTCACACAAGAGACATTAGACAGGACAATGATTGCGCTTGACGGTACACCTAATAAAGCAAAGCTTGGAGCCAATGCAATTCTTGGAATTTCTATGGCCTTCTCACATGCTGTAGCAAACTCACAACAAAAGCCGCTTTACAAATACTTTGCAAGTATTGCAAAAACTGGAAAACCAATGGCACTTCCAACACCCATGATGAATATTCTAAACGGTGGAAAACACGCAGAAAAATCTACTGACCTTCAAGAATTTATGATAATGCCGGTAGGTGCAAAGAGTTGGACAGATGCACTTAGAATGGGAGCTGAAGTATTTCATGCTCTAAAGAAAATATTGCATGACAAAGGTTTTGGAACAACAGTTGGAGATGAGGGTGGATTTGCACCATCACTCGGAAACAATGAAGGGGCACTAATTATAATTCTAGAAGCCATAAAAGCTGCAGGATACAAAGCTGGAACAGATATAAAGATCGCAATTGACGGTGCTGCATCTGAACTATACAAAGATGGGCTATATGATTTAACAAGTGAAGGTAAGAAGCTTACAAGTGAACAAATGGTAGAACTTTATGGTTCATGGCTAAAGAAATACCCTATCGCATCAATTGAAGACGGATTTGCAGAAGATGATTGGGATGGATATGTAAATCTAACAAAGAAGTATGGAAGTAAATTACAAATTGTTGGAGATGATCTATTCGTTACAAACATTGATAGACTTAAAACTGGAATTGAGAAGAAAGCAGGAAATTCCATTTTGATTAAACTAAATCAAATCGGAACAGTTACAGAGACTATTGATGCAATCAAAATGGCACACAAAGCTGGAATGACCGCTGTTGTGTCCCACCGCTCAGGAGAAACTGAAGATGTTACAATTTCACACTTTGTTGTTGGACTTGGATGCGGACAAATCAAAACAGGTTCACTTTGCAGAACAGATAGAGTTGCAAAGTACAATGAGCTTCTAAGAATTGAAGAAGACTTGGGATCAAAAGCAATTTACACCGGCAAAATTTAAGATTAAAATCGCATTAAAATCATCTGATTAAATCAGGTGATTTTAGTAATAATAAGAATAGTAAGCAATTAATTAAAATTACTAATTTAAAACAAAAAAAATGGACAATCAAACTCAATCACAACACATAAATCAAGATCCTGATTTTGGCACAACAGAAACTGATGGTGCGCCTATTACCAATAGACATCATCTAAGAAAGCCGGTTGTATTAATAGTACTTGATGGTTGGGGTCACCGAGAGGATAATAAAGATAACGCACTGGCATCTGCCAATACTCCAAAATTTAGAGAATTCTGGAATGCCTACCCTCATACATTATTAGACGCCAGCGGTCTTGCCGTTGGTCTTCCAGAAGGACAAATGGGAAACAGTGAGATTGGCCATACAACAATTGGAGCAGGACGAGCAATGGATACAGACCTAGTTAGAATTAAGAAATCAATTGTATCTGGAGAATATAATACGCTGGCACCGTTTGTAGAATTATTTAATCATGTAAAGGAACATGAAAGCACCTTGCATGTTATGGGATTACTTAGCGATGGAGGTATTCACTCACATCAAGATCATCTCTTTGCTTTTATAAGAGCAGCTAAAAAAGCTGGAGTTAGTAAGCTTGCAGTACATGTATTCACAGACGGACGTGACACCCCACCACAAAGCGCAGCTAAATATGTTCGTGAATTGGAAAGTGTATTTAAAGAAACCGGACTTGGCCATATTGCAACAATCTCTGGAAGATACTATGCAATGGACAGAGATAACAATGCGGAGAGAATTGATAAGGCAGAAGATGCAATCTTTAGCGGTATGGGTCATGACTGTGAAATTGAGCCGACAGAATATCTTGAGGGGCTATATAAGGAAGGAAAGATTGATGAATTGTTAGAGCCAATCGTATGTAAAAATATTATCGATGGAGTAGAAGTGTTTGGTACACCTACAAAAGAAGATGATGCAATATTCTTCTTCAACTTCAGAGCAGATCGCGCCCGTCAACTTACAAGAGACATTCTTGCAAAATCAAAGGCGATGGATTGGAAATTTGTTGGAATGACATCTTATGGAGATGAATTTAACTACCCTGTTGTCTTCCCTTCTCTTTTGATTGAAACAACTCTTGCAAAGGAAATCTCAGAGGGAGGATTTACTCAAGCCCATATTGCAGAAACAGAAAAATTCCCTCACGCAACATATTTCCTCAATGGTGGAGTTGAAAAACCATACCCAGGTGAGTCTCATATCTTACTTGCAAGTCACAAGGATGTTGCAACACACGATATGGCACCAAAGATGCGAGCTGAGGGAATTGCTGACAAGGCAATTGAGCAAATTGAAGCTGGAACAGATTTTATATTCATCAACTTTGCAAACGCAGACATGGTTGGCCATACAGCAAATGTTCCTGCAATAATTGAATCAGTTGAGGAAGCGGATAAGCAATTAGGTAGAGTTGTTGAATCAGCACTAGCGCATGGTGGAGTTGCATTTATTACAGCCGATCATGGAAATGCAGAGCTAAACATTGATCAGACAACTGGAGATAAGCACACATCACATACAACAAATCTTGTACCAATGATTGTAACAGACACTAACATCACGCTAAGAAAAGAAGGAAACTCTGCTAATCCAGATAACTTTGGAGTTCCAACTCTTGCGGATATTGCACCAACAATCTTTGATGAAATGCAGATTAAGAAGCCAGAGTTTATGACGGGAGAGAGTTTGATTGTGAAGTAAATCCCTGAGCAGGAAGATAGATTCATAGCAAATAAACTCAGAAATATATAAACCGCATTGTAACAAATGCGGTTTATATATTTCTATTCTTATTCTAAATAATTAAACTAAAGCCTTAAGAATAAGCACGCGGAAAGTCTTATTTGTTTTATGTAATCATCCTTTTCCTCTGCAGAAACATCAGGGTTACGTACAACCTGCTCTATTATTGAGACCTGTGTTTCACTTCCAGTTAGCTTTCTTGATAATACAGTACCTAATTTATCCAAAAGGGTCTTATCTGCTGCAGTCATCATAGAACAAGCCAGCTTCGCATAAGTTGCTATTACCGTAACATTGGATTCCATATCAACAGAACAAGGTCTTGTTCTGTCTGGACAAATATTAGAACCCCCTACCACATTCCACCCAACAAATCTTGAAGTGGAGTTAGTTGAAGCTGTGAGCGTAACAAAACTATATTTCTTATATTTTCCAGAGCATGTCTTTCCACAATTAATACCTGCGCCAGTTACGGTCCCACCAGTGATTTCTCCAACCACCCCTCCACCTATTTTTTTAACCGTGAGTGTATATTTTGTATCTCCACTTCGTTCTCCGCTATTACTACTGTTATTAAAATTTTCTCCACTATTACTATTACTTCCACTTGCTAAATTAGTAGTAGAAGGACGAGCAGCAGCTTTACCAGGATAAACCACAGTTGGAGCTGGTTTAGCCACAGCTATAACAGACGCTGCCAAATCTCCCACCCTCTCTCCCATATAACCAAGTCCATTCTTAATACTTGAATATTGTGAGCCCAGTAGTACCAAGAATAGGGCTACAACCACACCGACGACATAACGTAAACTATTTTGTTTAAAATTCATACAATTATATTTATATAATAAGATTAACTGATAGTATTATAGCAGGATAGTATAGAGTAATAAAGTAAACTTATACACACAAAACTTACATCGCCAACCTTTTTAATTGTGCAATTTCTGTTTCAAGATGATGTTCCTCAATCTTTAATCTAGAGATTTCTCCCTCTTCAAGTTTCTTTCTACCTGATACAACAGAGAGCTCTCTTGCTTGATTAGCACCAGTCTTTTCTGCATAAGCCTTTAAACTTTGTTCTTTTTCAATTTCCTTTTCAATATCCTTAATCTTGTTTTTTAATTCTCTAATTTTTAAATCAAAATTTTCTGTATGAGAATGACTTGGAGCTGACAATTTAGCAACACTTGCTTCCACCCTCTTTAGGTCCATTGACCTTCTACTTATCTCATCCTTTACTATTCTAAGCTTAACCTCCTTGGATTGAACATCTTGCTTTGCGCGCATTTGCTGTTCTCTTTTTCTCTGCTCAGTAATCTGTTTTAAGCGCATCTGTTCAGAAGCAGCAGCATCAAAACCAAGCGCCTGCTTGTGCTGTGAAAAACTACCACCTTGTTGATATCCAAATACCATATATATGTATTATACACCATTATTTATGGAATCAAAAAATAAAACATCTAATTGTTCCTTTTTATTACGATTTAAATACATCACTTCACTTTTATTTAGCAAAACTCCAAAATCAATATCTTCTTTTATTGTTGAAGATGCAATACTAGATGAAGCTATTAGATCAGAAAATCTATCTTCTATTTTTTGATTATTAATCCTGTATCTTTTATACATATTTGAATAATATATTTTATAAATATTACCGTTATCAATTAGAGACCTACTATCAAGCATTGATAAACCACCACTCATCCAAATCATTGACTCAATTGCAACAACGGCAAAAATTATAAAAATTGAGCAATATATAATTATCTCAATCAATGTAAAGCCAGAATATTTACTTTTGTATCTATTTCTTAAAATCATTTTAATTCAAATATTACGGGAGTAATTGATTCAGTTGATGTGCCATTCATTTGATATATTGAGCCGACCCCAAAGACCCTATCCCCTACACACTCTAAATCAACAATTGATAAATTTGTATCAACCGTCTGAACTATATTAGATATATTATCAATGCTTCTGATTTGAATTTTTGAATTATTCTTTCCTGTTGCTGTAAATAGATATTTAGGAGAAAGTAACATGGAGTAAATTCCATCATTAACATCGATAGAATTTATTAAATCATACGAACTTGAAGCTGATGATGCATAATTCCTTGTCATATTAATCTTAAATAACTCATTATTTCCCGCACTCCTACCTATGTAAATTTCTCCATTTTGTGCGATTAAACTTCTAACATTTCCAAGAGAACCAAATATATCAAAGTTGTTTAAAGGTTGAGACGCCTCAAAATCACAATTCAGACAATAATCATTAATCTCCGGCTCTTTTGCAGTTGAAATTAATAGATGTAAATATTTATCATACATTGGCCAAATGTCTTGAACAGAACTATCTAATTCCCATTTTCTATTAATTGCAGACGAAAGACCTTCATCAAGTTTATTCAAATCAATAGATAGCAATTCTTCTCCGATATTCTTTTTTAAACCAAGATAGAGGTTTGGATATATTGCTGATATCTTTGTTCCATACACAGGGTTTAAGGATGAAGACCATGGTATTTTATAATCCCCTGCTTTAATTAATTTTCCAACTGTAGTGTCAATTTTAAATCTCTGAAGAGCGCTATTTACACTTGAGTTTATGACAAATACATTCTTCCCAACAAGTGCTCCAGCAATAATTCCAGGGCCGGAGTCTATGCTTTCTATCGGCACTGTAGTGTCATTGTAATTATATGAAATCAAATCATAATCCGTAGTTGATGCTGAATTCAGTCCAACCAAGATGTTCTTACCATCAGAAATTATAAAGACAGCCTCAGTAGAAGTTGATTTCACAGGAATATTTTTAACAGACAAGGTAGGAACGCCAACACTCCAATCGCGGCTCATTCCACCACAAATATCAACCCTATTCATCACAGATTCTGCTGTAATTTTTGTAGCATCAAAAATTGTCTGATTAGAAACCTCTTGAATTAATTTATAAGGGGATCTTTCATTTACTCCAATAATGTATGAGTTCATTGGAATCAAAATCATAACCCAAATCATTAATGATGTTATTAATTCTAATATAAGCATAATTTAAATAATTACCTTAATTAATACCCAGTGTATGATATTAATGAATACATTGGAGTTATTATTGAGATTGCAATAAAGCCAACGCCAAGTCCTACCACAATCATTGATACTGGTTCTATTAATTTATTAATAAGGGCAATTCCATCGTCAAAAAATTCTTGATGAATATTAGCAATTGAGGCAAATGTATCAGAAATAGAACCTGTCTGTTCACCACAAACAATTAAAGGTATCCATATTTTATTTTCTCTTGATATTTCTCTACTTATACTCTTAGAAAGTAATACGCCACCCTCAACTTCATTTGCCACATTTAATAGTCTTGCTTTTTCCTTAGGAATTATTGCACCCATCGCGCAATCCCGTAGAGACTCAACAAGTAGACCACTTGAAGTGAATACTTCACTGGCGATTCTAAAGCTAATTGAAGCGGAATAATGATTTAAAAGATTTCCAAGTATTGGAACCTTAACAATAAGCATTCCAATAATATTTTTTAATGAATTTATTCCCTTCTTTTTAATATAAAGAGATACTAGGAAAAATACAAATAAGACAAGAACGAATAGAAGTATTAAAACATGAACTAAATATGTACTCATGAAGAATAAAACTTCTGTTGTCCAAGGAATATCAATTCTTCCACCAGAGAATAATGGTTTAATCTTTGGGACAATTATAATAAGTATCATAAGGATCAAAATCACAGAAACAGCAAATATTATGCATGGATAAAGCAGGGCTAATAATAACCTTGATTTTGTTCTATCTATTTCCTTACTCATTTCACACACCCTAGTTATTCCATTTGCAAGTTTCCCACCACTTTCAGACTTTTTAATAATTGTTAATTCATAATCTCTAATTGGTAAGTCTAAATCTTCAATGGATTGACCAAATGTTTTACCAGATTTTAAATTTTCAATTATTCTATTTTTCCAATCGTAACTATTTTCATCGGAGAAAACATCTAGAGACTCTATAAGAGGCACCCCAGCGGAGTATAATCTTGAGAACATTTTGAAATGCGATAACATCTCTTTTCTTAATTTTGATTTGCTTATATTTTTCATATTTTAAATTTTAGACATCTTATTTACTCTATCTTCTTCCATTGATTCATAAGTAAATTCTTGTTTATACCTAACAACATCCGTCATTCCAGGATTTTCATCCATAAATACTCCGTATGCGTCTCCCCCTTTGTTATTTATTAGACTTTCAAATAGTGCAACCTGTTCAAAGTCCCATTTAAAATTATCTTCCACCTTTTCAAGTCTTTGATTAAATATGGCCCTGATAACCATTGATAATTCATATGAATCAGCACCCAAATATCTACATCTTCTGATTGTCATCTTTACATCTCTTGCATGAATTGTGGTTATGACGGTGTGCCCCGTTAAAGCAAGATTCATAACACTTTTCATTGTGTCAGAATCTCTAACCTCCCCAACATAAATAACATCTGGATCCTGTCTCATTGAAGCTTTAAGAGCTTGTGAGTAATTAAAGCCAGACTGAGGTCTGATCTGAACCTGTCTTAAACCTTCAAGCCTTCTTTCAACCGGGTCTTCTATTGTTAGTATCTGTTTATTTTCTTCAATCAAAGACGTCAACAAACTATATGCACTTGTTGACTTACCGCTCCCCGTTGGACCAGAGAATATGACAAGCCCAGGAGACACCCTTAAACTATTGATTAAATTCTCAAAAATACCTTGGGACATCCCCGCGTCAGTTAAATATTGAATTTGAAGACTTGCAGAATCAAGTATACGAAGGACCATACACTCACCATCAACTCCAGGAATTGTTGCAGCACGAACTCTGTAATTTAAATGACCAAAACTACCATCTTGAGGTATGTCTTTAATATCAATACGCATCTGAGACAAAATCTTATACCTACCAATTAATTCAATATATTGTTCATGATTAATGAAGCGTGGAATACTCATGTGACCTTTTATTCTAAATCTAATTTCAACTTTTATCTTAGATGGTTGAATATGGACATCTGATGCCCCTAATTTTACAGCATCAATAATAAGTGCATCAGCCTGATCAACTGAGTTTTTGGAATTAATATAGAGTAATGGTTCAATAATAGCAGTTTCTATTTCTTCATTATTTTCATTTATTTCTTGTATCATGAAAACACCATATCAAATCAAGATGATATTTCTATAAAGATTTTCTAAAGAATTGCTGGAGATTTTATGTAGCAAAGATACGGAGTTTTAATATACATGAGGGATAACTTTTTAGACCCTGTATTCCCCTACCCCCAACCTCTTTATTGAATATGCTAGCGCCGGCACTTTTAATTTATCCCCAATAAGTTCTGCAAGTGTTCTCATATATGAACCACTACCACACCTTACCCTTATTTTTATAATTGGATATTCAATTTCTTCCTTTATTTTTTTTGATTTGTTTTTTGCAAAGACTTTACTATTCCACTCATTCAATATGTTTTCCTGTCTAAAATCTCCTTTAACTTTTGCAATTCTCCTTACTATATTATTTTGTAAATCATCAACTGACATTAAACTCAAATCTAAAAAATCAATTTTCTGAATGGACAATTTTGTCATAGGTCTTAAGAATACTTCTTGACCCCTTTCCCCCACATCATCTGAACTATCCTCATCTGCAAATTCCCTCGCCCATTCATACAGTGGCTTTCCTTCAAATGTCTTGGAAGAAAACCATGGATACGGCACCTCCATTTCTCCAACAAAAGATTCACAAATATTCTGAACGTTCTTCAGGTCAAATACAACATCACCCAAGACAGCTTGATTAACAAGCCCCAAAATATCTCCTGTATCAGTACTTACTCCTAATAGAATCTCTACCTCATATTCCTTACTAAGCCCCAAGAATTCATCCTTAGACTTTATAGCCTCCCCACGCAAATATATCATTAACCCTTCTGCCATTGGATCAAGTCTTCCAGCATAAGTGAATTTATCACTATATGGCAAAAAACCTTCATCTTTTAACCTGCCAAGACACTCAAGTGGAGTCTCTCCTTCTTTTTTATATGCCACAAAAATATCGTTTTGTGTATGCTTAATGTGATTGTCTAAATTACTCATATTAGGATACAATAATACCACTAAATTAAAAAATATGAGAAAACTTTTTTTTGACATTGAAACAAGAAACACTTTTCAGGAGGTCGGCAAGGCAGATCCAGCTGCGTTAGATATTTCCGTAGTCTGTGCATATGACTCTGAGACAGAAGCTTATACAAGCTATACTCAAGAGGACTTACATAAATTATGGCCTTTAATTGAACAGTCTGATGTACTTGTAACATTCAACGGTGACCACTTTGATATCCCCCTACTTAACAAGTACTATCCTGGCAATTTATTACAGAAAAAGAGTCTAGACCTTTTAAAGGAAGTTAAAAAATCTCTAGGATTCAGGGTGGGGCTTGGAGTAATTGGACAAGGAACACTGAATGCTGGAAAAAGTGCCCACGGACTTGAGGCTGTTGAGTGGTGGAAAAAGGGTGAGATAGACAAGATAATTAAATACTGTCTTGATGATGTTAAAATAACCAAAGAGGTACATGACTATGCTATTGCTAATAAAAAGCTTAAGTACAAGGAAGGTGAGGCCATAATTGAGTTCCCAATAGATACCAAGGACTGGGAAGACACGGGGGAAAATAAGATGAATTTTACACTCCCCTTTTAATATTTAATTTGTTATAATACCAACATGCAAAACAACGAACAAACACAAAGTAGAATGTCATTGCAAACAATGATAATACCGATAGCAATAATAATTGCAGGAGGATTAATAGCTGGAGGAATATATATGACCGGTACTTCACAGAAGGCAGGAACTGCCCCACTTGGCGCTCAAAAAGCCAATATAGTAGTTGAGCCGGTAACTACAGCCGATCACGTATTAGGAGACCCTAAGACTGCAAAGGTTACAATTATTGAGTACTCAGATTTGGAATGTCCATTCTGTAAAACATATCATGAGACTCTTTCAAAAATTTACGATGAGAACAAAGCAAGTGGAAAACTAGCGTGGGTATTCAGACACGCTCCAATTGTTGAACTTCACAGTAAAGCTCCAAAGGAGGCAGAAGCAACTGAGTGCGCAGCTGAGCTTGGTGGTAACGCAGTATTTTGGAAGTATCTTTCAGAATTATTCGCAACTACACCAACAAACAATGGGCTTAATCAAGAGAAACTTTATGAGATTGCAAGTAACTCTGGTCTAGATTCAAAAGCATTTAAAAAATGTCTAGATAGTGGAAAATATGCTATGAAGATAAATGAACAAATTATGGCTTCAAAAAAGGCTGGCGTTGAAGGTACTCCATATGCAGTTCTTGTAATGGACGGAAAAAATGTTCCATTAGTTGATAAAGATGGAAACGGAATGGGTGCCCTACCATATCCTCAAATGAAACAAATAATTGATCAGTTGATTAAATAATATAAGTAAACTAAATCAGGCTAAAACCTCCGCCCAAAACAGCGGGGGTTTTTCTATTGCAAAAAATATAACACACTCCTCACCATTACTCTCTATAAATTAGACCTTAATGCAAATATGTTTTACCTTTACCCAACCACACCCCCCCCGCTACCTCCTAATCGCCTTAATAAAATTATTAACATTCTCCTTAAACCACCAGAATGGCTCTTCAATTGATGTAATATTTCTATAATAACTATTATCTGTTCTATATAAGAAATCGCTAGATCTAACCTCCAACAACAGATTTCCAATTTTTAGCACGTGAACACTTCCACCCTTTGGAACAGCAACATCTACCTTAACAACATTATTTTTATCCTTTGAATATTTAACATTCTTTCCATTGAATGTAACAGCAACTTTTTTATCAATATGTCTTGCTGATACAGCCAGTACAGAATATGGATTAACATTTATTATTTGATACAAACCTCCCTTTGCATCAATTGATAGTTTTGTTGGAGTCTCTATACCATCGACAGAAACAAACAACAGATTAAGAGGCTGGAGAGTTTTAGTCTTTATAATTTGATTTAGAGTTGGAGTATTAATTGGACTATTCTCCATTGAATACAATGCAAATCCATTTATAATACCCGCGGAACTTAATTCTTTTTTAATGGAAGGGACCGCTTCAGACAAATCAACCAACTCCTTAGGTAGTGAATCATTAAGGAATTTTTCTACATTATCCTTAATCCTAAATTTAGGCACCGTTTTAAATCCTATTGGACGAAGTCTTGCAAGTCCAGCAAGCGGATTAACAAAGCGAGAAATTCCAAAGTTTGCATCCGTGTCTCTTACAAGTTTCTCAAGATTTGATAAATTCAAATTATTATTTAAACCATTATTTGTAATAGTACTACCGCTTGATCCAGCGCCAGCACTAGCTCCTGCATTATTGTTTGAATTACTTGGAGCAGAAGGTGTTGGGTTTGAAACCACAGGTGAATATGTACCTATAATACTTTGACCTATGTAACTTCCCCCAGAATGATTCTCACTTGGGCAACCTGTATTTGTTCCATTTCCAGCATTATTTATAATAGTTCCATACGAAGAGTTAATTGAAGATACTCCACCAGAATTTCCTCCTGGACCACAATATGTCGCTTGACCTCCTGTAGCCTGACTATTAGGAGCCGTACTTGTTGCAACAGAGTTGATAACCGTGATAGTTCCTCCGTCACCTCCACCAAGAGTTCCGTCTCCTCCACTGGCAGTAATATTTGCCGTTGTTGATGTGGATATATGAATATTACCTCCATCGCCTCCTATACCATTACTATTATCTGCCCCATCTGCAGATGTTGTTCCTGTAACAGTCAGATTTGTAAGATTAAAGTCATACGCATCACCACCATCGTACGCACCATTACCAGATATAAATCCATCAATTTCATTACCTGAAACTCCATCGATTGTAATATCATTTGATCCAATATAAATATCATTTCCAATATCATGCGCGATTGTAGTTGAAGAGAACAAGATTACAAAATCATCCCCAGCTGGAACAGAACCTAGATTATCAGTGAGTGTTGCATCTTCAAACCAGTTTGCTGGATTATCCCACATTCCATCGCCAGTAGAATTAATAAATGATCTACCGTTTGGATATGAGTGATATGTTATTGTACCAGTGACAATACCAGTAAGTGGTGCAACAACAAAACGATAAACATCAGCGTTACCTATTACAGTACCTGAGTTTACTGCACGTCCATTGAAATATGTACGTCCCAAAATTGTTCCTGAATTAACACTTGTATCATTAAAGTATCCTATACCTTTAGTGTATCCAATGTTTGAACTTTGATCATTAAATTTCCAAGTAGTAATTGTTGCCCCGACCCTGTCTTTAACTAATCCAAGAACTCGTCCAGTTCCCAAGAATGAAGTTGATGTAGAAAATGTTACCTTTCCATTTAGAGCTATGATATTATTTAATGTTAAATTACCAGTTGTTGTACCGCTACTGAATGATGAATCATTTGCTGTTGTGCTTCCATTTATTGTTCCACTATTGATTGAATAGTTGTTTAGGACAACATTTCCATTTATTACTCCATGATTAGTTGAACTAGCTCTCAAAACAGAATCTCCATTTATAATACCGTTATTTAATGTATTTCCAGCAATTGAAATTCCTCCATGCATGACTCCGCTGTTACTAACATTTCCAACAAAATTAACACTACTTGTTGCAACAATTCCTGTTTGTTGAATCGTGATATTTGAAATAGATGCAGTACCATCACCCATGAGTAATCCTGCTATTGTTGTATCTCCAGTTATACTTGTTAAATCATTAACTGTGGTTGTTCCAGATGAAGTTACAGATCCAGATACTGTTGTACTTGCTATCGTAAATCCATATTGATTTCCTATTATATTTCCAGTTATAGCGTGCCCAGCTCCGTTTATAATAACGCCAGATCCTAAGATATTACAATTTTCAGCTATATCAGCTTCTAATGTATAAGTTCCAGCAAAATATAAATTACCACAATGACTTATTAGACCTGGAAAAACAGGTATTCCACCTTGAAGATATCTACTGGTCATTCCATCTCTTGGTATTAAATATTTATCAGAATTAAATACAAAACCTGTGTTTCCTTCATCGTTAAAAATTGTACTACTTGATACATTGATTGATGGACCAGTATTATTTAAATCTTTAATTCTTAAATAATTTAATGTCGATGTTCCATTTATACCAATTGACGCTTGTATTCCAGGAACAGTTGATTTAATTGTCAGTAAATTATCTGCATCATACCCTAGAAGTGTTGTTGATCCTGATATATTTAATACTGAACCTGATGTTAGAAATAGTGTATCTCTAATTGCAACAGCCACATTCTTTACTAGATTGATAACATTATTTACCCCATTCAATGTTTGACTCAAACCATTAAGTGTTGCTGTTCCGTTTACAGTACCGATTGTAAACAACTTTGTATTATTAAACACAGCACTACCATTTATTATCCCGTTATTTGATGCACCATCATTAAACACAACGGAAAATGTATTTCCGATTGTTATTTCATTTGAAGATAAGTCATTAAATATTAAGTGAATAATATCAATTCCATCTCCTCCCTTGATTGTCCCACCGATTGAACCCGCCCATTTCATGGAGTTAGATAGATTAAATGTACCCGCTACAGCATCACTATAAATCACGTTACCTGTAATTATTCCGGAATTATATGCCCCACTATTGAATGTAGCATTTCCAATTATTTTTGTAGTATTATTTGTGGAATTTGAAAATATTACACCTGACGCATTTGCACCGGCAGTTAGACCCGTTGAATCAATAAATAACGGAAGCGTTGTTGTTGACCAACTTATGACAGGAGAAGTATTACCTACAAGAAATACTCCACTTGAACCAACAGGAAGGCTTCCTTTGTTGACTGAACATGACGCATCTGTAAACCAATTTGAAACATTACTCCAATTTGAGTCCGCCGTTCCACACCAATAATGAGGAGAGTATGTAAATGAACTTGTCTTCGTTGAAATTACACCTCCAGCATCAACTCCTTTTATTGATAGAGTAACGGAGCCTGATACTGCAGGGGGGATAATATCTGCTCCATCAAGTGCACAATCTGCAGTTGAAGTTGATACGAAGTTATCATATGAATAGTAACAAGAAGTGGCTGTAGACCAAGATATTATTGGTCTCCAGGCTGTTGTTGTAGATAAGTTTTGAGGAAGAAAAATGCTCGGGCTAATAACTAGTGGGTTTTTTACTAACACAAAGATATCTGGCCTAGCCACAGCAACAACCCTGTTTCCATCAGCTGAGGAAGAAACACCTAAATATTCTCTGGTTGGATCAGAGGTGCTTTGTGCCCATGTTACACCGCCGTCTTCTGATGTGTAAATATGACCCGTGAAAACAGCAGCTGTAATTTTATTTCCGTCTGCAGACATTGTCAAATCTTTCCAAGATTTTAATCCGGCAGTTGATGTAGCCCATGTTACTCCACTATCTGATGATAGATATATATAAGAACCTGCAATGGCAGCTAGTTTTGTTGCATCCGAAGATGCTGTAATATCAATCCAAGCCTTTGTACCGAGAGAAAGTGATCCTGTACTGGTTGCCCATGTTGCACCGCCGTCTGCTGACAAGTATATGTATCCACTATTTACTACACCTGCCGCCTTAAGACCGTTAGCTGATAGAGCAAAATCTCGCCAAGCCCTAATTGGAACACTGAGTTGAGAAGTCCATGTATTACCATAATCTTCTGATATGTATAAATAGCTATTATTTTTTGCAACAATCATTCTAGATCCATCTGCAGATGACGCAAGACCATACCAGCCTCCTGTACCTGAATTACTAGATTGAGTCCAGTTCAAACCAGAATCTGTTGAAAAGTAAATCTTAGTAACAATGTCTCCTTGGCTTGCAACAAGCTTTGTTCCATCAGCCGTTGATACAACATTCCAGCCGTAAGACGCCATTGGTGCATTGGTTCTAATCCAATTAATACCGCTATCAATTGATCTGTATATATAGCTCCCCCCAGTAAACATCTTGTCCCCGTCTATAGATACTGCAGTAGAATCTAGGTCAGCATCACTTACACCACTCACCAGAGTCCACCCATTCAATATGTAATTGAATATTACACTTCCAATACTGACATTACTATTATCATCAGTAGATCTCAGCGATAAAGTAACAGAACCATTAGATGGAGGCAGGGAAATATCTGTTCCATTCATTGCACAATTTGCAGTTGAAGTCGACACCCAATTATTATATGAATATTGGCAATTTGTTTTTTTAAATCCCCACGTTATTGATGGTGACCATATCAAATTTGTAAGATATGAACTTGCAATAGGTCTATTGATTGTAATGTATGAATTTAAAAATTTATCATTAGCATTAAGATCTAATATATACAAATGCTTATCATCATCAGACCTTGCGGCCAATATTTTTTTTCCATCACCTGACACTTCAATATTAAACCAGTCACCTAACCCAGTTGATGAACGTGGCTCCCAATTATTTCCACCATCCTTTGATACATATATATAACCATCAAAAGTAGCAGCGGCAAGTGTCATTCCATCATCTGATGCCGAAACACTATACCATGCCCTGGCTACATCGTTCACACGTGAATTCCAAGTCACTCCACCATCTGTTGATACATATATAAAATTAGTACTCGCAACGGCTACTAGCCTTGAACCATCTCCAGATGATGCGACAGCCTTCCAATCTTTATAACCCAAAGCAGTACTTGTTGCCCAATTTGCACCACCATCAGTTGATATATATACATATCCTGTCTGACCAGATGTGTTTCCACTTGCAATCAACTTCATACCATCATTAGAAGAAGCTAGACCATACCAATATTTTGATCCCGCTGATGTACGTTGAACCCATGTTACACCACTATCTGTAGAGGTATAGATATAACCACCAAAAACTGAAGCAGCAAGATTTACACCATCGGAAGACGATGTAACTCTAAACCAAGAACGTGTTGTAGTTCCACGAGGTACCCATGTAGCCCCACTATCTACTGAAGTATATATAAGACCATTGTTGCTAACTGCAGAAACTAACTTAACACCATCATCAGAAGAGGCTGCTACAGCCCAAGATCTTTTAACATCAGAGGTACGCTGTACCCAAGAAGTACCACCATTACTTGATGTCCAAATATAATCATTGATCATATTTGCCAGTATTTTTGTACCATCATATGAAAGGGCAAAGCTGTCATAACCACTCCAACCTCTTAGACCTAATGCAGTGTTTTTAACAAAACTATACAAGTAAGTAAAAGGAACATTTTTTATATTTACATTATTATTAGAATCAACTGTTCGTATATATAAAATATTTTGCCCATCATTTGATGGAGGTAGAATATCAGACCCCCCATTTAGACAGTTTACCGTCGAGGTCGATATAAAATTGTCATATGAATACTGACAAGTTACAAGACTTTCATTATTGACACTGTAATCGATATCTGGAAACCAAATTAGAGCCTCGTAACTTTTATTTAATTCAGGTAAATTAACTTGAATATTTTTATTACCATCATTTGTAAAATTAACAGACTTAGTAATCACTTCTCTCATTGCACTTATTCCCTTTACATATAAAGTATAGTTTCCACTTTGTGGTGGTGGAATATCTGATCCACTCAGGGCACAATTTGCAGTTGAGGTTGAGATGAAGTTGTCATATGAATAGTAACAATACTTTGATGTACCCCAGGAAATCACAGGATTCCAATCTATAACACTACTACTTGCGAATGGTGTAACAATGTCTACTGAATAAACTGATGGGAATTTTGAGCTGGTATAAATATAACCATTAAGCACTGCGGCTGCCATTCTATTACCATCACCAGATGATGTTACACCAAACCAAACCCTGTTAGAATCTTGTGCTGTCCAGCTTACACCTGAATCTGTGGAAGTATATATCTTACCACTATTAACTACCGAGGTAAGTACGTTACCATTTATTGAAGATGTGACAGATCGCCAAGCCCTGTTTGCATCATTCACACGAGGAGTAAAATTCACACCCCCATCAATTGATGTATACAAATAACCAGTACCAGCTGCAGCTACAACTTTTAATCCATCTGCAGATATTGCAATTGACTTCCAGTCTTTTGTTCCAAGTGCTAGAGAACCTGTACTTGTTGCCCATGTATTCCCACCGTCAGTTGATCTATATATATACCCCGCACTACCAGTTCCAGCAAACATTACTCCACCGTCAGCGGAGACAGTAGTTGTAAGCCAACCCCTATTAGCGTCATTCATTCTAGATGTCCAAGTAACACCACCGTCTAATGACACGTAAAGATAATTGTTACTTGCGCTGGCTAAAATCTTTTTTCCGTCAGCAGACATCGCAATAGAATTCCAAGATTTTATTCCATCAGCAACGTATGTTGCCCACGTAAAACCACCATCCGTTGATACATATATATTTGTGTTTGAACCTAATGCTGCTACCTTTCTTCCATCAGCAGACATTGCGACAGACTCCCAAACTCTTGTGATATCAGAAGTGCGCTGTGTCCAAGTGACACCACTGTCAATTGATCCATATATATAACCAGCGGAGGCAAGAGCGATTAATTTCACACCATCAACAGAAGACGCGATGGACTTCCATTGTCTAGATTCTGCAGACAATCTGGAAATCCAGACTTCACCAAATAGAGGATTTAATCTTAATCTCAAGCCAAAATCTAGGTTATTAACAATAAGAGAATTTATGTCTGCGGTAGTAGTTGCTGTACTTGTACCAGCAATTGAAACTGCATAACTAATGTTAAGCATTGATGTTGAAAAAGTAGTTGACGCCACAGTTAATGATTCAGCAGAAATTAAAATATTAGGAGAATTTATTTTCTTACCAGTCAAATTTAGCGCACCTCCAGAGATAGTAATTGTTGAGGATGATTTTATAAGATTTGAAAAATTAACTGCCGTAGTTGAAGCCAGAGTAAAATTTGAATAACCTGATGCATCGGTGAAGTAATTCAAGTTTGAAGTTGTAGCCGATGTAATAGAATACCCAGCACCATCGAAAATAATATTATTAGATCCTGCAACAAAACAAGTTCCACTTACATTCGTAATATTTTGACTTAAAGTAAACAAACCAGATCCAAACAATGTACCACAAGAAGAAACAGTGCCTGGAAAGATCGGCCAAGTTCCTCCAATATAAACTCCATAGTTTGTAGCATTATCATTAAAAAATGAAAGAGAACTCAAGGTGACATTTGTCTTATTTAGAGAGTTTGTGTAATTTAAATCCAATCCTCCATCTGTGTTTCTCCCTACCGTTCCAGTACCTGCAAGAGTAGATATGGTTGAACTTGATATATTTAAATCATAACTTGTTAGATCAATATTTCCTCCAATTCCTCCATATTGCTTGCTAGATGAATTTCCTCCAGCTGTTGTAATTCCACCAACAGAAGAATAGAAGACCGCAACATCTCCTCCATCTCCCCCATTGCCGTTATTTTCTCCCAAGCCTGTAACATCAGAATTTCCACTCAAATTAACACCGGTAGTGTACCCTGTTATTATTAATTCATTTATAATTAAATTAGTATATCCATTTGCACCTTCTGTAAGTGAACTGCTTGGACCACCATCTCTTTGACGAGCGTCAATTGCAATAGACCCTGAACCTGATACTGTGTATCCCCCACCATTAATAATTACATTATCAGATGAAATATTGAAACACGTTGATGTTCCGTTTGAGACACTTGAAGTCAAATTATACACCCCAGGAACCGCCAATTCTCCACATGTATTTATGTCCCCCGGAAGCAAAACATCAGCACTGGATATTTGCGGAGTTAGACAAAAGAAAAAAGTAAAAAATATCGCCATAGATATGATTATTTTTTGCTTGTTCATTTGTTAAATTATAACATTTTTTATGCAAATACTACGTAAATAAATGGGGATAACTTTAGATAATTACATCCATTGACTGATAGCTATATAATGTGGCAATATAGCAAGCAGAATAGCCTTGCCCAAACTGTTCAGACCCATGGTATTCTCCCCAAGGGGAATAACTGTATAGACGAGTAGTCAATACTGAGGTGCTTTTACCTCATGGTCACAACTCCAGGCATTAGATACATCAAACAAATTGAGCCCAAACAGATATAATCATATCAGTGAACTACTATGCGGAGACTTGATATCTGCATACGAACGTCGCAATGGAATTGACCTCGATGAAGAGTCCCACCTCTTAGCTTCCGCTGAGAAATGGCGCTTCATCATTGGATCAATACTTATTACAACCCTGTGTGCAACAGCGTGGATCATGGTAGAACCACTCACCAAGATATTCAACCTTCAATTTACAGGATTGGAATTTTCCAGACTGCAAATGGCGTCCATTCTGGTTATCATCACTGAAGCTGCATTCTATTGGCGTGTGCATAACATCCGCGGAAGGCACGATGGAGTATTCCAACGTCTATACTGGGCAATAATGTGCGTTGCACCATATTGCTATTGTAGCTTGACGTGTATATCTCCTTCAGCGATTGAAACAAAGCCGTTTCCAATAACGAAGGCGGTCATCTTGGATGGCTTGCGCATTGCAAAGGATAGAATTCAAAAATACAAAAACCTCATTGAACTCATAAAGACAATGAGGCAACAAGTATCTGTTGAGTTCATCCAAGAAACGCAAGAAGGGTTGGAAGATGCGGAAGATGCATTGGTTCAAATCCAGGAACATCTAAGTCTCTTTGATGTTACAGACCCGGATGCTGACGACGGGCAAACCAACTTTGATTTTAGGGATTAAGATAGCTTCAGCCTGAAGCCTTCGTAAGACCTATTATCAAATCAATCAAAACAATTCAATCATTTAACAATTCACTTCACCCCTCCGCACGCAGTGTGCGGAGGTTTTGTTTTTTTGAATTACAATCCATTGGCACAACTTTAATGCTACAATATTTAAATCATGGATCAAAAAAATACGAATGAAAATAATGTTGGAAAAAATATGGAAATTAGAAAAATAAGAAATGATGTCAATTACAAACGTGAAAGATTAGTTAGAGTAATTGTACAAATGAGAGACGGTAGAACGTCAACAGGAACTGGTTTTTTTATTAGCGAAGATGGGGAAATTTTAACATGCGCGCATGTTATTTCAGGAACGGAACTTAGAAATCTTAAGGCAATTGATTATAAAGTTGGACCAAATGCAGGGGTCAATATTGTTAATACAAATAGTATAGAACAAGCTAATAATGTGGACCAAATAGAACATGCAAAATTCCTAAATTATCTTACGCAATCCATAATGAGCCTTCAAATTGAACTCTCAAATGGAGAAAGAGCTATGGCTGAAATAAAAAAGATTGATGAAGAGTTTGATGTGGCGCTGATAAAAATCGTAAAAAATGAAGGGTTAGGCGTTAATGGAAACGGAAAAGAAACACCGTTCTTTTTATTAGACGATGAATACATTCCAGAGTATGATGAATCAACTTTCTTCTGTGGTTTTCAAATGACTGGTGGATATGAGAATCCAACTCAATATCCTTTTTCAATTAATAGAGCAGTAGTTTCTGCCATACCTTTGGTTGCTGTTGCCGGTGGAAGATACGAACATATTCAATTAAATTCTATTAATCTTGGCGGAAATAGTGGCGCTCCATTATTTATTGAAGGAAGTAATACAGTGATTGGAATGATAAATGGAAATATGAATTGGCTTACAAATATTCCGCTTTGTATTGCATATGCAACATCTTTGAAATTAATTAAAGAGAAGACGGATATTTTATAGTACAAAAAAGCCCGCCACGGAAGGCCGTGGCGGGCTTCCTGGGGCGGGTTATAGTTGGCTAGATGATGTTTCTTTGCGTCAATGATCAACTTTGAACAATGTTGGAATCAATGACTATCTGAACATAGCTAGGTCCGGTGGTGGCTTCAATTTTGATTTCAAAAGGATCTTCGCCACCGCAGACACATTTGAAACTACGCTTGTAGCCATTGTTTCCAATAGCAAACATATTGAGGGAGATGTTAGGCCTTGATGCCAAAGCCATAGAATTAACGTCCAGGTTGGCGAGCGTGATTTCATTAAACAAAGTATCAACCGCCGCCTTTTTCGCTTCCAATTGATCAGGTTTACCAATTGGCATTTGATTGAAAATCCGGGCTGCATTGATAAGTTGATTCATCTTGTGTTTCATTGTATTACTCTGTTGTTGGTTGTTCTAAACAGCAGTCTAGTTTGTTTGACTGCATCTTTCAAGGTATGTATTTGATGTCACTTAATCATAATTAAAGCGATTCAAAAGCGTAAATACCCTTAAAGATACAGTCAAGACCAAAAGAAAATAACTCTTCTGCAACATAAGTAACAGTCTTATTAATGAACTAAATCTGTAAAACTATACAGTAAAGTTGGGAAAAGTAAAGGGGTGTTTTTGAATTAAAATTTTCCCCAACATTATCCCCATCCCCCACTTTTTCTGCAGATTTTACACATGATGAAAATGGTTTAATATTATTATTATCAATTTAATATATAAACAAATGAAGATACTAATTATAGAAGATGATATTTTTTTAGCACAGACAATCAAAAGGGCACTTCAAGCTTACTGCTTTAATGTTGATACTGCGCATGATGGAAAAAGCGGATCCTACATTGCAAGAATTAATAGATATGATTTGATATTATTAGATTTAATCTTACCAGACAAAAGTGGAGTTTCAGTTTGCAGAGAAATTAGAGCGGAGGGAATAAAATGTCCAATACTTATTGTATCATCGCAATCTGAGGTGCCAGATAAGGTTACAATGCTCAATGCCGGTGCAGATGATTATATTACCAAGCCATTTAATATGGAGGAGCTTGTAGCAAGAGTAAATGCGTTAATCAGAAGGCCGTATGATATATTAGAGGAGGTAATGACATTAAATGATTTAACAATAGATACTAATACTCAAACTGTTACCAAATCTGGTGAGAATGTTTATCTAACAAGAAGAGAATATATGTTGCTAAATTGCTTTGCGAGGAATGAGGGCAGGATTCTCACAAGAGGAAGGATTCTTGAGGAAGTATGGGAAAGGGATGCAAGTCCGATGACCAATACAATAGAGACGCATGTTAGAAATTTAAGGAAGAAGATTGAGACGGATGATAAGAGGATTATTTATACGGTGAATGGGCGGGGGTATAGGATGAGTACAAAGAAAGGTGTATAGACTGGCAAGTGTGAGTTTTTGTGGAAGTTGTTAACCAATGGTCAGTGATGTATTCCGAAAAAATTCGGGGATTCTTTATAAAATATTTATGGAAATATAATGTCTAGATGATAGAATGATGCATGGAATACTGTCGAGTATTCCCAATTGTTCAAATTTTTGTATTCTGGTTCTTAGGTTTTAAATGTTAGATTCTATAAGTCACAATAGAGTCTAACAACTTACAACTTAAAACAGCAAAAGAGATGTATGCAATCAAAAAACAATCATTCTTCCAAACAAATAAGAGTGAAAATTTAAAAAGGAAAAAATGCATACTGATTATGCTATGCTTTAGTATGACATCTTTTTTATCACTACTGCTAATTCTTTTAACGTATTCCTTATATATAAATGGAATAAAATATACGGGGATGTCATTTTGGATTTTACTTTTATTTACATTAACAAGTTTCTTTTCACTGTTACTTTCTCACAAAGATAAATTATTATCTAGTACTATAATCATATTCTCATTAATCTATATTTGTATATTTTATGGATCTATCAGCTGGGGAGCTGACTTGCCTACAATACTAATAGCTCTATTTGTAACTGTTTTAATGTCAGGGATACTGATAAACTCAAGAACTGGACTACTCACAGCCGTGATATTATCTGTTCACATATTCATTTTTTATTACCTTGCCTCCCATCAAATCATAACCCCAAACCATTCTTGGAAAAACGACACCTTCAATCTCCTTGATGTCATAGAATACTCCTCCCTCCTCATCTTCGCCGCCCTCTTCTCCTGGCTCTCCAACAGCCAACTGGAGAAAACCCTTATAAAATATAAAGAATCTGAGGCTCTTCTCCAACATGAAAAAGAGAATCTGGAAATAAAAGTCAAAGAAAGAACAGAAGAAATCAAAGCTCTCCAAATTGAAAAAATAAACTCCATGTACCGTCTGGTAGAATTTGGAAGAATATCCTCCGGCCTATTTCATGACATAATGAGTCCCCTAACAAACATCACTCTAAATTTACAAATGCTTAAAATTGACGAGGTGAAGGAGGAAATAAAGAACTTGACCCCATCGATCAAAAAAATAGATAATTTAATTACTCAATCAAGAAAGCATATCAAAATTGATAACACTTACACACATTTTGATGTAGGCGAGGAGATTACGTCTGTAATGGAGATACTAAAATCCAAGGCAATTAGTAATGGAGTGAAATTAATATTCCCAATCAAAAACTTAAGCGCAAGATTATATGGCTCCCAAACTCTCTTCTCTCACATCATTATGAACCTCCTATCAAATGGAATTGATGCATACAGCACAGAATCAAAAACAAAAAATAAATTAGTAATAATTAAAATAAAGCGATCAATTCAAGACTCCTCCACACTATATATAAAAGTATCAGACAATGGCGAAGGCATCTCGCCAGAATTAATTAAAAACATCTTTGAACCTTTTTTTACAACAAAACAAGAGCGAGGGTGTGGTATTGGATTATCATCGACAAAACACATTTTGGAAAAATATTTTAATGGCTCAATTAGCGTGAGAAGTATGTTGGGAAAAGGAACTACTTTTACAATGTCAATTCCCCTGTCAATAATTGAACGTAAGACAACCCACAGTAACTCTTGATGAAAACAAAATAGCACGGTAAATCTATATTTGTATAGCCCCCAAAATCATGCTATCCTTTTCCTCGGACCAGGAAACCTATTGAAATATCCAAGGTCAATCCCCAATCAAAACACCCAAACCCCAGAAATACTAGATTATGTCAGAACCAAAAGCAGTGCTCATGCTATATGCATGCAGCTATCCTGAAAATGCGGATCATGTCCTTACAAGACTATCTGAAGAACCCGATCTTCTCAGCACCAAATGCAAAGACGCCTTCACCTTCTTAACTCACTGCAATGCCGGTAGTGACGCCTTTGAATTTGACGTCGTCGTCATTAACGGCCGTGTACACGCCGGTAGTAGCGTAAAGGACCAAATTCAAATTGACGACGGTGACGTGGTTAATGAATTAAACTTGTGGGGTTGTCTTCGGATTAAACATACCAAAACCCCAGTTGTCGCGATTGTCTCACTTGGAGAGACTTTCAAAAAAATGGATCGAATACAAGACCCCGCCCTTGACATGAAGTACCGTATGGATACGAGCCCTGAGCAAGTAGATGAATCCATAATCTTCACCCTTGAGAAATTTTTTCCCAAAAGATTCACTCGAAGGGACAGTTGTGGAAGCTAATACCTGCCAGCCAACCAAAAGGCTTGAGGTATTCAATTCGCAGTCACACACAAACCGCCACACACCAACCTCGCATGAAAAACAGAGAAGCCTCGCCTAACGGCATCTTCTCAACGTTTTCAGGTGAGGCTTTTCTATATATAAAAACGACGCCGGCAGACTGTAGCCTGCGCGGCGTTTTTTTTGTTTTTGATTCCTTGTAAAATCAGCCTCTAACACAACGGTCTGTTGCGCAGACGACAAATGCCTACAATCAAGCCGATAATGGCAGCGATGGCAAATAACACAACGGTCATCAAATTACTGATTGCCAGTTTGTATTGTCCGATAATGCAACCCAGAGGGCAAAGTACAAAAACAACGGACATAAACAGAAAGATTGGCAGTCCCAAACTACCGTCCTCCTCGCCAAGACTAAATGCAAATCGATTAGAAAGATTTGCAGTCAAGACTAGTAGTAACGCAAAAATAACATAAAAGATACATTCGTAATAATTCATTTCAGTAACACTTTGGAGGTTTAGCAATTGATCCCCTGCAATCTAATCCCCAGCACCTGCCGAAGACTTAAATTACATAACATTTTGAAGGACCAAAACAGACCATACAATACATCATAATCCCCTATTTGTACAGTTTTCAAAAGCATGATAATCTTGTTCTTGGACTAGAGAATTTCCAATACAGTCTACAACCCCAACCCTAGAAATACCTGAAATTATGAAACCGGAAAGTAAAAAACCCTTTATCGTATTCGCTTACACTGATGAGCGTTACTATTTAGAGGAGACCATCAGAAGACTAAAAGAAGACCCAAACATTAAGGTGGTCTTCTGCAGAAACGCGAGTGAAATCATGTTCAATACCACCGCAGACACAGCAAGGCCAGATATCATTATCACCGACGCGAGCCTTCATCAAGGAGACCAACTCGAATACGGTGACGCCATTCCAGTGGTGGCTTTGTATGAGATGATTCGAAAGACTAAACCACCTATTATCCCCATTGTGTTTTATAGCACCCGCATGATGGGCATGATACACATCATGCGCGATGCATCTGGCGATTCAAACCTCATGATCATCAAAGCGGAAGAGTCAGCGGAGAAATCTATGGCAAAGGATGTATTTGACGCGATAGAGTACTTCTGCCCTACCGCCAAAGAAGATCCTTTTTCATTATCCAAGCCCTTTCCTGACGGATGGGAAGGATAGGAGAGAATTTTCTCCAGGAGTCCTCCCCTGCCCCGATTCAAACCAAAGAAGCTCCGCTTCTCGTTTGAATCGGGGCTTCTTTATTCCATTATCTTTTCCTAAAAAAACTATTGTACAGTTTTATAAATCGTGATAATCTCTTTCTTGGACTAGAAATCTATTGAAATGTCCGAGTCACAATCAAAACACAGCACAGAAAGACAATAACCATGAACAACGCAAGAATTCCCGCCATGCTATTTGCACACAATGCTACACCGTACTCAGACTTAGCCCTTGCGGTATTGAATGCAAGGAACGATCTGTTTGTAGCAACCTGCAATAACGCAAGAAGTGCGCTCCACTGCATTGATAGCAACAAAGAAAATGGACCAGATATCATCATCGTCACAAATCAACTGCATCACGGCGATGAATTGTCCCCCGATGTTACCAACAACAGACAACGTACTGGTGAAGCAATATACGCCAGAGTACGTATGATTCCTGGTCATGAAAGTACACCGGTCATCATCGTTACAATGCGTAGTGAGGAAATTCATCACCTAGAAAACCTCAACGACCCAAATTTGACAGCTATCCTTGCTGACACATTTGCGATCGATACCGCAATCACAGGTACAATACAGAGATTCTTCCCCAACTGGGGTGAACCACTTATTCCCTGTGAGGAGGTGGTGTTGGATACCGCTACGTGAAGAATTGTTCAAAATCAGTAAACCAATATACCTCGCTTGAATAAATGACGCCTTTATGGTTTTTGTTTATTTCAAGCGAGGCTTTGTTTTATAAAATTTAAAAAATAAAACTATACAAGTAGACCTGTAGTGATATAATTAAATCACTATGAATTTAAAATATTTTAAACATGATATTTCAAGAAATAAAAAAGTGATTGAGTATAAAAAAGCTTTTACATTAATTGAAATACTTGTAGTTGTTGCGATCATCTCTCTAATATCGGCACTGGTTGTAAATAGTCTATCAGAAGCAAAAATGAAGGGTAATGATGAGAAGATTGCACAAGACTTAAGTCAGTTTAGAACTGCTGTTGATATGTATTTTAATGATAATCAGGAGTACCCTGTAAACCCTGCATTATCTACAAATCATAAGGACTCCAAGACAGCAAATGGAGGTACAGATTTCTGGGGTAATAAACTGGCATTCTTCACAAAGAAAGCGAGTGCTGCCGTCAATCACACTATAAGTCCACTTTGTGCAAACTTTGATAATATATCTGCATTATTGGTTCAAAGAAAATATCTATCAGCAATTCCTGTTCACCCATATGACAATGACGCACAAGGTAT
>CAIPFZ010000010.1 GCA_903864515.1 uncultured bacterium
ATAATTAAATTAAAACAATATGAGCAAAATGACAATGATGTTTGAAATAAGAAGGGAATTAAGATCACTTAATGACGCTATTGATAAAAAAATATTACGCAATCAATCATATGAGAGAGAGTCACGCCGTCACAGATATTTAGTGAATCAATTACGTAGAGTTGAGAGTGAAGCATCCATCGCAAGGACATTCTCACTAGCTTCTTTCTTTCTGTAATTACAAGGTTCAGCGCGCCTCGGAACTATATGATAGAATTAAAACTGAATTGATATAATATAAAAATAAATAATAATGTCCTACGAAGATTATAAACAAAAAATCACAAGTTTCTATAGAAGCAATAAGCGTATGCCGTGTTATTCAGAAATTATGTCACTAATAGGTTTTAAGTCTAAGAATGCTGTTTTTAAATTAGTTAATAAAATGATTGATGAGGGGGTAATTGAGAAAGATTCATCTGGTAGAATATCTCCAAGGCGCATTTTTGGTGAAGTATCACTTCTTGGAGTTGTTGAGGCTGGTATTCCAACTACAACAGAAGAAGAAGTCTTGGATACAATGAGTCTTGATGAATGGCTTTTGGGTGATTCTCAAAGCTCATCAACATATATGCTTGAAGTTAAGGGGGACTCTATGATAGAAGCTCATATAGAAGAGGGTGATTATGTTTTAGTAGAGAGAGTTAATGGAAATAAAGAAATAAAAGACGGAGAGATAGTGGTTGCTGAAGTTGATGGCGGTTGGACACTTAAATATCTAAAACATGATAAACGTGGTAAAATATATCTACAGCCGGCCAATAAGAAATATTCAAATATTTATCCTGAATATGATCTTCAGATTGGTGCAGTAGTTAAAGCTGTTATAAGAAAGATGTAGTCCGGTGTTAGTTTAATTATTGGATACTTAATATAAACCCATCAATACGTTTCAGTAGAATTGTGTTGATGGATCAAATACTCAAATGAATGAATTTAAAAAAATAGATAATAAAATACATGAAATCACGGTAGTTGGTAAATACGCTCATGAGGCAATGTTTTTTGCTCGTATAGTTATTGGATGTTTATTCTTGTATCATTCCTTGTCAAAGTTTGGAGCAAATACACCTTGGTTTATGACTCTTGTTGGTCTTGTTGAACTAGTTTCCGCAGTGTTCATTTTGGTTGGCACAAGAATTAGAACAGCCGGATTTGTACTTGGTGTAATAATGATTGGCGCTATCTTTACAAAGATGTTTATTTGGAAGATGAGTTTTGCTGGTAAAGGAGGCTGGGAGCTTGATCTTGTTGCATTAGCTCTATTGTTTGTGCTTGTTACAGTAAGTTCAACCAAATACAAATTTGCTGGAAAGCATAAATAAAAATATTCAGTTTAAAAGATAGGGCTTCTATAAGCCTTTAGGTATATATAAAGAAAATGTTCCTTTGGAGCATTTTCTTTTATATTAATCATAGTATAATGTTAATAGCTAAACATTAATTTAGTTTATAAGATGCAAAAACCAAAAGAGGGAATAGAGAACTTCATAATTAAGAAACTGGAAAAAGCTCATACAATAGATGAGATTATTCTACTTTTGAAAAGTGCAGGTTTTTCTCATATGGAAATAGAGAAGGGGATTGAGCGTGTTAAAAAGAGTCATAAAACATTGCATCAAGATTTAGCTGCTTCAAATAACTTCCTGCCTTCACTTAAAAAGAAAAGCAAAAAAGATTTTGAATCAAAAATAGCTTCTTTTGAAGAAAACACATTAGGGCATATTGGTCTGTTTGCCGGTAGAATGAGAAGAAAGGATTTCACAGTTTCAATATTGTTTCTGTTCAGTTTGTTTTTCAGTTTGGTTATAATTGTATCAAGTTTTATACAGGCAATGTATCCAGAAAGATGGGATTTGATAAAGGAAGTTCTTTCTAGTGACGCTAACGGTGTATTGTCTATGTACATTCCAATAATTTTCGCACCATTTACATTAATCTTTGTGTCTTTGGTGACAAGACGCCTTCATGATCTAAATCTCCCTGGGGTGTTAAGCTTCCTTTATCTAGGAGTTTTTATTTATCCGTTTTCAGTTTATGTATCATCCGGTCTTATTGTATTTGATCTTGCTCTATTCGTGCTCTTTATATTACTTTTATCAAAGAGAGGGGAGCCGGTCTTGAATGCATATGGAAAGTCACCCGTCAGTCATGGTTCAACTTTTACAAAAATATTAAATTTAAAATAATTAAAAATGAATTCATCAATTATACATGCCGATATATTCTTCTACGTAACAACTATCTCTGTTGTTATTCTGACAGCGCTACTTATTGTGCTGTTTTATTACATAGTAAAAATAGCAAGACATTTGGAGAGAACTGCTTTAAGACTCAGAGAGGAGAGTGAGCGAATTATCGAGGATGTATCAATGATCAGAGAGTCAATTGAAGATCAGGGAGGTAGAGCTGTATCTTTCTTGAAATTTATCTTTGGATCCTTTATGCGTAGTGGAGGGTCTAGAGGTGGAGAAAGGAATGGGTCTAAAAAAAGCTCTAGGGTTAAAAATAGGAAAAAGGTTGCGGAGGAAGATGAAGAATAAATGTTGGGTGTGGTGAACGATTGTTTTGTATATTTTTGATTATATTGGTATAATATAGGTATTATGAATACAACAAAAAAAGAAAATAAAGCAGGTGCTAAAAAAAGCACAGAAGGAAAAAGTAATGTAGCGGGTGTACTAGGAGTGATTGGAGGTCTTGCTGCGGCAACAGCAGTGGGTGCATACTTTGTTCACAATTCAAAGGATGCTAAGAAGAAAATTAAAAATGCAAAAGGATGGATACTGAAAGCTAAGGGAGATGTTTTGGATAAGCTTGAGGATATGAAGGATGTCTCTGAGGATAAGTATAAAACTACAGTTGACTCTGTATTATCAAAATATGGAAAGATTAAGAAGGTAGAAGGACCAGAACTTGAGAAATTGGCTGGAGAATTGAAGTCTCACTGGAAAACAATTGTAAAGGAATTAAGTGCTGGTTCAAAATCTGTTAAGAAAGCAGTTAAGAAAGGGGTAACTGTTACAAAAGGAGCAGTTAAGGGTAAATAATTCATCGTAGAGATTGAATGTTAGGTGAATCAGGCTCGCAAAACGAGCCTGATTCTGTTATGTAAATAATAGGAAGTTTACTGTTTTTGTTGTAGGATGTAGTGATTAATGGCTGGTAATGCTTAACATTATTAAGCGCAGTAAAAAGCAAGTAATATAAGAATAAAATATGAATACAAATAACTATAGAAGAAATAAGCCAAAGAGTACATCAAGGGGGGCTCTGAGAGGTGCACCAGATAGTGCACCCGTTATTGCAAGACCAAGGTCTGCAGGTTTTCCTGGTCCTTCGAGAATTCATACAAGAATGGGGGTTGCCAAGTCTTCTGTTAGAATGGCTCCAGAGGGGGCACCTAGAATTGCACCCATTCGTATTTCTGGAGCATCATCTAGTGGTGTTTCAAATATCGCATCAAAAGGAAGTACATCATGGGGTAATGAAGCAGAATGGTATGATAATTATTTGGCTGATAGTGATTCATATCAGAGACAGATAATTATGCCAAACATTGTTAGGATTATTAATCCATCTGTAGATAAGAGAATTTTAGATGTCGCATGTGGGCAAGGATTGTTTTCTGAATCAATGATTGAGAAAGGTGCCTCCGTTGTGGGCGTTGATATATCCTCGGAGTTAATTGGTATTGCTAAAAAAAGATTTGGTAATAAAGTATCTTCAAAAAATAATTTTATTGTGTCTCCTGCAGATAAGATGACTTCCGTTGGAATAGAAGAAAAATCTTGTGATTCTGCAATGTGTATTTTGGCAGCACAAAACATTAAGGAATTTGACTCTACAATTAAGGAAGTATCTAAAATACTAAAACCAAAAGGAAAGTTTGTAATAGTTTTGAATCACCCATGTTTTAGAGTCCCAAAACAATCTGATTGGCATTTTGATGCAGAAGGTGGCGGACCTGAAGGGGATCCATCATATAGTATTGTAAATGGAAAAAAGACTGGAAGATACGGGCGTGTTGTTTACAGTTATATGAGTGAGGGTGTTATTAAAATCGATATGCATCCAGGCGAGCAGGATAGACGTAAAAAATCTTATACAACGTCTTTCCATAGACCTATGCAAATATATAGTAAGTGGCTAGCTAACGCAGGCTTCTGTATATCTAGAATTGAAGAATGGAGTAGTCACAAGAAAAGTAATCCAGGGACTAGAGAAATGGCGGATAAAAGATCAAAAAAAGAGATACCTTTATTTATGTGTATAGAGGCAATTTTAATTGAGAAAGATGGAATGTTGGATTATTAAGTTAATATTTTGTTGATAGACTAAGTCTATAAAATATCGTAAAATTGTATACATGAAAGTTTTCAGAGCCTTATTTGCCATACTGCTATTGTTCATATTAATTTATGCTTTTAAGGGGTATTTGAATAATTCAAGTTTTGTTTTTTGGAATGATTCATCGTCTTCAAGCTCAACACTTAGTATGTCATCAGGATCTTCTGCAAGCACAACTGAATCTGGTCTAAATTTTTCAGACAACATAGCTTCTACTACCTTGGGAGATATCAAGAAATTTGACGCTAGTTCCTTGTATACTCCAAATCGTGATAAGTTACCCCCAATTATTGGAGAGAATAATACTGAGTCTAAGGACGGTAGACTTACGGATGACGGTGTTTTCTTTAACACTAATATAGAAAGAGGTTTGCAATCAATGAATCCATTGAAGAGAAATTCTGTATTGGATAGATCTGCTGAAATTAAATTGAATGATATGTTTAGTAATCAATATTTTGAACACGTTTCTCCAAATGGTTCTAGTGTATCAGATGTTGCTAATGCGGTTGGATATAAGTTTTTGGTTATAGGGGAGAATCTTGCGCTTGGTAATTTTGCAGGTGATGCAAAGGTTGTTGCTGCTTGGATGGCGAGTCCTGGACATAGAGAGAATATATTAGATAAAAGATATACAGAAATGGGAATTGCTGTTGGATACGGAATGTATAAAGGAAGGATGCAATGGCTAGCTGTACAACATTTTGCAAGACCGATGTCATCTTGTCCCTCACCAAACTCTGTACTTAAGGATAGAATAGCTAAAGACAAAGAGGATCTTACCTTCAGAGAAACAGATATTACTTCTATGAAAAAAATTGTAGATAGTATGTCAGCAACCGATACTGGTTTTGAATCTACAGTGTCCAGTTATAATGCGTTGGTTAATGATTATAATAATAAACTTAAGATATTAAAGGCTGAAATTACAAACTATAATTCTCAAGTTAATAACTTCAATAGCTGTTTGGACGCTGTAACAACTTCTGTATAGAGCTTAACTGAAGGATTCTTCAGTTTGTGATTTTGGTATTACTGTGGTCTATATACTTATCCACAAATATTTTAAATAAAGATACCCGTATCTGATTTTATATGTTAAAATAAAAAGCATGAATAAAATTACTTTTTATAAGGAGAAGGTTCTGAGTTTGATGGGTGGTGCTGTTAAAGGCATGGTCGCTTTAGTTTCAAATTATAAATTACCTAAACCACAATTTTTAAAGATATTCTCAGTGGTTATTTTAGGTGCTTTGATTTTGAGTTGGGGTATTTCAAATGCTGTTAATAATGATATTCAATCAGCAACCTCAAACTTTAGTGTATCAGGTACCGTGTCAGAGATATTTGATACTTACATAATTGTGACTGATGCAAAGGGGTCTCTTAAATCAAGTGATGGAACTTATAATCTAAACATTGATTACCTGAAGAGAGTGGAAACAGATAAATATGTAACTCTAGGTATTTCTGATATTGTTGTTGGTGATAAAATTGTTGCTCAAGGTGTAACTAATGGATATTCATTCTTTATTAAAAGAATTGTTTCATTTACTTCAATTCCTCATAACCTTGCAGTAGATGAAAATAATTCAACTACAACAGCGGATGTTGTGGCTGGTTCTGCTACAACAACATCTTCAACTTCAGAAAGTGTTGCTGTTGCAAGTACAACCTCTACAACAGAATCTACAACGACAGCTTCTGTCTCTGGAGGAAGTGCCGCTAGTGCAGATGCTGCTGTTGGCGATACTGCTAGTGCAAGTACAAGTACAAGCGTAAGTACAAGTACAGACACAAGTACAGATATTATAAATTCTACAACAACAGAAGATACATCAACTTCAACACCTTCAATTATTGATAAAGTTAATGATGTCTTGCAGGGTGTTATTGAAACAGTTAAAGATGCAGTAAAGGATGTTGTAAATACAGTTACAGGTACATCTACACCAGAGACTGCTCCAGTGGTTGTTCCTGAGGTGGAGTCTCCAGTAGTACAAGAATCAGCTCCAGTTTCAAATCCTGCTCCAACTGAAAATCCAGTAACTGTGACAGAATAAATAGCTCATGCTATAATTAATTTATCAATTATAAAAATAAACAAAATATTATGGTTCAATTTCAATCAGGTGTAATGGAGAAAACAAGATTCGTATCAAACGTTCTTCTTGTTGTACTCTTGGCAGGTAACTTATACTTCTCTGTACAGTACATACAAGATCTAAAGGAATCACA
>CAIPFZ010000011.1 GCA_903864515.1 uncultured bacterium
AAGGAGCCCACAGCCCTCAGTCACAAGGTAGGCGAGGTAAAAGCTTGTAAAGTACCGACTATGCCTTCTCCAAAATGATAGTTAAACCCTTTGGACTTTTTTTAGCCGGATCTGCTATTTTGTAGTCAGTGCTTATAAGGTGAAGTAAACGGTCCATTCTCTCTTTGAGGAACTTCTCATCTAGGTACTTGGTTCTACCTGGTAGGAATAGGTCAAACTTGATTCTATGCCCCTCCTGTAGCCATTCTGAGGCCTTTTTAGCCTTTAGGGCTAAGTCATGGTCTCCTGTGCCTATTTTTACCTGTAAACTCTTAACTTCAAAATTCTTTGCATTAGCTTTTGCCTGCTTCTGTTTTTTACTTTCGTCGTACTGAAATTTACCATAATCCATGATTTTTGCAACTGGTGGGTTGGCTCTAGGGGATATTTCAATAAGGTCACAATTAAGCTCCCTGGCTTTAGCCATGGCGTCTTCAAAGGTCATTACTCCAAAATTTTCTCCTTCAGGTCCTAGAATACGCAGTTCCGCGGCGCGTATTTGATGATTGATTCTTACGTGTATTTGTTGTGTTGCCATATATTGGTATGAAAGCAGTATAGCATTTGATTTAACGATTGGCTATGGTTAGCGCTCATATCGCCCCTTTTCTACATTGATAGGATACCAGTTCAAGTATATATTTTCTGTAATAAAAAAGCCCGCCGGTAAAGCGGTGTGCTTTCTTGGCGGGTTTGCTGTGGATAAAATTCCATCAGCAGCTTGTTTTGAGCGGTAATCCCCGCGCTGGGCTCTTGGGTGTATGGGCCAAGTCCTCTCGTCTTAGTCCTATCCCTAGTCTAAGATCTGAAGAACCTTGCGGCTCCCAGCGCGGGTTCCTTACTTGCGCTCCGGATTGGGGGTACGTGGCAACGAATTCCCCAATCCAAATTTTTTGTCTTGCGGGCTGAAATCGTAGCTATCGTAACACTTTCAGTTTTATATCTGTCCACGAACTCTGCTGAACATGTTAGATAGCTTATCCTGTCTTGTTTTTTGGTTGGTTTTCTCGCTTTGAACGATAGCCTTTTTATACCTTTTGTTTGCCCAGTTATGTGGGGCTTCAGTAGAAAAAGAACCTTCCAACCTGACCATCGTCTGGTTTGACTAGCAGGATGTCAAAATATTACTCCAAACACTAAAGTTGTCAAGTGTTTGATCTATGTTTCCTATTTACCCTCAAATAGTTTGGTTAAAATGGTGGTAGTTCTTTTATTGTCAGTTGTGTATATAAATATTTCCTGAATGTATACATTGCCACGTACTACCGCTTTTATTCCACCTGTAATTGGTAGGAATTTAATTCTTGGTTTACCAACGCTTAGCTTTTTTATAATTCCCAAACTTACCTTAGAAACCTCCGGCATTTCTACTGCACACTTAACTACATCAATTGCACTATCAATTAATGTGGTGTGACTTCTTGTTAGTTTCTTGTGGGAGAGGGGGTGGGACATGTCTTTATTAAATATTCTCCGCCTTGTTCCAAGTAAAGTTAAATAGCGCTTTATGCATTTCATATACAGCACGGTCTTCTATGATTGTTCCAATCATATGATCCTCAGAAAGGCTGATATATGATATTTTGCCATCGTAAATTTGCATAATACTTTCAAAGGGGAGAGCGTCTAGTTTGATGATTCTGCTATCCGTTATAGTTCTGTGATAAGAAGCTAATATGTTTCTTGCTTCCTTTGTATCTAGCAGTATTCCACGTTTTTTGACTTGGCGCTTTTCTCTTTGCTCTGCATACCAATCATTGATTTTAGGTATGTATTTAATTACAGAAGTTATGTCTGCATATGAGAGAATTTCTTCTCTACTATATAAGGAATCCTCCAGAACCTTTTTAACCCCCTCCAACCCTTCAAAGAACTGAACATTAGGCTTGCCAGAGGTTAAATTGTAATCAGATATCATTTCCCCAAGGGCGCCAGATAGGGAAGAGTTAATTAAACGCAATTCGTCCTCTCTTTTTTGAATCAGATCCTTAATCTTGGATGGATGAGCGGCGGCAAAGAGAGCTACTTTTTTGTCTATTTTCTCCACTAGGCCCATAGAAACCAGCTGTTCTATAACCTTATATCCCAAACCACGCTTAATACCAGCCTTAACTGCCACTTTACTAGCAGGGGAAACCCCGGATTTAAGGAGAACTTCATATATCTTAGATTGATCCGTTGTTAGTCCAGCTTTGATTAATAGGTCTTCGTACATGGTGTTGCGGGTAATTTTTGATTATTTATTAATACCTTAATGATATCAAATACAAATAAATTGTCAAACATCTGTGACAAAAATATGTTGATAACTCAATAAAACCTTGAAAATAGGGGTATTATTTGGCTCGGAATTTAAATGAAATGTCACCATGACATTGACAGTGAGTCAATACGGTGTTATTGTTATGACAGAACATAAGACATATGTAAAGAGCGAAAGCAAGGTACTAAGTCTTAAGAACATTCAAATAACAGAGGTTTGCAGAAGATTATCCTTCATTCTCGTCTGAATAGGTTTGGTGATGAAAATCGCTAAAACTAATCAGAAGGTGACCGACAGCCTTAAAGTGCGGTAAGAGGAGAGAGTGACTGGAATCTAATCTTTTTTAAATCTTGTTTCCATGATGAGGGCTTTATTGCATGGCATGCGTCGGAAACCGCATCCCCAGCAAATTGAAGCTATGCCTTTAAGGCCCTACCTCATCGCCCGTATCGCAAAGATATCGGCTGAGCGTAAACGATTAACCACCAATTGCGCCCAGAAATATCCTTACGACCTCAAAGTCGCGTGATTGTCTTTTTAAGAGGAGAGAGTTGCGACGAAAGTGAGAGGAAGAAGTGGGGAGAACTTTGAAAATTGAATATTGGAATTTGGAGAATTTTAAGTGACATAAGTCGTTTAATAATTCTCCTTCTTATGGAACTTGCAACTATTGTTGTTAGTTCCTAGGAATTCATTTGATGTTTTCTATCTTTCTCGATTGGTGGAGCGCGGCCATTAGATTATTGACTAGTGCCCGCATTCTACCAATCGAACTTCAGAGATTATTTTCCCATGTTGGGCATTCGCAAAAAAAGAATGTGAGTACGGGTGGCTTAGGCTGGCGTATTCAGAAATATTTAATGGAGGATGGGAGAGGTAGAACACAACTATGAAAAATCTTGTTGCATTTCAACGTCACAGCTTTACCACAGAACAGACCGCCGAACTCAGTGGGCTCGGCTTCAACGCCGAAACCCGCGAGGTGGTGCTGTCTTCGGACTGCATCATGCTCAGCACGATGCTCGATGAGTCCGGCCTCACGGCCGGTGACGCTATCAGCTTCGTGGCACCGCCGGTCATCGCCTCTCGCCTCACGGCGGAGGCAAAAAACCGCGGCATTCGCGTGTTTTTGCCGGAAGCCCGCCCCAACCCGTCCGCCCGCAAGCGGACGCCGTTTCCAGAGACGACGCCCCCGGAGGTGGTAGAGTTTCTGAAACTCCACCTTTCAAATGCCGTCGAGGAGACGGCGGAGGGATTGGTGGCCTTGGGCCAGGCCCCGTTCATCCATGTGAAATACGTGGAGGTCTAATCAACCTAACTGATTTCGGCTACATGCGATACGTGTAGTTTCGACAAAATCCGGTCGTGTTAAAAAAGGAAAAAAGCTTTGTGTATTTTGCTTAATTAAAAGAATACTCCTGGTCTTGGAGGTCAAAGACGTGGTTGCAGAATATGGTGTTCTGCCGTGAGCCGAAAGGCCAAAGCTTGAGTACGTAATCTCAAGCTACCCATCAAGTAAAGAATAAAAATTGTTTACTTGTAGGTAATTATAAGCAAATGGAATATGCGGAGTATTAACTCACTTTAAAGCGCATGTTCCATTTGCATTATGAGAGCCAAAAGCTCGTCCGCCTGTGGTGGAAATAAGAATGATTAAAATTGAGAACGAATAAGTGTTTCTCAAGTCATTACTTTGCATGTCGTAAGTGGATTGAGTTATGAAGAAAGTAGTTTTGAAAAAACTCCGCCACCCGAAAGTGTGGCTGGTAGGAGTCTTTCTCCTACTCGGAGTTTTATGCGCTTTCACAAGCGCATGGAACTGGGTTGAACCCGTCATTGGGTTTTTAACCCTCGGCCTCGCGGCCGCAACGTGGATCCAAACTCGGCGCGCTGCGAAAGCGGTTTATGCCGACAACGGTGACGGCTCCTGGGTCGTCGCGCTGGAAGTTGGACGGCCCGTTTCAGAGGCGGTAAAAAAGCAGTTCGGGCAACTGGATTGCTTGGTGACTGCCGAGTCTACGCTCGGCACAAATCTATTGGCCCTTCCCGAGCATTATGAAGCCTTGGCAAAAGCGGTTTACTCCGCTCTCTGCCAAGGGCAAAACAAATCTTGCCACCTGGTCCTCTCTGGGCCGGTGGCGCTAGCAGCCGTCATCGGGCAGATGGTGGGTGTTATGAACTTCAACCTGACGGTGTATCAGTTCTCACCGTCATCGGGCAGCTATGAGGCTGTTCCGCGCCCGCAAATGAATTGGCTCGAGCACAGAAATGGAGGTGTCGCATGACACCGACAGTCAAGATGCTCGGGACCGAGGAGGTCCGGAAGCTGTACTTTTACCAAGCTTTCGGAAAACCGGTTGCCATGAGCCGGATTATCTCTTTTGGAAAGTGCAATTTTGCTTGCCCTTACTGCAAGCGTGATTGTCAATTCATGGACTTCGCCGGTAACGTCATCGTCGCACATGACATTCCGGTTTCAAGCGTGGAGGATGCGTGCAGGGACGCAATTTCCAAAAACCAAGTTGTGCGATTCTCAGGTGGGGACCCATGCATGTTCCCACGCGAGACACTAGCCCTCGCCAAATTCGTTAAAGAAAATGGCGGGAGGTTTTCAATTGCTCACAACGGTTCGGCACCGAGGTGGTCAGTGCAGATGGCAGAACTCGGCATGGAAAGTGCCGCCATTGACATCAAGGGAACTCGCAGGGAAATTGGGACGACCGCGGGAATCCCTGCTCATACTGCCGAGAAGATGTATGAGCGAAGTATTGAAACCCAGGACCTGCTCTCGAGCATGGGGGTTCTGGTAGACGTCCGCACTCCAATCTTTGCTCACACAACATTGGAGGACATGCTTGAAATTGCTTCGGATATTTGTAGGTCAGGCGACCGAAGCAAGGAGTTCTGGACGTGGAGAGTTTACAAACCTGTCCGAGGATGTGAGTGGCAAAAGCCTGATCTTGATCTCATCACGTGGATGATAGACGAGGTCAAGAAGGAATTCCCAGAAATGAAGATTGGCCTCCGGGCCAAGTGGGAGCCGAAAGGTTTCTTATTCTTCTGATGGGAGTTGATCGTCTAGGTAGGCGCACTGCCTGCAGAGTGGTTCTGTAAATTGTGCGAATGGTTATCGGCGTGGTTGCCGACGTAATGCTCGAACGATACTTGAGCGCCTCATTGAACTTATAATCTAGCACAAGCAAAAATTGTGAGTTCATAGGGTGAAAGATCCTGAAAAAGTGTTGGCCGCACTTTCAAAAAACAAGCTAGGCCTGAGCTGCCTATTATAAAGTGCCCAACGGACCTGCATATAAATACTCAGGAGACTGAGGAATAATATTGCAGGGTTGAATGAAAGAATGAAGAAAATCTTTTCATTTGACGCTGAGACTAATGGACTCTGGGGCCAAGCTTTTTCCATCGGAGCGCTCGTTTATGACGAGTCCGGTAAGGAAACGGCGCGGTTCGTCGGTCGTCTGCCGGATTCGGTAGTGACTGACTCTTGGGTGCGTGAAAACGTATTGCCCAAGATGGAGAACATTCCCGTCACCCATGATGCGTATGAAAGTCTGCTTTCTGACTTCGCTGAGTTTTACTTAGCGAATAAGTCAGATGAGGAAATCATCGTTCATATGGGGGTCCCAGTGGAGAGTAATCTCCTTCGGGATATGCACTCGCAAGGGTGCATCGGGGACTTTGACGGTCCGTGTCCTCTTCTGGATGTTGCGGGCGAACTCGCGCAAGCTGGAGAGGATCCTACCTCTGTTGACTCGTATGTCAGCAAGTGGGGACTCGTGGTACCAGACTTTGGTACCACTCACAATCCGCTGTATGACAGCGCGGTTGCGGCCGTGGTGCATCAGCACCTCGTGAGTCGTCGGACGACATAGTCTGTCTTCTGCGTCTAACTGAACCAGCGGTAATTCTGGGAAGCCTTCGGAATGTTGAGAAACATGCCAAGTAGTTTTACACAAAAACTAGATGAGGGAGGGATAGGTCCACCTATTCTGAGACTCAATTGTGTTCGTAGGCTGACTACGATTCCTGCGGAGAGTAGGAAAAATTGTCAGGGTTCCAGTCGTGGTGACTGGTGTTTCAGGAGATTCGTAAAATCTCCTTTCTATTGAACTCGCAACACTAAGGTTGTTGGTTCATTGAAAAGTCGTTTGTTCAACCGACATTAAACAGAACACGTCTCGCGAAAACGATACCGCTATTGAATCATGTTTAAAAAAATTTCCATAGGTGTGCTCGTGGATAATAAACCGCTCGCCGATTACCTGAAGTGGGCAGAGATCAGCCCAGGCAAAAGGGGTGGATCTTTTGTATCGAATGGAAAGATCGCTCCAAGGGAATTGGGGGAGTGGGGAATCATCCTGCCGAAAGGTGGAATGATCGTCCCAAATTCCTCTCCGGAGGAGTTGAAAGAAGCGCGTCGCCAGCTCCATGAGGAATCTAGACTCCTCATGGAGAATTGGGATAGTCTTTTGCTCGATGGTGCGAAAGACTATTGTGAAAAAATAAAGGAGGTTTCGCAAAAACTTGGCTTTCAATGCCGGCTTGTCGCACAAAAGTGCGATACTGGTAGTTGGGACGGGTATGGGACGACCATCCTAAGGAGATACATCCACCTTTATGAGGGGGATGAACACCTTCTCAAGATTGTCACCTTTTCGGGGGAAGAAGGTGATGTGAAGGGTAACTTCTCCTTCAGAGATGAGGGAGAGATTGAAGAGTTCCTCCGAAGGGAGGCTTCTCTGAGAAGGGACCCGGGAGTCAGAGATGCAGCTACTGCTCTGATCGGAAAAAAGGCGGTTTTAACTGCTAATTTTCCTCACCGGGGAACTGATCCCCGTCCAATGGTGAGTACTCCAAAAAACAGTTGGATTCACGCTCCAACAGTATTGGTAAAAGGTGACGACACTGTGTTTGTCACTAAAAACCATACACCCCAAAACGCCCACTGGATTGTGGTGGGTGGGGGATCGTGGGGTGTTCACACGTTCTCGATCGAGGACGTGAAGTTGGCCGAGACTAAAATTATGGAGATGTTTTCCGTGATAACACCATCAGGTCAACTTATGGTTGAGCTGGAGGAGGTTCAAAGAATCTTTTATCCTGAGAGTCTTGGAGATGCATGAAGTTACTACTTTCTTCAGTACAAAAGTAGGTTAATCCAACTATGGTGGTTGGCGAAACCGAGCAACATCGTTAACGTTGCTCATCTTATGGAATTTGAAATTGTTTTTTTTAATTCCTTGGATTATATTCAACCCCACCTACACAAACACCAAAAGAAAACGGATTGAGAGGATGACACGAGTGTTTCAAAAACTCTCTCCTCTAAATGTCATCTTTCTTGATTGGTATTTCTATGGCGTCTGTGTAAATGTGGTTGATTAATTGTAAAGTCAGGAGATAGAATTATGTGGATGATTATTTACCACTAAAATGATAATATTATAAATATCATGCGTGAATCAAATTTCAATCCTCCTCCGTATACATTAGAAGATCATAATGATGAACCAGGTCTACTGGGTGAAAACACTGGCAATAATCCAGAAACTCTTAAGTATGGATATGAAAATGTTAGAGAGGAAGTAGCGGAAGAAGCATATGATTCCGTTTGCGATGTATTGGATGATCCTGAAAAGGAAAAGGAAGTTGATTTAATTTGGAATGAAAAATACAAAGAGGACCCATCTCTTTTCTGGGAGCAGGAAAGTATTACTTTTCTCAAGAGTCTCAGTGCAGGGGAGCGTGTTAGATTGTTGCAACAAGCATCTCGTTTTGTGACAGCACGTCCACAAGACGCTTTTTGGTATTGTCAAAACTTCCCAGAGGATATCATGGCACTCGCTGGGAGATTTTTTGATAGTTCAGGCCCCGAAACGACAGCGGAGTTTAAGCTACTAGCTCTTTTGGTTGACCAAATCGAAATATCATCCCCAGGTTTATTTAATAGCGCAAGATGGATTGGTCAATATAGAAGAGCGCATGAACGTAGAAAGATAGCAGTTGATTTTGTACTATATCCAGAAGAATATTATTTATCACATAAGATAGCTGAGATTGATAAGGAAGCTTCAAGGGATTATTTTGCCGTATTGGATGAAGCGAGTAAGTCAGATCTTGATGGTGGACATCGATTATTAGATACTAAAAAAATGTTTGGTGAGTCATTTGAAAAAATGGAGGCAGAAGATAAGTTGTATTTTTTAAAATTAATAATAGCTACTCTTCATAACAGCATGGTTGAGGATGAAACCTATAATAGTCAGTTTACAGCGGAGTCTGTTAGGTTTCTTAAAAATGTAAAAGGTCACAATGTAGCTCATTCTATGCTTTATGGAACCAGACAACCCAGCTCCACTTATGATCAAGCTCAAGAACATTATGACTGGGAGATGAATAATACATCTGCCGTCGGGGGCGACATAGAAGAATATCCTTTCCACCGCATGCTCCTTCGTGCTATTCATAAAGTTGAAAGTGTGGTCCGCTCTATGGATGAAGATCAGAGAGATGATTTGTACGCGGATTTGAAATATATGACGGAGACGCTTGTTGATTTGTGGGATAAGAACAGAAATCCAATATTTGCTAATGCTATTGCCGAAAGTTTGACCATACTGGATGCAACTTATTCTGCAAGGTTATTGCTTGATAAAGTAAAACACGAAAAGCGAGATAAGACTGCACTCTCTGCAATTTTATACCGATTAGAATTTGGACAAATTGGAATATCAAAGGATGGTGTAAAATATTTGGAAAGAATGTATGATCTTGGGGAATATAATAATCCAGACTATTTTGTAAATAGACTTACCTCAAAAGGGGAGATGGGTATATTTAATGGAGAAAATAAACTTGTCAGGTTCTTTTATCTTGAAGATTTTAAAGATGAAAATCGTGACGATGTTATTCACCCAGCTGTTTTGGAATTTGCATATGATACATTGTTTGTTCCAAAAGAAAATGAAACAGATGAAGAGCGTCAGCAACGTCTCGGTTTCTTGGAAGAATTCAAGACTTCCTATTTTGATTTCTATGATCAAAAGTTTTTAGATAGAACGGGGGTTCGTTTCAATAATCTGAATTTTAAAGAGCAAGGTTCATTTTTGTTATTTTCTAAATCAGTTGGTGAATCAGTAAAAGAAAAATTGTATGACTTTTGTCAGCAAAACGGAGAGAAGGGAATTAGATTATTCTTGTTAATAAATCAGAAAGATTTTCTATTGGGTCAGAAACTACTAGGTATGTCAGAAATGTTTGATGGTGAAATATTGAGTATTGTCATTGATAAAATTTCATCAATACTTGGACAATTAGAGAATGTAAGTGATTTTGTCGATGGCGATAAAAGATTGCAAAAGGCTGTTCATGCGAAGCTTCCAGATATTCAAAGAAAAATTATTCTTAAGGCCCTCTCTGTTGTTGAGGATGCCTTTGCTACAGCCTCATCAGAGTATGATGATGAATCAAAGGCAAATAAGATACTCAAAAAACTTTCCAATATAAACACAGAAGCTGTACTTCTCGGTTCAACTTTATCTACTATGAGAAAAATGGATTTTGAATCCCCAATTAATTTATTTGACAATTTTTCTGAAACCGGATTATATGACTATGAAGGTTATGAATTTTCAAGTGATGAATTGGCGCAAATTAGATCAATATATGAGCAAAATTATGCCGATGCACCAGAGATGATGGAGATGTTATATGCGGGTTTTTTGAAAAAGATAAAAGAGCAAAGAACTGAATTTAAAGTAATTAAGCAAAAAGGAAAGGTTGTGGCGATTTGTGGATTTGAACATCTAGACGATGGTAGTATTTATTTTGGAAAATTTAACATCGATCCTTCATATAGAGGATCAGAGATTGGTAAGGAGATGATGGAGAATACTCTAGATGAATTTGCTCGTATGGATTTAATACGTGCCGATTGTAATGTTGAAGCTCCGGTTGCTTCAAACTATGTTGAGAGAGGTTTCGTCATTACTCGTGCTTATGATGATATAGATAACATTAAGAGCTTGCAGATAGTTGAAAATACAAGTATGAACGATCATTTTAATAGTAAAGGATGGTCTGATTATTATATAAAAAAGCAAGCTGTCTCTGGAGAGATGGTTAAGCTTGAAGGAGGAAAGTTTTTAGTATATGCATGTCCAGTTGATCAAGTTAAAAGTGCACCGTTTTCTGTATTGGAGTCTGTTGATGATGATGGGTTTAGATATGTTGCAACTAGATACATACGAGAAAGGTCTGCTGATGCTAATGGAGGGGATGCTTTAGCATATCTTGTATTTGAAAAAGTAGAGGAAAAAGAATTTGAAAAATATACAAACAAATTTACCAGGCCTCAGGTGGTTGAGACAGGGCATGGGATTTTTGTGTAGAGGATATTCTTTTTGATCTGAAGTGTCTAATCGTATCATTTTGATACGATTAGACAGTCTAAGTGATACGATTAATTTTACCTAACCTTCCATCCCAACCCTTCTCGTCACCTCCTCCAGTATATCTGGATGATACTTTTCAATATCCCGGAGTATGTCTGCCACAGGAAATTGCTTTGACCACATCACAGCGCGTTCAATCAAATCACTTTTATCCTTTGGAAAACCTTCTGGTGCATTTGGGTATCTGTATATTGTTATCAGGCCCTTTTTTTCAAGATCGAGAAGGCTTTTAAGAACGTCTTCAATTTTTGTTTCTTCTAGTACTTCGCAATTATGCTCGCATACCAATTCTTCTTTGAATGAAGTTACTCTGCTTTTGAAATCTGATCCATCTAGGGTGTAGACAGATCCCGATTTATTTTCAGCGGAGTATTCTAAAGAATTTTGAAATCTCTCTATAATGCAAGGTTGGCTATTAATGAAGCCGACTTGATTAACAAGGTCGCCCTCGGTTCCTATAAAAATTAAAGCATGTTCTGGCTTTGACATCGCATATACCCAAGGTTTTCCATGGGTGCTAATACGAGTTTCAATTATTTTTAAGTTTTGTGCTTTTGAAGCGTGATATACGTGGGGCATGATGAATGTATTGTAGCACGGGGTTCGTTATCAATGTTAGAGCAATAAATCATTAAAATGAAAAGGACCTTCGCGAGAAGGACTGTTGAAGATCCTTTTCACGGAGGTCTGGGGTGTCCAGTCAACATCAAAGCGAGTTGATGATGTGGGCAATGTTGGCGAGCATGAGGGTGTTGCGGTGGTGTGTTATTGGTTCTTTGGATTCAATCACACTATCGGCAGCAGCAGTGACTAATGTTTTTACATAGTCCTGCTGATCTGGGTCAAGCTCCTTCTTCCTGTTTATGCCCCTGTAGATGAAGGTGCCGACTATGTGATGGATTTCAAATACGAAGTTCTTGGCGTTGGTGGTCATGGTGGTGATAATGGTTAGGTTCAGGTTGAAGTCACAATCGGAGGCAGGGTGCCTTGATTTGTAACGACAATCCTAAATCAAACCATGTCTTAGACGGGGAACTTAGCTTTCAATATAATAACACTGTACTGGGGGTACGTCAAGTCTAATGCTGAGGCAAATTAAGTTGTCACTGATGTATACTAAGTACACAATGAAAGATATAAAATTAATATGTTTTGATCTAGACAAAACCCTTATTAAACAAAATAGTTGGTGCGAACTTAATTTTGCGTTGGGTATTAGTAGGGAAGAGGATGAAACTTTATTTCAATAATATAAAAATAAGAAAATATCTTATGACGAACGGAATAGTATTTTATTAGAGAAATATAAAGTAAGTGGAAAACTATGGATAGTGTTCGAACTTAAGTAATGGTAATAAACCGTGTTTATAAACCTGAAGTATTAGATTGAGTAAAGAGATTGTGAGACACACTACGTGTTCCATACTATTTTTTCCTTTAATTGAATTTAATAGAGATTAGACATAGGATACAGTGTGTGTTTATATGGATAAGCTGATATAATTAGCATATGAATAAAAGTATTATTTTTCTAAAAAGTTTTGCACTATATTTATTATGTCTTTTATATCTATTGCTTGTTGTTGAATTTTCATGGGGCTTCTCGTCAATTTTTCCGTTTTTTGAATTTAATTTTTATACCACTTTACTATTCGCATTGTTTTTTTCTGTTTGGATATTTTATCTAAATTTAAAAATCAATAGGAAGTTTGTTGCAGTTGTTTTTATTGCGCAAGTAGTTTCCCTAGCAATTGTTCCTGGGGGATATTTTTATCCAATTGGGTTAGAGTCTCTCTATTTTGTTTCTTCGTTTTTGTGTTTATATGTTCTTTCAATATGTCTCAACAAGACATTTGATAAAGTTTTAATAAATAAAAAATTATCAAATGTATTAATTATTATTTGTGTGCCCCTGTTTGTATATTTATTTTATTTAACAGTAAATGAGTATTATACTTATAAAAATGAAAAAATATTTCTTACGGAAGCAAATGATTATCCTTATAAAAATGCGATCGAATATATCTCCAAAGAATCTGTTTACTTACAAAATTGTTCTAAATATTTGATGCCATTTAGGAAAGAAGCCTGCGAGTATCTTGTAAATAGAAGTGTTGAACAGCTTGGGAAGGTTGTTGAAAAAAGAGAAGATTTTGAATTAAAATATAAAGATCTATTGCAGAATCCAATAAACAAAGGAGTTGGAATCGATGATGTATTTGCGGGCGGATTTACTTTGTGTAATGGTATACCAGAAAGATTTGGAGATTATATTATGGAGTATTCTTCTGTTCGAAATCATGAATCAAACACAATTCGTGAAGTAATTCTTACAGATGAAAAAATAAATATCAGATATAGTAATGGAGTCGATTGGGAAAGCAGTATAGAGGTTGAATTATATAGATCATCGCCCAATAATAAGGCTAATCCTTATTATCATGATTATGATTTGTTTGAAAAAGAAAAAAATGGTTCTTTTCCTGTGTATAAAGAAAAAAGAGAATTCAATAGTATTTTTGTTTTAGGTCACGATCCGAAATATCAAAAGTATGTAGAAGAAATTGGAAAAGCTATTATTGATATTTGTGAAAAGCAGCCCGTAATGATTATAAGGGAAGAAGATATGATGCCAGACAAAGAGCATGAAAGTTGGTGGAAGAGAACGAAATATATATATTAAAATTGACTGCTGGATAGGGTGCATAATTTAATAAATTAGCTTATGGATACGTTGGAATTTGTGAATGTACTTAAAAAAGTTTTCACCTTGTAGGTAGAGCGCATTCTGTGTCTGAAGATGGGGGTGAATGGTTATATTACAGTATTATTTTTTGTGGCCAGATACTATTAAACTTACATTTTAAATAAAAAGCATGATATGATTTATATATGATAAAAACATTAGATGGTAAAAATATGTTGAAAAGTTTTATTTTAATAACAATATTTTCAATTTTACATTTACTATATTTTGAAGGAGGAGGGGCTTTCACTTTAGTTGGGGACTTGTATGTATCTATTATTGTATGTATATTTTTGTCTTATAATATATTTTTCAAAAAAACAAATTTTAAATTTAAAAGAATTCTCATTGTTCTAATTCCTTTGTATATTGTTACTTTTAATTTTGTAGAAATGATTTTTCTTTATTTGTATTACTTATCTCTTCTGTTTGCCGCTGTTTTTGTATTGGCTAAAATTTTGGAAGTTGTTTTTAATAAAATTAACATAAACAGGTCTTTGCTTACTATGCTTTCAGTCTTAATGTTTTTTGTTGCAATGTCTGCGATTGTCTGTACTCATAGGGAAATTATTATTCACGATAAATATAGTAGTCAAATTAGCAATGAGGAATTTTCTAAACGGTGTTCTATGTTTTTATGGCCATCCAGAAAAAGTGGCTGTTACAATCAATTAGCATCAAATTTGAAAGAAATTGAAGTAGAAGACGAAAAAAGAAATAAATTTAAATTGAAGTATAAAGATTTATTGCAAGATCCAATCAATGCCTTTGCAAATGAAAATCTTTCATTTGGTGTAAATTATGATCCCTATGGACAGTTTACTTTGTGCAAGGGGATACCAAAGGTGTTTGGGGATTTTACCCTGTATTATGCAACTATTAGAAATCACGAGCCAAATACAATGCCCAGCGAATCAATTCATGCTAGCGACACAGTTTATACTGACGAATCCATAGAATTAAGATATATGGCGAATATCGAGGATCGTCAGAAACTTATTTACAACGGCCTAGATAATACTATTACAATTTATCTTGACAGATCTTCGCCTAATAATAAGGCAAATCCATATTATATAGATCAAAAAACATCTGATTCAAACTTAGATTTATTTAAAAAGACAGAGGAGTTTAATCGTATCGCTGTTAGGAGTCAGCACTTGGAAAATAAAGAAATTGGAGAAGAAATTGGAAAAACTATTTTAGATATTTGCAGAAATCAACCGGTGATAATTGTGAATGAAGAGAATGAATATGATCCGTCAAGTAAAAAATGGATTCCGACCAGGAAGCTGATTTATTAAAATAGTGGAGAGCTCTATTCCTGTCGTTATCTTGTTCGCCAAACATAAAGCCACCCCGCATTCGCTTGGTGGCTTTATGTTTGGCAGTAATATTTTGTATTCTTGGTATCACAATAGGGGAATTAAGCTATAGAAATACAAAACCCCACTTTCGTGGGGTGTTGGAGTTTTGGGGATTGAACCCACAGCCATTCTCTAGGGCTGAGTGACGCTGTCTTTGTTTGGCATCGGGTCTCTGGTCCAGGACATGGGAAGACCTCGGATTATCAAACATGTTTTGCAATCATCCCCTAGGGTGTAGGTATTGGTGGGGTGAGTACCTTCGGGGGTAGGGGGTAAATCGATAACCTTGAGTATTTCAGATGTCTCGCTACCCACGTGATAGACCACTTCTTTGGCCCTAGTGAGTTGCAGGAATACTCCTGTTGCCAGTTCGACCTCGATTGCCTGATTGAACATCTCGCACGTGCAATTTGTAGTACTCCACATCTGTGCGCTGATGTGAAGCGTATCTTCAACCCAGACTAACCACCCATTAGATAGGGCTTCAGCTAGGATTTTAAACATCACGTTAACAGTTTCGTATTGCATTTAGATTATTGGTTGTTGTCGTCAGATAAAGCCAATGAAGGATTCATGAGCTTTATCCTAACCACAACTGAAATCAGAGAGCTTAGCTGAAAATACATTATAACGAATAAACTGTTTTGTCAAATTAAAATTCTTCATACAACAAAAATACCCCTACGAATAAGGGTTGTTTTGAATGGTGGACAAGATGCCAAATTTAACAAATCAGTTTATGGAGGTAGTGGTGTTTGTGAAGAGATGGGGAATTTTAAATATAGAAAATACAAATCCCCACTTTCGTGGGGTGTTGGAGTTTTGGGGATTGAACCCACAGCCATTCTCTAGGGCTGGGCAGAAGATTTTGTTGGAAAATCAAAGGTACTTTGGATGAAAGCTATAAAAACCTCATCAGAGATGGTGGATTTAATTATACCAACTATCTCATCTCTTCGATCCTCGTTTCTGTTTGCGCTTCTGAATTTTAAGGGTTGGTATGTAAATAGTTCGACTTTTGTTCGCTTTAACAATGCAACAATTATTTCACGTCTCAGACACTGGAAAGGTATGTTACGTATAGTGACATCTTCCCCGTGTCTTCCTGTGGTCAATCGTATGTTGAGCATATCGCGAGAAGTGGTACCTAGAACTACTTTATTTTCTCCTTCTGGGTCATACGACAGCACCTCAAACGTGACTATGCTACCCTCTATTCTTGTAAAAGGAGAAGCAAGTGGTGATGTTGAAAATTCACCATTCAGGATAATAGAAGCAGCTAACCCGCATAAATTACTATCCTTAAAATCATCCTCAAGCTCGTTAGCTAGCCTCATAAGTTCGATCATGTTCATTTTTGAAATGTGCAGAATCCGACTATCTGCTGTTGTTGAATTTTGTCGGATAAGTGAAAAAAGTGCATCCACTTGATATATTATTGTACATAATAAGTATGTTTTGTCAAGTAAAAAAACAAAATAACCTTGCAAAACAAGGCTATTTTATAATAGTGTAGATTGTATTTGAAAGTTTAAACCAACTACGTTCTTGGGTCTTTGAGGCCTCTGAGGCGATTGTGGCTGATAAACAGCTTAATAACAGCTATGTTTGTGGGTGATATTCTGTTTTAGGTATCAAAATGGGGGAATTAAACTCACACTAGTAGGCTAAGATAATGATATTTTTAGGATAATCAACTTGTAAATTTTATAGTTTAGTTTAATCTTATAGTATGAAAAATAAATTCATGATTTATCTAATAATCATTGTTGTCACCATTTTAATTATTTGTGGGGCATTTGTTTATTTAGGAAACATTCTTGGTTGGAATAATAATGGAGATTATCAGAAAGATATGATGATAAAAAATTCTTTGTTAGAAAATAAAATTGCAGAGTTGGAAAATAAATTAAAAGATGATAATAAGGCCATGGAAAGGTCGACTTCATCTACGCCTAATATAAAAGTCACTACGAAATCTAATGTTAATACATCTGTAAATAAGAAAACAACAGTCGTGTCTCCTGTTGAAGATAAGCAAATAGTAAAACCATCTTATATAGAGGTTGTCCAGGATAACACTCCAAGCCTTGTCGTTGAAGAACCAAATTTAATGCAAACAATATATCCTGGCTACGGAGGATATGAAATTCGCCTACGTGTCACCGCAAAAGGAGATGATTTTTACATCCCAATGACCACAACAGATTCAACTAAAGGTCTGACTGGAATCTCTTATTCAATTAAAGGGGGGGAATTTAAGGGGATACAATCATCCAAAGTTAATTGCTCTACTTCCAAGAAAAATATTCCCTTTGAAGGCAATCAATACTGTTTTATAGCCAATGGAACCTCTCTTGATGTTACTGCGACAATTTGGTTGAATAATACAAGTTTTGGAAATTATTCAGTTCTATTTAATAAATTGGGGTACCTTAGAGAAAATGACAAAAGAATGCTTTACTATATTTTAAATAAAGAAACTGAAACTTTATACTTAAATTAATTTAATCAAAGTTCAGTTGCAATTCTCTGGCTGCGCTCGGCAGCATCCTACAAAAATCAAAACCGCCTTTCGGCGGTTAGATTTTGGCGGAGATGGCGGGAATTGGTCACGTATAAAAATTGCTTCTCAATTTTTTGCGCGACCCCGGCTCCTTCGTTCTGCTTCGCCGTCTTGCAGACGGCTCACTGCAGAACTTCAGTCCGCCTTTCAATTCCCAGCTGATCTACCACTATTCAATAAAAATAAAACCACCTCACTTTCGTTCGGCGGTCCTATTTTTATTGATGTGGACATTGTATCTGAAAGTTGGAACACATTGCGTTCTTGGGTTTTTGAAGCGTCTGAGGCGATTCTAGCGCAGGAACAGTTAAATAACAGTTATGTTTATAGGTGATATTTTGTATTTTAGGTATCACAATAGGGGAATTGAATATTAAACTAGTTTGAATCTTGTTGTTTAAGATTGTAGACAGCTACTCCACCTGCGATTAACACGGCGATTGAGTGAATTCCCATTTCGATAGGTCCCACAGAAACATTGGGTATAAAACTAAGGGAGAATAATATCATTGTTGATATTGTAAGTAATATAAGTAGAAAGATAGAAATTGCAAATTGATAATAGGGCGCCATTAAAGTTCCTGCGTATATAAAGACATACCCTATAATTATACTACCTACAAGTTTATACCAAGAATCTAAAGAATATGGATAAGCAGATATAAGGCTTATTATTGAAACAACTATGTTAAATGCAACAGAAGCTAGGATAGAGCCTATTATTGAGCTTGGTAAAAATAATAACCACCGTAACCACTTAGGCCATTTGTATACAAAAGTTTTTTCTGCTATGTCTATAGAGTTATTCATGATTTAGATTATATCATGCTAGATTATGTAAGTGAATAATAATACTATATTAATATAGCTAAATAGACAGAGTAAAATTAAATTGATAAAACCATTATGATTGAATTATAAATAAAGAAGAGTATTATAAATATATAATGAAAAAACAATCATCAAGACAATTCGTTATGTTACTGGCCGTTTTTTTAGTGTTAGTCGCCATTTTTGTATTGTGGCTAAATCAATCAAACAAAAACAAAGAAGTAACTGACTTAAAAGGGCGGGTTGAGTTTAACAAAGAACAAATTGGCACTTCTTCGAATAAAATATCTAAAAAAGAAGCTATCGATAAAGTTTTAAATACACTTTATGCATTACACATGATTTCACTTGATGGCATTCCTGATTTGGATGGTGAAAATTTTGTAATAATGAATGAGTTACAAGAGTCTATGGATGATTTGAAAAAGATGCAAAATTTAACTTATGAAATTAATTTATTGAGTAATTCAGATGATAAACTTATTTCTACGTCAGGCACTGTTCTAAGTGTAACGACCATGTCTTTGGTTAATGCTTATAACAAATGGATACAATATCTCAGGGGGGTAGATATAAATACTATTAATGCGGCAGAATTTCAATATCAACTTGTTGATTTTAGAACCAGTATTCACGATAGTTATCTTACTCTCGCTAAGAGTATGTATTTATTTCCAATGATTGTTGTGAATTTATCTGAAGATGGTAGTAAAAACACCGTTGATGTTGATTTAAGAGATTACTTTTTAAAGGAAATTAGTCGTTTGTTTGACGATGCTTTTGCTGACGAGGATATCTTTTATAAAAAAACAAAAAATAAATATGCTATTACTATGATTGTCCGAGGCTACAGAGACTTTTTAAATAACGATTCGAAAGAAAGTAGACAATAATGACTATAGGAAGACCAAATATAATTACAAAAGTAACACTCCAAAAACTCGAGGAAGTTTTTGCCTTGGGTGGAAGTGATAAAGAAGCTTGTTTTTATGCGGATATTTCACCATCTACTCTCTATAATTATCAGATTGAAAATCCAGACTTTTTGGAGCGAAAAGAGCTGTTAAAAGAAAATCCCATACTGCTTGCTAGGAGAACGGTCGTTAGTGAATTAACAAAAAATTCATATATCGCTTTCAAATATTTAGAAAGAAAGAGGAGAGACGAGTTTGGCTTTGGTGGAGGAAACGGAACATTGCCGATACCTATTATTACAGGAATAAGGTCTGACGACGTTTGTAAAGAAAAAGCCGATAAGGCCATAAGTGCTTATCTTGAAGGTAATTCAAGGTTGGTTGAAAGATTATAGAAATGGAGTAATATTAAGCTATTATGAAAAAACATATTACAGGCTCTCTACTTGTTTTGCTATTGGGTTTATTGTTAGCTCCACAAGTAGCTTTAGCTTCATGGTGGAATCCATTTAGTTGGGGTGTTTTTAACAAAAAAGAATCTAATACAGAAATATTTGAAACTCGCATAAAAGAACCAGAGATTAGACTTTCTACTTCCACAGACGTGGTTGTTTCCACCTCTACCACATCATCCACATCAAGTCTTGTGGTTAAACAAAGTAAGAAAGAATTACAAAAGAAAGATACTTCTAAAGAAGTTCGTCTAAAAGCAGAATTAATTCAGAAAGCTAAGGTTGAACAAGAAGCGTTAATTGCTAAGCAAAAAGCGGATGAACAAAAAAGAATTGAAGCGATGAAAGCAGAAGAAGATAGAATTTCTAGAGAAAATGAATTAAGAGAACGACAAAATCTCGAAAGAGTAATAAGAGAGACAAAAGAGGCTCAGAATAAGATAGATTTACAAGAGCGACAAAAACAAGAAAAACTAAATTCAATCAATTTGAAGATAGCTAACCTAAATGCAAAATATGCAAAAGACTCATCTGATGCAAAATTAAATACTTCGGGAGGTTTTGGAGGTTCCATTAATGGAAAGTTAAATCAATTATATTCTACGTACGAAGATAACTATAATGCTTTAATGGCTGAGTATCAGTTAGTTAAGTACGATAATTAAATAATTTACTATGGAGAATATAAAAAAATATAAGCTTATAATTTTGATTACCCTCGTGTTTTTAGGAGGTTGTTTTTATTGGTTTGAGTTGAGACCGATTCAAATTAAAAAGGAGTGTGCCAAGGATTTTAAAGGTCTAAATTATTATAAAATTTGTTTGTTGAAAAACGGTTTAGATATATAAAATATATGAATAAAGTATTAATCCTTATTACGGTAATGACTGTATGCGTAACCCCTTATAGCTTTGTAAGTGCGCATCCTGGGAGGACAGATAGCTCGGGTTGTCATACTTGTCGAACGAATTGTTCAAACTGGGGATTAAGTAGCGGTGAATATCATTGTCATAACGCAAAGGCTGTACCACAACCAGAAGCTCCAATTAAAAGCACCTATGGAGAAAATGGAACTGGGTTTACAAGTCCAGCACCTGAATATAAACAACAGTCCATTAAGACGCCATCGGTTGTAAATCAGTCTAAAAATAAAATAAAAAGTTCTTTAAACGAAAGCTCTTCATTGCAAAAGAAAGTTATATCTACGACAACACAAATGGTAAGTACTACAATCACTTCACCCGTACTAATCTCACCGCCGCTAGATTTTCAGAAGAATAAGGGTTATTGGTTTACAAGATTATTTAGTTGGTTAAAATAAAAACATGAAAAAAATATTTAATTGGATAAAACCTAGGATAAGCAAACTAATACTGCTGTTGGCCGTACTTATCGTTTCAAGTACTATCTTGGGTCAACTTGTTGATTCATACGATGATTCAGTTTTTCCCGCTTCACTGGCATTAACTTACATATTCTATTATTTTTATGTCAGAAAAGAATAAAAATATCTTTATTGTAGTTTTGATTATTATAATTCTTCTTTTCTGGAGTAATTTAAATAAGGTTAAAAATGAAAAGGAGATTTGTACTAGTTCGTTATATAGAGCCAACAATAGTCTTAATGACGCAAGGGATATTATTGATGAGGCGAACGACAATATTGAGAACGCAAGAGATGAGGCTTGGTCGAGTTATGAAGATATGGGTGATACTTTAGATAATTTAGAGACAGTAGATAACATATAGTTTAATAATTATGAAAAAAAACGACAAAGGAAGTAATCCAGCCTTATCGATGTGGCAGAAGGTAATTCTGGATGGCCGTATATTCAAACTAGCTGTAGAGTATAGAAAAAAGTTGGGAATACCTGACTATGGTTTTAATTCCTTAGAAGAATCTGATTTGTGGATTGAAAATATAAAGGCTGAAGGAAGAGATAAGGAAATAATAAAAGTTATAGATAATTTTATAGAAGAATCAGGAAAAATCGTTCCTTACCGTGGTGTATTAAAGGAGTCTGATTTTCGTTCTTTGATGATTGAAGTTTTCTATTCCAATGAAGTTTCGGATGAGGTTCTAGATAGGATGAAATATTCTGAAATGAAGGTTTTGATAATAAAAGACGGGGAAGACATCGGTCATGGAAAAGGGGATGTTTTAGATGGGGTGTATATAAGATTGGGAACATTTTCAACAATAGAAAGTATATTAAGTTTTGTAGCTTCTAAAAAAGCTTTGATTAGAAGTTGTTTAGGTTTGTATCGAAATATAAGAAATATATCGAAGCCAAAAAGAACAAAGGCCACCAATAATTTCAAAAGAGATAAAATGATTATTGATTTAGATGATTATTCAAAAAGAGAGATTGAAGAGTATTTCGATATTAAGAGAAAGTATAAAGATGACGCCATTAGCGCTATGATGAAGGAAATGGGGTATAAGGGTATTACGGGTTATGTGGTGAAATCAGTGCTTCATAGAAGAAAGCTAAAATAAAAGGAATCAATATAAAGCAATAAAAGAGACAGATTAATAGGGTACACATTTGTATATTTATCCAGTGTTTATTTAATCCTATACTACGAACAGAATCGTAGTTCTTTTGTCTGTTTAATTGGTATCCATTATTAAAGCCTATTGGTAAATTGGCGGGTCGTGTGGATACCACCTGTCAATTTAGTAGTAGGTTTTAGAATTTATGAGAAGTATTAAAAATAAATACAAAAAGATTCAAGCTCAAAATCCAAATCTTGGAAGTTATATTTGTTTGGCTAGAGTAAGCACGGGAGAGAAATATTCGAGAAAATCCTTGGCAAGTGCTTTTAAGTAACTAGTGCTTGAAGAGGAATATTTACTTGAGGAGAAAAAAGAGCTAATTAATCATCTGGAGTTTTTGTCTGGCCTATCTGAGGAGGTCGAAAACTGACCTAATTTTTACCCTAGAGGCATCCTAAATCAAAATGTTAAGTCTAGAACGATGTAGAAAAATACTTGGCCTTAAAACGCTTTCTGATACTGAAATAGAAAAACTCAGAGATGCGATTTATGCTGTATCAGAGAACATCATAGACGAATATATTTTAAGTTGTGCTAATATTAAAAATAAAACAACATGCAAAAGTCAATTATCTATTGTAGAGTTTCCTCAGAACGCCAAAAAAACGAAGGGCATGGATTAGAAAGTCAGGAGCATAGGTGTCGTGATTTGGCTCATCAAAAAGGCTATGAAGTTGAAAAAGTCTTCAGGGATAGTTTTTCTGGTGGGGGAGATTATACAAAAAGACCTGCGATGTCAGAGCTACTTGCTTACATGGACTCTAAACCTTTCAATCGCTATGTTGTTATATTTGATGACTTAAAACGTCTAGCAAGAGACACTGAACAATATATTAAACTTAAGAGAGCATTAGAGCTTAGAAGAGCAACTGTGGAATGTCCAAACTTTACCTTCACAGATTCTCCAGAAGGGCAGTATGTAGAAACGATAATGGCGGCGACAGCTCAACTTGAGCGTGAACAAAACAGAAGACAGGTAATGCAAAAAATGAAAGCTAGATTGGAATTGGGATATTGGTGTTTTCCAAATGTCCCAATTGGATACAAACTTATTAAAGACCCTGCTCATGGTAAATTAGCTGTATTTATTCCAAAAGTTTCAGATGTTGTAAGGGAAGCCTTGGAAGGTTATGCTACAGGTCGGTTTATGGAACAGGAGGATGTTAGACGGTTCATAGAAAGTAAAAATATTCTTAATGGGAAGCCTGTCTATCCGGAATTTGTAAAACGAATGCTGACAACAGTATTTTTTGCAGGATATATTGAATATCCAGATTGGGAAGTAAGTTTAAGAAAAGCAAAACACGAACCTTTAGTTGAGATGGCTACATTTGAGAAAATCCAAGAGCGATTAAAAGCAAAATCAACAACTCACATAAAGAAGATTATTAACGAAGATTTCCCGTTAAGAAGCTTTGTTCTTTGTAATTGTTGTAAACAACCTATGACGGCCAGTTGGAGCAGTGGGAGGAATGGAAAGTTTCCTTACTACAGATGTAAAACAAAAGCGTGTCCTGAGAAAGATAAAAGTATACGAAAGAATATTATTGAAGGTGAGTTTGAATCAATCTTGGGAAGAATCAAACCAAGTGTTGAAGTATTAAACCTAACAAAAGAAATCGTTGCAGATGTTTGGAGTAAAAAAGAAGCTGACTTAGTTATTGGAAAACATAGGGCAGAAGCAGAGCTGGAAAAGAATGAAAGGGAACAAAATAAGTTTTTGGATTTAATAACAAGAGCTACGGATGAAAATGTAATTGTTGCTTATGAAAATAAGATTTCTGAACTATCAAAAAACAGCTTGGTTCTAAAAAATTCCCTGATGTCTTCGGAGAAACATAAACCAAACATTGGAACCGCTTTGGATATTGTATTTGATTTCCTGAAAGACCCTTTGAAACAATGGAAGAAAGGGGATGTTCATACAAAAAGACTGGTTCTAAAGCTGGTCTTTGAAAGGAATTTGGAATACAACAAAAAAAGCGGGTTTGAAACCGCTATTTTATCTTTGCCTCTAAGGGTATTTACCCTCCCAGAGGCTCAAAAATCGTCGCTAGTGGAGATGGCGGGAATTGAACCCGCGTGCACACGATGTTTCTTTATGAGTCTACGTAGCGTAGATGATTTTTTGTTTTTAAACGGCGGTGCTATAAAATTATCAAAACACAACGTCGTCGATCTTATTTGTTTTAACTTACAGTCTAAGATTTCTGTAAATCTATTTTGCAATTATTGCGCCCTTTATCTACTTGCAAAAAGAGTAGGTAAG
>CAIPFZ010000012.1 GCA_903864515.1 uncultured bacterium
AGCCTTTTCCATTTGGTGCCGGAGGAGGGACTTGAACCCTCACCCCTTGCGAGACACGATTTTGAGTCGTGCGTGTCTACCATTCCACCACTCCGGCATTCTTACATTGTATTCAATATCAACACGATGTCAACAGTTTTATTAAAATTCAAGGGTTATTTTGAAAAAAGTATGATTTTGCGAAATCACCTACTGGGTGATACAATCTACGTATATGCAACCACAATCACAATACTTTAACAACTCTATTTTTTGGATAGAGATAGAAAAAATCGTACCAAACCCATATCAACCTCGTAGGGATTTTGATCCAGTAGCTCTTAAGGATCTCTCTGAATCCATTAGAATGTATGGCCTACTTCAGCCAATTGTTGTTACTCGTAATGAAATTATTAAGGACGATGGGGGACTTGCGGTTCAATATGAACTTATCTCCGGAGAGAGACGTCTTCGTGCATCAAAGCTTGCTGGTCTATCACAGCTCCCTGTAATTATTAGATCCAGTGATGATGATAATAGGGTTAAGCTTGAACTTGCTATTATTGAGAACTTACAAAGAGAGGATTTGAATGCTGTTGACAGAGCTCGTGCATTTCAACAACTTGCAGATGAGTTTGGTTTGAAACATGTGCAAATTGCTGAGAAGATGGGTAAGAGTCGTGAATATGTTACAAACACTATTAGACTTTTGGCATTACCAGAGCATATGTTGAAAGCACTTTCTGAGAAAAGAATTACTGAAGGACATACTCGTCCATTGCTAATGCTAGCTGACAAGCCAGAAGAGCAAGAGGTTTTGTTTAAGGAAATTTTAATTAAGAAAATTACTGTTAGAGAGGCTGAAAGAATTGCAAGAAATGTTGCTGTTGAGCGTGCAAGAAAGAAAGAAACACTTGAGAAAGATACTGAGATGGCAGAGATTGAAGGAAAATTAAACGAAGCTCTTGGAACAAGGGTGATGATTGAGAGAAGGGAAGTTGGAGGAAAGATTGTAATTGATTTCTTTAATAATGATGATCTTCATCATTTACTTCAGATCTTGGAAGGTCAAGAGAAGATGCAGGGATTTTCACAAAAAATAAAGAGTGAGTTAGCAAAGGCTGAGGGTGGTGCTTTAGGTCTATCTTCAGATAGTAGTCCTGCGGCTAATAAGGTTTGGACAGTTGAGAATTTGGTAACTGCACCAAATTCTGAATTTGTACAGAATCAAAAGGCGAGAGAGATGGTAGAGAGTGGTGATGTAAATCAAAATAATCCAGTTCAAAATATTTCTATTCATACAGAACAAAAAGAACAGATGATTGAAGATTTAATTAAGAGTGATGATGATCTTGGGGTAAGTGAGAGTGGTGCACCAATCGATGACTCTTCTCCAGCTGACAGAGGTGAGGATGATGAGGATTTGTATTCTATTAAGAATTTTTCACTATAGAAAGGTATCTATAGTAAAATGAAAAACTCACCATCTCGACGGAGATGGGAGCTTTTCATTGTCGGGGTGGTGAGTTTGGTTTGATTGTTCCTTCTTTTGTTGATTACTTTTGTTAGTTTGACTCTAAAACTACCAAGTTAAAGAGCTGTTATATTCAAGAAAAGGACATTCTTTATTTAATAGAAAGTCAACATAATATTACTATGGACTGGCTGGTGATTGTAAAATTAAAAAATCTAGAAATCTTGAGGTCACAATTTGCGACCTCAAGATTTTCTTTGGCAATTCTTTAAAAAATCTTTATAGAAATATCATCCCTGTTTGATACGCTTCTATACATGCAAGAAAAGCAAATAAAAGATATCTCACTAAGTGCTGAGATTATTAGAGAGAACGTTTATATTATTAGAGGTCAGAAAGTGATGCTGGATAGAGATTTGGCGATGTTGTATGGAGTTCCAACAAAAGTTTTAAACCAGTCTGTTAAAAGAAATCTTAGAAGGTTTCCTGAGGATTTTATGTTTGAACTTACAAAAGAGGAAGTTCACAATTGGAAGTCACAATTTGTGACTTCCAATTCTAGTCTTGTTTTTAGCCTCAGAAAACCACCACTGGCCTTTACGGAACAAGGAATTGCCATGCTCTCAAGTGTCTTGAACAGCGATAGGGCAATTGATGTAAATATTCAAATCATTAGAGTTTTCACAAAGATGAGAGAAATGATGGATGCTTATAAAGATTTAAGAGAAAAAGTTGAGGAAATGGAGTTAAATAATGAATTTCTATTCAATAAAATATTTACATCTATTGCATCATTAACATATGAAAAAGAGAAACCTAAGGGTAAGTTTGGTTTTGTCGCAGATAAGTAATTTATACTCACGATGGTAATTATAAAGGTCTGTTTGAGGTCACAAATTGTGACCTCAAACAGGCTCATTTTATTGGCTGAAATTTTAAAATTACAATCTACTCCACCTTTACCTCCTCTTTCTTCTTAAACCCACCACGTTTTCCTACCATCTTTGGTAGAGCTAGAATTTCAAGCGCACGTTCAAAGGTGATTTTATAAACATCATCAGTCTTTAACGATCTAAAATCAGCATCGTGAACGATGTACGGTCCAAATCGTCCAATGCTTGCTGTAATGTTCTTTCCGCTCTCTGGATGCTTACCTAGGACCCTTGGAAGTGAAAGATAGACCAAGGCTTGCTCAACTGATACATTGCTTGGATCAACATCTTTTGGAATAGATGCCATTCTTGGTTTTTTATTTTCTGGAGTCTTTAATCCCAATTGAACATATGGTCCAAATCTACCAATCTTTGTAAAAATAGGTAGACCAGTTTCAGGATCTGTTCCAATTGGTTCATCGGTCTTGATTAAAACTCCTTCCATAGTTAGTGCACCATCACAATCTGGATATTTTGAACAACTCAAAAACTTTCCCGTTCTTGCGAGCTTGATAATCATACTTGCTCCACATTTTGGACAAATATGTGATGCATCCGCAACACCTAGATTTGTAACTTTTTCAATATCTAATTTCTCATCGATAATCTTTGTAAGAGGAGTGTAGAATTTTTTAATTGTAGGAATATATTCTGCTGTACCGCCTGCAATATCGTCCAATTCATTTTCCATTTCCGCTGTGAAATCATAATCAACGTATTTAAGGAAATGTTCCTCAAGGAATGAAATAACAACTTCTCCTGTATCAGTTGGCTTTAGTGATTTTCCAACCTTCTCAACGTATTGTCTGGTCTCCAAGGTTTTAATAATACTTGCGTAAGTTGAAGGACGTCCAATTCCTTTTTTATCCAATTCTTTAACAAGACCAGCTTCAGAATATCTACTTGGTGGCTCTGTGAATTTTTCAATCCAAACCATTTTTTCAAGTTTAAGCTTCTCGTCCTTTTCTGTTTTAGGTAGAATAACATCCTCGCCAACAGCATCAGGGTCTGCCTTTAGCCATCCGTCAAAAATTACACGAGATCCAGTAACTGCAAAATTTGGAAGTTTTTTGTTTGTGTTCTCATCGCCGTCTGCGCATGCAATTATTTTTGTTCTTGCGATTCTTGCATCAGACATTTGAGAAGCTAGGGTTCTTGCTCTAATTAATGCGTATAGTTTTTTCTCATCATCGTTTCCACCAGCCTTTGCAAGAGATAGATGTGTTGGTCTGATGGCTTCATGGGCCTCTTGAGCATTCTTACTTGTTGATTTAAAAGCTTTGGTTTCTGCGTATTTGTCACCAAATTCCTTTTTAATAACTGTACTTGCTTCTTGTATTGCAAGAGCACTTAGGTTTGTACTGTCAGTACGCATGTATGTAATGTGTCCACCTTCATATAACTTTTGTGCTATACCCATTGTTCTTGAAGGGGTAAATCCTAGTCTTGACGATGCTGCTTGTTGCAGGGTTGAAGTAGTGAAAGGTGGGCGAGAGGTTCTCTTTAATTCTGTCTCTTCAATATCCTTAACCTTCCAAACAGTTTTCTCACCAAGAGCTGTAACTTCCTCAGCTCTTGCTTTTTCTTTTATTTCCTCAGTGCATGCCATTTGTAAAACAGCACCATCTTTATTCGTAAATTCAGCAGAAACTGGATAATACGCTTCAGGAATAAATGCTTTTATTTCTCTTTCACGTTCAACAAGAATGCGAAGTGCTGGGGATTGAACTCTACCAGCAGAAAGTCCGTATCTAACTTTTTTCCAAATCACACCAGATAGATCATATCCAACAAGTCTATCCAGTACTCTTCTGGCCTCTTGTGCCTTCCTCATATTGTCATCAATTTCTCTTGGATGAGCAATGGCATCTCTAATTGCCTCCTTTGTAATTTCTTGATAGACAACACGCTTTGGATTTTTTAATCCAAGTACTTCTTTTAGGTGCCATGCTATTGCTTCTCCTTCACGGTCGGGGTCAGTTGCCAAGAGGACTGCTTCAGCCTTTTTTGCCCGTGCTTTGATATCACTTATTACCTTCTCCTTTCCAGGGGAGACTTCATAGTGGGGAACAAAGCCTGCGGGGATGTCAATTGCAGTTCTATTGCTCTTTGGTAGGTCTCTAATATGGCCAACTGAAGCCACTACATCATATTCACCCTCCAAATATTTGGAGATGATTTTAGCCTTAGCTGGGGACTCAACGATCAGTAGGGTTTTTGCCATTAGTTATAATTAATACTACATATATTGTGTTTGTGCAAATTTGGGGTAGAAAAAAGCCGTGTGCGTACCTTGCACACGACGTTTCGGATATCGAAGATCTTCTCTTCTTTTCGCGCTCTCTCGCCGATACTAGCGGATATCCACTCTGATTTTTATTCACCGAGGTTGTACTAGGGCTTGCTCCACTTCGAACCTATTTTTTTTGGTCTGCTGGGATCAGATTAACCAGGAATTCAGCCCTGTGACAGGACTAGCTGTTTAGAAGGTACCATCAAACAAAGTCAGCTTTTTTCACAAGGGCATAGTAGATCCCTCACTACTTATTAACTCATTTGACACCAACAAGGGACACATGCCCCCGCTGAACTCAATTGCCATGAAATCATGTTGGTGAGGATATAGTACATCTTTTTGTGTATCCTGTCACTATGTTAGTTCAATGTAGGCTGAGCTTGGAATACACCTTCCCATACCTCTCCTCAACTAACCCACGCATTTCAAGCATTGATATGGTAACCAGAACCTTAGAAATATTAAATCCTGTTCTTTGACAAATTTCATCAGGTGAAATGGGGGAGTCTAATAAATCTAGAATTTCTTTTTCCTCACTTCCACAAGAATCAAAAAGGGACTTTGAAACTTCCTTAATTGAATATTCTGTAATACCAAGCGCGTCAGTTATATCAACTGCTGATGAAATTGGAATTGCACCTTGCTTAATTAGTTCTCTTGGTCCTTCTGAATGTACATTGAAAATTGAACCAGGTACTGCCAGGACATCTCTGTTATATTCAACAGCAAGTCTGGCTGTAATCATCGTTCCAGAATCTTTCTTTCCTTCAATTACTAAAGTTAAATCAGAAATTCCTGCCATAATTCTATTCCTAAGAGGGAAGGTCCAAACATTTGCACGTACTTCCGGTTCAAACTCTGAAATTAATATTCCATTGTTTTCATAAATTTGCTCTGCGAGACGGACATTAGTTCTTGGGTATAAAACATCACTGTTCAGGCCAGACCCAGGAATTGCAATACACGGTATTTTGTGACGTAAACATAATCTATGAACAATACTATCTATGCCAATTGCCAAGCCTGATACTATGGCAATCTTGTCTCTATATAGAGAAAGTCCCTCTATTAATTTCTCACATACTAATTGTCCATACTCTGTGTAAGAACGGGAACCAACAATACAGATGATTTTTAGGCCTTTATCATTGGCTATTCTCCAAAGAAGGCTGTTTGGCTTAGATTCTGAAATTAAGTTATCATTGATTTCAATATCATTTTCTCTACTTATATAATAAAGCGTCCTTGGCGGGTCACTAATTTGTCCTAATAATCTTGGATAATCCGTCTCATTTATTTTTTTTATTTGCATGGCTAAATCATAACAATGTGATATGATATTTCTATAAATTATTTATAAAGAATGCCCGAAGAAAAACTAAAGAAAAAAACATGTTAGACATTAAATTCATACGCGAAAATAAGGACCTTATAGACGCAGGTGCTAAGAAAAAGCATATTAACTTTGACGTTAACAAATTAATTGAAGTGGATGACGCAAGAAGATCCTTACTAACATCTATAGAAAATAAAAAGTCTGAACAAAATAAGGTTGGAGAGAATATTACTAATCCAACAACTGTACAAGAAGAAAAAGATCGGCTTATTGTAGAAATGAGAGATTTAAAAGATCTTATCAAAATTGAAGAAGAGCGATTTAGTGAAATCATGAAAGAATGGCAACAGTTGATGGTTGCTGTACCTAATATTCCTGATATGTCTGTTCCTGATGGACTTGATGATGCTGATAATGTTGAAGTCAGAACATGGGGAGAAATTCCTAAGTTTGATTTCACACCAAAGGGGCATATTGATCTCATGCTTCAAAATGACATGGCAGATTTTGAAAGAGGAACAAAGGTTGCAGGATTCCGTGGATATTTTCTTAAAAACGCTGGAGCCCGTCTTGAATTTGCTGTTTGGCAAGCTGCGATGGATTTCTTTACAAAGCGTGGATTTGATCCAATGATTGTGCCATCACTCGTAAGAAGAGAGACTTTGATGGGAACAGGTTATATTCCTCAAGGAGAAGATGATCTTTATAAGACACAAGATACAGATTATCTAGCAGGAACTGGTGAGGTTGCAACAATGTCATACTATTCTGATGAAATAATTGATTTGAAGGATTTACCAAAAAAGATGCTTGCATTTTCTCCATGCTTTAGAAGAGAGGCAGGAAGTCACGGTAAACAAACAAAGGGAATTTATAGAGTTCATGAGTTTTTTAAATTAGAACAAGTCATCTTATGTGAAGCATCACATGAAATGTCAGTGAAATTCCATGAGGAATTAACTAAGAATGCTGAAGAATTTCTGCAGGCATTGGGATTACCTCATCATGTTGTAATCAACTGTGGAGGTGATATCGGACTTGGGCAAGTTAAGAAATATGATATTGAGGCTTGGATGCCTAGTGAGAACAAATATGGGGAGACACATTCATCGTCATACTTCCATGATTTCCAAACAAGAAGATTAAATATTAGATATCGTGATACAGAAGGAAAGTTGCGTTTTGCTCACTCATTAAATAATACTGCTATTGCAACTCCTCGTGTTCTTATTTCCATTGTTGAAAATAATCAACAGGCCGATGGTTCAATTGTTGTTCCTGAAATTTTGAGACCTTATATGAGTGGTGTTTCTGTAATAAGGCCAGAAAGTCAGAAGGGTGCAGTTGATTCTGCTGGTGTGGACGATTCAATTTCATCAGATGCAATTGTTTCCAGTACAGAAACCCTGTCGGATTTAAATGAAGATGCAAAGGAATTATAGACATACAAAAGATGTTTTAAGGCATTCCGCTGTTTACAAGAAGCGGAAGAAGGCAAAATTCGTTAAATTAATTATTTTAGCGATTCTTCTTCTATGTGCCTTTATTGGCCTTATTCTCCTTGTTAGAATTTCTACTTTTACAATATCGGAGATTCAGATAAAGGGTTTGCAATCTGCAAACACACAAGATGTTATAAATGAGGTTGAGATGGAGGTTGCTGGAAATTACGCGCTTGTGTTTCCGAGAAAAAACATTTTTTTCTATCCTAAGGATAAGATAAGGGAGGAATTACTAAATAAATTTAAGACTTTTGCGGATGCGGAAATAAAGATTGTTGATACTAATAAATTAGAAGTTGCCATTGTGGAGAAAAATGCAAATGCTGTATCATGTCAATCTGAAGATTCAATTATTGAAGGTACTTTTTCTAATTGTTTCTTCATTGATGCTTCTGCTCACGCTTTTCAAGCTGTTGTGGGGGAGCCGGATCAAAGTCTAACTAGATATGTTGATATTGGTGTTAATACAGCTTCAAGCACACTTTCCGCAGATATGATTGTTGAAATAAATAAGGTTAAAGCTAATTTGTCAGATAAAAATTTAGTTACAGGGTTTATTAAAGTTATTGATTCTAAGACGGTAGAATTTCACATATTGAACAATGGTAAAATCATAATTTCCTTGCCAGTTGGGGAGGATTTTTTGAGTATTTTAGGTGCAGCACTGGGTACTAAAATGTTGGCTGGTAATGTTATATTTGATTATGTTGATGCCAGATTTGGTAATAAAGTATTTTTTAAATTACACGATGGTAACACAGTAAATAGTTTGAATACCGCCTCTACTACCGCTAGTGCTAGTTCAACCACAAAAGCAAAATCGCTTACAGTTACAAAAGCAACATCTACAAAAAGTACTAGCACAATTAGGTCTATAAAGACTAAGGCTTCCACTTCAACAACAGCATCAAAAGCAACAACAAGTAGAGTGCAAAATAAAAAGAGATAGAAACATTATTTCTTTTTTTTAAACATTGGTGCTGGCGTTGTAAAAATACTAGTTATCCCCAAGAGTTATTTATGGTGGTTTTGAGGGAAATAAAAATATGCTACAATTGATAATATAAATTACTTATGAATGATGAATTAAACCCATACAATTCTGAAGATACCCAAGACTCCAAAAAAAGTCTTTATCAAGGGAATTATGATAATGATTATAGGAATAGTATTAATCATACGGCAGATTCTTCTGGTGATTTATCTAATCGAATATTATTGTCTGAAACTCCAAAATATATGAATCTTGGAGCACCAAGAGAGAGAGACGAGGATGATGTGGCCCATCATGAGAAAAGTATGAGAACTCTTTCTGGTGAAGATGAAAAGATTAATTCAGCCTTTTCCAGCTTAGGGTTTACACCAAGAAAGAAAGCAACTCTACTGGTAGCGCCAAAGCAGAAAAGTTCAATTACTATATTTCTAGCAAGATATCTTAATTTATATTTTCATGGGCCTCATTTCAGAATGAGTAAGACAAGCGGTTTAGAAACTCACACTATCTCTTCAAAAATTAAATGGGGAGTTCTTATTGTCTTTCTAGCGATATCCGTTTCCTCCTTTTTGACTCAATCAGTTTTGTATATTAAAGATTATGTAACTGGGGGCGATAAAGTTGCTGTATTGAATACTGTTCAATCAACAACTAGTCCAAATACATCGCAGACACCTTTCTCTGGTGAACAAAAGGGTTCTGATGATGGAAATCTTGTAAACAGTAGTTCTTCTGTTGGTCAAAAAATTGGAAAGGCACCTCAGTATAGATTAAATGATGCTAATCGTTTTCCAGCACTCTCGGCAAAATCGTTCTTAGTTGCAGACTTAGTAACTGGAGAATATATTAAGGAAAGTCAGGATGTTGGAAATTATCCACTAGCATCTGTCTCAAAATTAATGACAGCTCTTGTAACTCATGAAAAAATGGATCAAAAAAGTATGGCAACAGTTTCAAGAAGTTCATACAATACATATGGTACACAAGGTGAGTTGCTGTTAGGGGAGTCAATAAGAGTGAGTGATTTAATGTATCCTTTGCTTATGGAATCAAGTAATGATGGCGCTGAAGTCCTAGCTGATGCATATGGGCGTGATAAATTCATGGTAGAGATGAATAAAAAGGCTATGTCACTTGGGATGAATGATACATATTACAATGATCCAAGTGGTCTTGATCCAAAAAATGTTTCAACAGTTGAGGACCAATTTAAGCTAGCAAAATATATTTATGAAAGTGCGCCTGTAATTTTTGATTTAACAAGAGTGAGACAATTTGAGATTCTAAATCACAGATGGTACAACAAAAATAAGACATTAAATATGCCCGCGTTCATTGGAGGAAAGAATGGATTTATAGATGAATCAAGACAAACTACCGTATCTCTTTTTGATATTCAAATGGCAAAGGGTGGGAAAAGAAAGATTGCAATTGTGTTGTTAAGGACAAACGATAGGGAAGGCGATGTTGTTAAAGTGCTTAATTTCCTAAAGAAAAATGCATATTACGAATTAAGTTCAACAAGTACTGAGCCTGAATAGTAATATATCATATATGATATATTAAGCTTGACATTCAGCATAGTATAAACTAAAATATAAGTGTCAGAGTAAAGGTCTTTGACAATCTACTGATGAATCGCCCCTCCTGGGAAGATTATATTCTAGATTGTTTGAGGCCTTTATCTATTTCTATAATGTAATTTTTAGAGGGGGGATGAGTTAGCAATGAGCTGACAATATACGTCTAGTCAACGTGTATAGCAGATCCCCCTTAATTACAAACCAATATGTTTAAAGCAATAGGTTTGGTTGTCCTGCTCATTGCAGTCCGCATTCTGATGCCTGGTCTTTTTATGGCATTTGATGAGGCTGGAACTAAGTTCTTTCGTGCTGTTGGTCGCACAGCTGATATGGTAGATCCTGCAAATCTAAAATTGTCAGGATTATCAAATTCCGCTCCCGCTGGCATTAATTACATGCCAAAACCAACATTCACACAAAATAGCTTCCGATAATACGGAGGCGATAAATACACGAGGCTGCTGCCTCAATACTTAATACATTGTGTATTAAGAGACCGCTCCAATATGGGGCGGTTTTTTTAATTGATAATCTTTGATGTTGACAATGTACATGGTTGGCTAGTAAGCTTATGTTCGGACCTTGTAATTTGGTCGCATTGTGAAAATCTGAAATACTAACCACTAGAGACTGAAAATATGAAAGTAGCGACTGTTATCTATAACGCTAGAAAGCCATGGGCGTCAGTAAGAAACGGATGGGAGATACTGGCGGCTTCCGAATTGGAACAAAACAATGCTAGGATTGTTCAAAATAATCAGCATCCAAATATTATCATTATCGTCGGTGACTACGTTGTCACAATGAGAAACTTTGATGCTTGGTTTATTGAGTCGCCGTTGTGCGACTATAAATATTCCGAGTCGGACCGTGATACGGACGAACAGGACGAAGATATTGATGTTTTTGGCGGCGGAAATAATTTTGACGCTCCTGATGATCTTGATGGACTTTGTCTTTTTTATCTTCTGGAAGATCCAGACGGTTTGACTGATGATGAGATGCTTGAGCTAGCAGGTTCCTCAGACAGATCTATCCGTCACGAAGATGCCTTGTTGGCTATTCGTCGTAAACAGAGCTGTTTAACCACAGCTTGAAGAATTGCTTACTATCTATTCAAATAAATAAACCACAATCACCCCACCATATGCAAAACGGAACCCCCGCTAATGCAAATTGGCGGGGTGTTTCTATTTTTGCGCTTGTAAAATAGCCAAATCACCTAAAATATTGTATGCTTTGCCATAATATGTCTATTATATTGATAAGTATTTGCGCCTTTATCTTCACAATCCTCGGGGGTCTTTTTGCTCTGAAGTTTAAGGATAAGTTACATTTAATTATTGGTCTTTCAGCTGGCGCGATATTAGGCGTTGCCTTTTTCGATCTAATTCCAGAAGCTATCGAGCTTGCTGGTAAATCATTTGAGTTGAATCAAATTGTATCATTAGTAGCGGTAGGTTATGTACTATATATGTTGGTGGATAGATTTTTTATATCACACAGTCATCTGGTTGGTGAGTATTGCGAGTTTGAGGATGAGCATGGACATGAACATAACCATGAACATAATCACTCACACACAAAGATTGCTGAAAGTTCTAATTATAATAAAAAAGGGACATTGGGTGCACTCAGCTTGTCTGTGCATAGTTTTTTAGATGGTATGTCAATTGGTATAGCTTTCCAAGTTTCTAATGCCGTTGGGATTATAGTTACAACAGCAGTATTGATTCATAAGTTTTCCGATGGACTAGCTACCGTGAATATAATTCTGAAAAACAATGGAGAAAAAGAACAAGCGTTGAAGTGGCTTGTGATTAATGCTCTCGCGCCAGTTTTGGGAGTTATTTCAACTTTATTCTTTACGATTCCTGAATCAGCACTTGGTTTAATATTGGCTATGTTTGCTGGTTTCTTCATTTATATCGCATCAAGCAATATGATTCCAGAAAGTCATCATGAGCACTCAAAGAAATGGACAACATTAATGACTGTACTTGGTATGGGGGTAATGTACATTGCGATAACGTTGGCAGGAATATAATTTGAGAAATTTTAATAAATAAATTGTAGAAATAATCATGAATAAAAACTTCTCATTTAAAATTGAAAAGGAATTGGAGCAAGGGACCATGGCGCGCGCTGGGGTTATTTCCACACCTCATGGAGATATTAAAACTCCAGCCTTTGTGACGGTTGGAACAAAAGCAACAGTTAAGGCAGTGCCTCCTGAGATATTGAAGGATCTTGGTGCTCAAGTTGCACTGGCAAATACATATCATTTATATTTACAGCCTGGAGAAGAGACAATTAAAAATCACGGAGGAATTCACAAATTTATGAATTGGTCAGGCCCTACAATGACAGACTCGGGAGGTTTTCAGGTTTTTTCATTGGGAAGTGCGTTTGGTAAAGGAATTTCAAAGTTGATTAAGGGAAGAAATGCAAATAAAAATTTTGGATCAGATTTTGAAGATGAAATTCCATTGCCACAGCAAACAGAGTCTACTTTGAATAAGGGGGCGGTAGAGAAAGTTCTATCAACTCGTGATGGGGAAGATCAGGTCATGCAATCTGCAAAAATTGACGCGCAGGGCGTGATGTTTAGATCAATCATTGATGGAAGTGCACACTATTTTACTCCAGAGAAATCAATTCAAATTCAAAATGATATTGGTGCTGATATTATTTTTGCTTTCGATGAATGTACATCTCCTCATGAATCCCTTCATTATCAAGCTGAAGCGTTAGATAGAACTCACAGATGGGCGAAGCAATGTTTGTCATATCATTTGAAGAGTGGTCATGCTCCGGACCAGGCGCTTTTTGCTGTGGTTCAAGGAGGAAGACATGAGGGTCTTAGACGTGAGAGTGCAAAGACACTTGCAGAGATGAATATTGATGGAGAGCATTTTGATGGATATGGAATTGGTGGATCATTTGAAAAAGAAGATATGGGCGATGCTGTGAGATGGGTTAATAGTGAATTGCCAAAAGACAAGCCAAGACATTTACTTGGAATTGGTGAGCCGGAGGATTTGTTTGGAGCGGTTGAGAATGGCTGTGATTTATTTGACTGTGTGATGCCAACAAGAAATGCAAGAAATGGTGGTCTACTAACACGAAGTGGAAAAATAAATATTTTAAATGCGGAATATAGGGAAGATTTAAGACCAATTGAGGAAGGTTGTGGATGTTATACTTGTAAAAATTATACAAGAAGCTATGTTGCTCATCTTTTTCGTGCAAAAGAAATGCTAGCAGGAACACTTGCGAGTGTTCACAATCTTCATTTTTTAATTAAATTAGTTGATGGAATGAGGAATTCTATTTTAAAAGGGAATTTTAAAGAGTACAAAGAAAAATTTTTGAATGATTGGAATAAAAAGTCTTAGACGACAAAGGGAATAAAAATCAAGAATTTCATAAAAAACAAATCCCCACACGCTGAAGCGTTGGGGTTTGGAGAATTTATCAACATGGAGTTGATGCCCAATTCTCAAAGCTGATGCCGTCAGTCTGACGGTTAGGTTTGCGGAGGAGTGAAGAAGGTGATCCAGTGGCTGTGGCTCACAGCCTTGAGACCGCCATTTGCTGCGCATCTGCACCACGCCTCTTTGTAAACATCTTGTTTGCGTTGATCCAGCATGTCCGTCGGATCACCGTTCGGGTAAAAGAGGTCGCTGTAGTCGTAGGCTTGCGCATACGACCTCTCGAATTGTTTACCGGAACTCATGCTCGCCAATATTGAATAACTAATTAGTACTCTCATTAGAAAAAGACGCTTGTTGCTCGTCTGTCTGATATAGTAGCACATGTATACATGCTTGTCAATACTGACGTATATGGAAATGGTCTAAATATGAGCTAAAGTTCTGAAATAAATTTCTCAGCCGCCTCCATATTCTCTGGCCCGTTTACTGATTGCCATTTTTGAAATGGGAATGCTCTTAGTGGATAGTTTGAAAGATTAGCAAATAGGGTATGGGGTAGTCCAACTTCTCCATCGCGTGTTTCAACTTCTGAAAAATCAAATATCTCACGCGATAGAACGTAGAATCCATTTGCAAAGTAATCTAGAACTTTTTCGCCATCCTCTTTATTGTGTCGCTTGAAGCAAGTTGCGAAATTGTTTTCAATTACATTATCATCTTGATTGCTTGTTACATTACTCGTTTCTATTCCCAAATAATTATATGGCATTATTGTGTGTGTTATCCCAATTCCTGGTACAGCACATTCCACTGCCTTTTTAATATCCTCTTCAATTAATAAATCATCACAATTGGAAACGCAAAATAGACCTTCATCAATTATATTTCTGCAGAGCTTTAATGCAGACATTGTACCTCTCTTGTGATCTGCGGTTTGAATTATGTATGATACATCGTGATTTTTATAGTTCTCACCAAAGTATTCTTTAATCTTGAAACCCAGCTCATCGTTTATAACAAAAATAATATCTGAGACATGATTTAGATATGGTTTAATGACATGATCAAGTAGAGTTTTATCTCCAAGTTTAATTAACCCCTTAGGAATTTCTTTAGTTAGGGGATAGAAGCGGGTACCTTTTCCTGCGGCTAGGATTATCAGTTTCATTTTTTTATTTAGAACTGTGGATATTTTGTTTGCTTCCATATTGACCTTATTTTAACACATATTTTTGAGGTCGGAATGTGGATTATTAATTAGCCTGCTGGTGCTTGACAAAAGTACGTAACGTGCTATTATGTATAAGTCGATAAATTACTGAAGCTTTAAGGCTCAGTCTATCGATGAGGGTTTTCCGGTCTGCCGGATTATCCTCTAGTTCATTAAGATATAACCTCCCGTGCCTCAGGTGGATGTCACTGAGGAAAAGATCGCAAGATCTTAGGGAATAAAGGTGTTTGATAGTCCGAACGTGTCAGTGGGGAGTGTCTAGTGCTAGATTCATCCAACAAATTGACCCGTATGAACTCCGTAAGGAGACTGGTTAAGATAGCCCTCTCTTTGGTTTCTTCAGGGGGTGGAATTGCTGGCAGCACTGTCAGCTAGGATAAACGAAAATTATATATTTACGAGTTGGACACCTTTTAAATATTACTTATCCGAATACACATTTTGCGAAATTATTGGAGTCGCCATTCGTACCCAAAATGTGGAAGAAGAATCACTAATCGTCCTGGTCGGTTTCGCGCAAGCGAGACCGGCCAATTCTTTTGTCTAATTTTGTCTTTTAAATACGCAAATGCTATTATCAATACGCAATGAAATCAAAAAAGGATTCAGCTAAGTCTAATAAAACCGCAAAACTTGATAAAAACTCAGGTGTTTTTCATCTCTCCACAGAGTACACCCCAGCTGGTGATCAACCACAGGCTATTTCAAAATTGCTGACAGGGCTTGATAAGGGGCTAAGATATCAAACTCTCTTTGGGGTAACAGGATCTGGAAAGACCTACACAATGGCAAATGTTATTGCAAAGGTTGGAAAACCAACTCTTGTTATTGCCCACAACAAAACCCTTGCTGCTCAATTGGCTCAGGAGTATAGAGAATTTTTTCCAAATAACGCAGTGCACTATTTCGTATCATACTATGACTACTATCAACCAGAAGCGTACATTTCTGCATCGGATACATATATAGAGAAAGAAGCTCAAATCAATGAAGAAATTGAGCGTCTTCGTCATGCTTCAACTCAAGCGCTTTTAACCAGAAAGGATGTGATTATTGTTGCATCAGTTTCTTGTATTTATGGATTGGGATCACCAAAGGAATATGAGAAGGTGAATTTTAAAATTGAAAAGGGAATGAAGGCAGATAGGTCTGAGTTTGTTAGACGTCTAATTGGAATGTATTTTGAAAGAACAAATGCAGATCTAACCCCTGGAACTTTTAGAGCGATGGGAAATGCAATTGAAATAATGCCAGTGAGTGAGAGAGTGGTTTATAAGGTGAAGATTGAAAAAGGGGGAGATGCTGGAGAAATCGTTTCTGAAATTACAATTATTGATGCAATAACCAGAAATATTATTGAAGATACAAGTGCATTGTTTTTGTTTCCCGCAAAGCACTTCGTCACTCCTGAAAATGAAAGAGCTCGTGCTGTTGCTGATATTAAAGCGGAGCTTGATAAGCGCCTCAAGGAATTGGATGCTGATGGAAAGATTATTGAAGCTGAGAGACTTCGCAGGAGAACTACATATGATTTGGCGTTAATAAAGGAGGTTGGGTATTGTAATGGAATTGAAAACTACTCCCGTCACTTTTCTGGGATGGCACCCGGTGAGGCTCCTGATACTCTACTCTCATATTTTCCACATAAAGAAGATGGGTCACCAGATTTTTTGACGGTAATAGATGAATCACACGTTGCAGTTCCACAACTTAATGGAATGTTTGCGGGAGACGCATCAAGAAAAAAGAATTTAATTGATTATGGATTTAGATTGCCTTCTGCGGCTGATAACAGACCACTGAAATTTAATGAATTTGAGCAAAGGGTTGGACAAGTCATCTTTACTACAGCCACTCCTGGAAAATTTGAGTTTGAATATAGTAAACAAATTGTCGAGCAGATTATTAGACCAACTGGTTTGATTGATCCTGTGCTTGTTGTGAAGCCTGTGACAGCGATTGCAAAAAGTAAGGGGGTTGATGGAAACACAGGGCAAATTTTTGATTTTATAGAAGAAGCCAAGAAAGTTATCAAAAATAATCAGCGCGCCATTGCGACAACTCTAACAAAGAAGATGGCAGAGGATTTAACTGAATATTTGAAGGAGCAGGGAATTAAGACGGCTTATATTCATAGCGATATTATGACGCTGGAGAGAATTCAGATTTTAACTGACTTTAGACGTGGTGTTTATGATATCTTGGTTGGAGTCAACCTTCTTCGTGAAGGATTGGACTTACCAGAAGTATCTTTGATTGGAATTTTGGATGCAGATAAAGAGGGATTTTTACGCTCTGAATCCGCACTCATTCAAACAATTGGACGTGCTGCAAGAAATGTTGATGGTCGCGTTATTTTGTATGCTGATAATATGACTGGATCAATGGATAGATCAATTAAAGAAACTGAAAGAAGACGCGGGCTTCAACTTGCATACAATAAAGAACACGGGATTACTCCTCAAACAATTATAAAAAGAATCAACGATATTACTGATCACATTAAAAGTGATCATCAAAAGACTGTTGGTAAATTAATTCTTTTGGATGAATTGGAATTTGCAAAAAATCCAGATAAACTGATTAAGTCTAAAGAAAAGCAAATGGAAGAAGCGGTAAAGATTTTGGATTTTGAAACAGCTGCAATTTTACGTGATGAGATAAAGGAGCTTATGGAGCGGACACTGAAAAAGCAAAAGAAGGAGGCAAAAGAAAAGCGTGAAGTTAATAAGGGATCGAGGGCAAGAAAACAGATGCTTGAGTAGTCGCCTGAGACTATTGGAGTAGTTATCTTAGATCATGTTTACCATTTTAAA
>CAIPFZ010000013.1 GCA_903864515.1 uncultured bacterium
CTAAACGGATTCAGTCAGGTACTAAGTGGAGTAAACAACGTAACTAACTTCATCAAACAAGTAGTAGGAGGAATAAGAGACACACTATACCTAACATCAGGTTCAACTTTAAATATATCAGGACTCGCAACTATACTTGGTAGTGATGCTAACAATCTATTAACAATAAGAACAACTACACCAAACGTACAAGCAAGTATTGGAATCAATGGTACGTCCACTCTAAATTATCTACGTATCAAAGACATCAACAACACAGGTCCTGCAATTGACCTAACAAACAACACAGTATACGACGACGGAGGAAACACCAACTTCACATTCAGACCAAACTCTGCACCATCACAACGCTCTGGTATTGCTATGACATACTCTGCTCCTGTGTATGTTGCTCCATATGTACCACCAACATCCAACAATTCAAACAACAATACCAACACCACCACAAACAAATCCGGCTACAGCGGAAGCTCACTATACAACATCAACAATACAAACATTGGTAAACTATCTCTCTCCAATCTTCCAAAATTCTCCCTAACAGGACTTAACTCTGGATCAAGTCTGGGAACATCCAAGTTCATCAACCCACTATCTAATCTATTACAACTACAACCTATAACTGGCTTCTCTCCACTACCAAGGATTAATATACAAACAAAGATAAACAACTTCCTAAACTCCTCACTACCAGAGTCTCTGATAAACCTAGGAAACTCTATACCATCAATCAAGAAGGAGTTATCATCTGCTGGTATCAAGAATGGATATGATCTATACAGTATGAAAGACAGTCCAGTTAATACTCCAACACTATCTGATCTATCAAAAGACAAGACCAAACAACCAACAAACCTAATCTTCACATCCATAAACGGAGAAGAGACAAGAACCAAGTTGTCCATTGATAAGAAAGGTAAGACATACCAAGTATTAACTGTATCACCCGATACAAAGATTGATATTAATGTTAAGAGTACAAACAAAACTCTCCCAAAGACCTTGTTTGACAACAACGAAGTAACTCCAACCAAAGACAAGGACAACAACATTACTCTTTCCTTGAATGCTCCAACACAAGAGGGGACAAGAGTACTTTCAGTTGGTGAGTTGACTCTGGAGATTAGGGTGGAGAAACCAAAAGCAATACAACCAAAGACAGAGAAGAAGTTATCCCCAATTATTAAGTTGTGGAGGTGGTTTAAATAGTTGGCCAGAATAGTATGCTAGACATAAATAAGGCTGAATTAAGCTAAATCAAGTAAGGTAATTAGCAAAATAACTACTATTAATTTAGGGTATTTTTAAATACCTATATTAATGTTAAAGTTAAGTCATAGTAGTAATAACAAATTAATAGATATGCAAACAGAAGAAGTTAAAAGGGGCAAGTTCATTGTCCTTGAGGGTGGGGAAGGGGCTGGAAAAAGTTCTCAACTTCGAGACATAAAGGAGTTATATGGAGATAAGATAATTACAACACGTGAGCCTGGTGGAACTCCATATGCCGAGGAAATCAGACATGTTATTTTAAAATCAGAAAACGCTAGTCAAGCTGATGCCAAAACTCATTTTGCATTATTTTGGGCAGCAAGAGCCGATCATATGAAGAATAAAATTATTCCAGCACTTGAGAGTGGAATAAATGTTATCTCTGATAGATTTGATTCTTCAACTTTTGCATATCAAATCTATGGTCAAGAAGCAAAAGAATTAGAGGAATTCTTTTGGCAAATGAGAGATTTTTATTTAGGTGATAATAAACCAGATGTGTACATCTATTTAGATGTTTCAACTGAAGAGGGTTTGAAAAGAAAAAGCTTTCAATCAGAAGATGAGAATAATCACTTTGATCAAAGAAAAGTAGAATTTCACAATAGAATGAGAAATGGATTTATGGAATTCCTTAATAAAGTACCAAGTACTATAATAGATGCAAACCCTCCAAAGGCCGAAGTTAAGGCGGTGCTAATTGAAGCTATCGATAAAATATTCGATTTTAAAGCGTAAAAAACGGGCCGAAATCAGCAGGTTTTGGCCACACGACAATGAATGTGTTAAAATATAAAAACTATGTCAAGACTACAAAATAAAATTGCGTTTATAACAGGAGCGGCGGGAGGAATCGGAAAGAGTATTGCTACAAAATTTATTGCAGAAGGTGCAACAGTTGTGATCTCTGATGTGTCAGATGAGCGTGGTGTTGCAACTGCAAATGAGTTAGGTGAGAGATGCACATATATGCACCTTGATGTTTCAAGTGAAGAAGAATGGCAAAAAACACTACAGTCTGTATATGAGAAGTTCGGAAAAATTAATATCTTAGTAAACAACGCTGGAATTTTAGGATTAGAGAATCCAGCGTGGGGAGCGCAAGATCCAGAGAATGCAACACTTGAAAGCTGGAAAATGGTTCATTCAATAAATAGTGATTCAGTATTCTTGGGTTGTAAATATGCAATCAAATATATGAAGTTAAATGGCGTCAATGCCGTAGGAAAGGCTATGGGAGGAAGTATTGTAAATATGTCATCACGTTCTGGTATGGTCGGGGTACCAACAACAGCCGCATATGCATCAAGTAAGGCGTCAGTTAGAAATCATACAAAATCAGTTGCATTGTATTGTGCAAGTCAGGGATATAATATCAGGTGTAACTCAATTCACCCTGCAGCAATTTTAACTCACATGTGGGAATGTATGTTGGGAGATGAGAACGTTAGGGATGAAAACATGAAAAAGCTTTGTCATGATATTCCGCTAGGTCACATGGGAACACCTGAAGATGTTGCCAATGCTGCAATTTTTCTAGCGTCCGATGAGTCCGCCTTTATGACAGGGGAGGAGATGGTGATTGATGGGGGTATTTTGGCAGGGACTTCTTCATCACCTAGGAAAGGGGAGTAAGATACAAAAAAGTGTTTTTAAAATTGACTGGTATATTTATTCGTGGTACTTTTGTGCTGTAAAGTACTTTGTAATTTAGACGATGGCTATAGCTCTTAGGTATTGATTTTTCAATATTTAAGAGCTATAGCTATCTCGCATTCGGCGAGTAGCTTGGCTTGTATATTCAACCAACTAACTGTATGTCAACACTGAAGTCTACAATCTTTCTGCCACAACTATCCTTTGAATTGAATTTGCCGATAATCCAGTTTGATCCATCTTCACTTGGTGACGGCTGGGGTATTCAGGCTTCCGGATGGGATCCTCCTTATAATGATGGTATCAGTGGTTTTCCCGAAGCTTTAGCCAAAGCCGCTTTGATGTCCAAGGCAGACGCACTTGATTTTCTGTTTCCAACCAGAAAAAGTTTTTTGTTAGCGATGGCCGAAGGCATACGCCTTAGGATGTCAGCTTTTGAAAGACTTTCCGCTAGTCCTCATCTTGGATGGAGCCTTTTGAAAGAAGATGATCAAAAGACTCTCCGTTTTCTTAATGATGTCTTTGGAGTAACATGGATTGATTTTTCACATCAACATCTATATCTTCGCACAGAAGGTGGACGCGGTGATGATTTCTATATCTTCTTCTGTTTTCGCTATGGTGATCAAGGTATGTGGAGTTGGGGTGCATATCCTGATGATGGCCCACGCGATGATGACTACAGAATGGTTGCGTTTTAACAACTGTCTATGTCATGTTTTCTAAATTGAGAAAAGTAATTACACAAGTTTCGAGAGATAAACAGCTTCAAAATCTCTTTGCCCCAACAGAACACCTGCTTGGGGTTTGTTTTTTATAAAATTGGGGAATATTCAAAAGTTTGATACAATGACAATATATGGCTGATAAATATTCTGCAGTTTGGGTGTCTCACTCTTCAATGGGCGATTTTATAAAATGCCCACGTCTTTATTATTTGCATAATGTATATAAGAATCCTAAGACTGGAAAGAAAATAAACCTAGTAAGCCCCGCGCTTTCCTTGGGTTCTGCAGTGCATGAAGTGGTTGAAGGTCTATCTGAATTTCCAGCTGAGAAAAGATTTGAAAATCCACAGTCACTCTTGGATAAATATAACAAAGTTTGGGAGAAGTTTAGTGGTAAAAAGGGTGGATTCAAAACAGAAGAAGAGGAGATGATAGCTAAGGCTCGTGGGGAAGAGATGATTAAAAGGGTAATTAATAATCCAGGGCCACTAAAGGAGAAAATCGTAAAACTTAAAGAAGATGGAATGTTGCCAAACTTTTATTTATCAGAGGCGGATAATATTATTTTATGTGGAAAGATTGACTGGTTAGGGTATAAGCCGGAGGATAATAGTATTCACATTTTGGATTTTAAGACTGGAAAGCATGAAGAGAGTGGGGAGTCATTGCAATTGCCAATTTATCAATTACTTTTAAATAAATTACAAAAGAGAAAGGTCTCTGGTGCATCTTATTGGTACTTGGATTCTGATAATGAACCAAAGGAAATTGATTTACCTGATTTAAAAGAGTCATATGATAGGGTTTACAAAGTTGCAAAAGCTGTTTCTGACGCTAGAGCACTAGCTCAAATGGACGGTCCTGATAAAGCCTTTGTTTGTCCAAGAGGAGAGAAGGGTTGTTTTGGCTGTGCTCCATTTGAAAAAATAATAAAAGGTGAGGCGGAGTTTCTAGGAAATGGCGAGTGGGGGCAGGAGATATATTTGGTGTAATTTATTACTTATAATGTATAATTTATAGTATAATCTATAAAAATAAATATA
>CAIPFZ010000014.1 GCA_903864515.1 uncultured bacterium
GAATTCCAAAGAATTTTGTTGATGATTTAAAATTAGAAAACGCAATCGTCTCAGTTTCTATGGTGGGAAGTAGGATCGTCATAGAGCCTATTAAAGTTAGGCCTGTTTATAAACTAGAAGATATGATAGAAAAAATGAAAAAAACTATGAACAGACAACATCCTGTTGAAGATTGGGGGGAGGTGGGAGAAGAAATTGTAGAATGGAATGAAGAAGAAGCTAAGCAAAACTATAAGGATCGAATTAATAGTAAACCTAAGAATAAAACCAAGAATGATAAATAATTATGTACCCGAGCAGGGAGATATTATTAAACTAGATTTTAATCCCGTCAGAGGATATGAACAAGGTGGGTATAGGCCAGCGATCGTAATAACTAAAAAGTCTTACAATCAATATTCTAATGTAATATTGGTCTGTCCTATTACTAGTAAATTTAAGGGTCATGCTTATGAAATTAGCTTTGATAATGAGAATGATAAAGAACATGTTTGTGGATCAATTCTGACGAATTATGTTAAATCTATTGATTATGGGGATAGAAAAATTTCCTACTTGGGAAAAGCCAGGGAGTCTACTGTTTGGGAAGTGTTAGCTATGGTTAGGTCCCTTATAGAATAATCGTCTAGATATTGTGATACGTAGATTTAAAAGACCTATTTTTCTAAACCCTTATTTGTAGCCAAGCTCCACAAGATACCTTAATTTTCCTAGACCTAAGTCTAGGAATAACCATGTTTTTTTTGGAGTTAAGTCTATAAAATTCCACCTTTGCATTAGTTGGAAAATTAATTAGTATAAAGATTATATTAATGGCGTATTTGTGGAGTCTTTACATATTGTATTATGTGTAGTATAGTTATGTATAAAGTTCCTTAAAATATTCACTGCAGTACAAATAACACACTAATGCTTTATTTGTATTGCAGTGAAAAACCAGTTGTGGCTAAACTTGCAATGATAAACAAATAGACCTCCCAAGAAAGGGGAAAGTCAGAATGAGTGCAAATAAACAAGAAGTTGAAGTTAAAAGTGAAAGCATCAGCGATCCGCAGTTGCGGCATCTCCGTAAAATACTTGAAGCCTTAGGTGGCAAGCGGACTGAATGGCAGTTTATATCTGAGTCTGGTGTCCTACCGGATTTGTACGAGGCGCAAAGGCGGTTTAGTAGTCTTAATCGACTGGAAGTACGGGAAGCCCTTGGACTTCCAAGATACCCGGAGCCGAGAGTCTTTACTGTCAAAACGAGGGTTCTGAGTTCTAAGACCTTGGCTGAGTTGCTTGTTGCAACGGAGTGCAGTGTTGTAGGGGTTGATTCTAATTCAATACCTGAACATGAACGTCGTCTATGGCAAGATCATGATGAGGAAATAAGCGTCTTCCATTTCGGCAAGGGTTTTACCTTCACTGAAGATCAGATTCTTGCTGAACTGAATTCCTACGGCTATCGCCCTGTCCTGGTTGAGGAGTTGCTTTCTCTTGCGGTTGAAAGACCAAATTTGCAAAGAAAGTTTCCGATCGCTGGGATTGGATGTAAGGTTCCAGATGGAAGGTGGTGGATGATCGATTCACCCGCTATCCATGCAATACAGTCATTCCGTCCTAGACGTGTTGGTTTATTTCGAAATATTCCAATATATGACTTCTATCGCGTGGCTGCGGTTAGGGATTATTCACTTCCGCAAAGTAGACCTCTCGCATATACAGATGTTCTGAGCCAAGAGGCATTCTCGGACTCTGAGGAGGAGGCAATGCAAAGTGCCTACCGTCGTACAGCGACTCCTGCTGAGTAGGAAGAAACACCTACAGTAAAAAGTTTTAATTCACCCCGCCGCGTCCATGGAGACGCGGCGGTTTTGCATGTCAAAATTAATATTTTGTACTATAATATAATCAATGTCCAAATTAAAACTTCATAATTTCAATAAACACTTCTATGGCGTCAAAGCTGTTAATGGCCTAAGCTTAGAATTTGAGGCTGGCAAAATAACAGGGCTGGTTGGTCCAAATGGTTCTGGTAAGTCAACACTCATAAATCTAATTACAGGTATAATTCCAAAAGACTCTGGTACAATATTTATTGCTGACGGATTTAAGACTGATAAAATAATGGCACGTGATATGTATGAATATAAGATCACTCGTACGTTTCAAAACGTCAGAGTCTTTGAGCAAATGAGCGTTCTTGATAACTTGATGGTCGTATTAACTCACAGAAACGCACTCGGCTCACTATTTGAAAGGAAGAAGAAACTATATGAAGATAGAGCAATTGCAATTTTAGAAAAACTAGATATTTCAGAAAAGAAGCACGAGCTTGCGCTTAACCTTTCATATGGACAAAGAAAACTTTTGGAAATTGGAAGAGCGATAGCGATGGATTCTGACATTATACTTTTTGATGAACCTTACGCTGGATTATTTAAAGAAATGATAAAGAAAGTTTCAGAAATAATTAAAGAATTGAGAGAAGCGGGGAAGACTGTAATTCTAGTTGAACATAATATGGAAATTATTAGAGATCTGTGTGATACGGTTGTTGTACTTGATGCTGGGGAGTTGCTAGCGTATGGTAAACCAGAGACTGTTTTAAAGCAGAGAGATGTGGTGGAGGCGTATTTGGGGGAGTAGGAATTTGTTTACAAAATAGATAAATTATATATACTTCACATCAGATGGTGATTGGTATTTTGAATTCAGGAACAGTTCCATGATTGGTTTTGGCTCGTGCCAAGATTGTGGAATGTGTCTGAATTCAAATTGACTAAATTATGAAGTTCCTATTTTTTAACATGTGGTGGGTGTTGATTTTGTTAGTACAATGTCTGGTTTTGGCTTGTGTTGTCTATCATTTCTACATTATTATCTTAAACCACAAGAGGAAGGAGAGTGATCCTGTGATGTTTGTTTACATCTCAATTCTGCTATTCTTACTTGTCTCGTTCCATTATCTTTTTGAAGCATTGTCTATCGTCCTTGATAGGACAGGTCTCACCTGGCCGGTTGTACCAGCTTGTATGGCAGTGGGTATCGGCTTGGTGGCTTCTCGGAGTGATGGATCCAGAGAGGACGAGTATCTGAAAAAGAAGAAATGATCTGCCAATTGAATTGGGAGATGAATGTCGCTGAAGGTCTGAGTGGCATTAGCTTCCAATGCACCGTAGGGAAACCTGCGGTGCTTAATTAGTTATCCATCACACTAATGTTTGTAGAACCTTTGATTCTTGACTATCGTAATTCATTTTTGATACAATATAAACATACAGACGAAAGGTGTTCCAAACGGTTAATTGCCTAAGGCAGCCTTTTAGGAAGAGGGCTCCAAACGATTCAAATCTTTGGGGTCTTTTTTCTTTCCAATTTTATCCTTTATGTCGGCGTCATCTAAATAAGTTAGGTTTGTTTACAACCTATCTATTTCTCCAAATCCACCAACTTCCTCGCAATCTTCTCATTTTGATCATACCGCTCCATCAAATATTTTGTAGAGTTAAACATCTCTTTTATAAGTTGAAATATGTCCTTATCTTTTATGATAACCGCTATTTCTTTATCCCAATTTAATAGTGTAACCTTATCTTCATAAAGATATGTTTCAGCGTGTGTGGTTGGTAGAAAGTTATCTGGCATCTTAGCCATATCAGCAGATCTGCCTCCAAAGCTACTAAGTAATTCCTTTGCAACTCTTTTGTCACTGAGCGAACCTTTAATTGAATCAATAGATTTTTCATGCACTATTCCATCCATTATGAGATGTTTGCTTTTAATACCGTCACAGACAGCTATTGATTTACTAATTGGTAACTTTTTAATTACATCAAGAATGGATAGATCTGGTTGAATAGCAAAAACCCTAGTTCTATTGGGTAGATCATTAATCTCATCAAATACTGTTGAAAGCTGGTCAGCTCCATAAAGTACTTTTATACGATTGTTGTCTGAAATAGGGGAGTGATGAGTAATTTTCTTCTCAGTGATATCCTCAATTGTTCTTAGGAATTTATTTTGAAAATCAACGTCCTTACTTTTTCTCCAGAATACCTTCTTGTTGTTTCTCTTCATTTCAATAAACCCGCGTCTTTCTAATTTTGGAAGCATGTAATACAGGGAAGTACGAGGAATACCAGTTTCTTTTGATATGTTAATTATGGAGAGGTCTCTATGTTTAGAATCCCTTGCTTCCAAGCTTTCAATGATAGATAGCTCTGCACTAGACAAACCTAGTATTTCAGCATTTTCCTTGCTTATTTTCATACTAAAATAGTATATTATGTCGAACTTTTAGTCAATCTATATTATGAAATACAGCCTATATCAAGGTTTTATCTAAAATATATATAAAAAATATTATACTTTTTACAACATCCA
>CAIPFZ010000015.1 GCA_903864515.1 uncultured bacterium
TTTAATAATGAAGCAATTTAAGGAGAAGTAATTTCCAATCTCTAAACTTTCTCTTAAAAATGTTTTCCTGAATCGATACTGGTTTTCTTCCTACTATTTTTATAAATTGATCATTAAGTTCAGGTATGTGCCAAATTTGCAAAGGCTCAAATAATAATATTCCATACTTGTCAAATAATCTGTAAATCTCTTGTAGATGCCAAGTTGGCTTAAATTCCTTAACTTTTTTCAAGGATTCAAGTTCTTCAGTCCACATAGTAGGGACTTTTGATAGTTTAACACTTTTACAGTCTAAGGAAAGGGCGTAGGATGAGTTTATGGAAATGTATTTATTGGGCTTGTTGATTAGCTCTACACATCGATATAAGGCTTGCTTTAATTGTGTCTTTTCCCAGTAGACCCATTGCAGGTGAATGATTGGGATGCTGTCAATTCGAGTATTTCTTTTTAAAAAACCATGGGGAACTCTAGACGTATGGTCATTAATAATGACTTCGTGTCCGTAATTTGTGGTTTTGTCATCAATCCAGGCTGCTCTTTGGTAATTTCTAAACCACGCCCCAGTGTAATTATAATACTCAATAGATTTCCAAAATTGTATCCATGGAAATCTAAAACTATCTCCAATATTAAATTCATGTTCATTTAAGAATTTTTCAAACAAAGAAGGGGGTATGTACTCATCAGCATCCAAAGATAATATTAGGTTATTTCCATTATATTCTCTGGCTGTTTTAAGTAAATCCCATCTGACTTGATTGGAGTGACCTTCTCTTAAATTATCAATTACCCTAACTTTGGGAAATTTTTTATATATATCCCTTGATCCGTCAGTGGACATTTGGTCTGCAATGATAATTACATCGCAATATTTAGAAATAATATCCAGTGTTATTGGAAGTATGTCAACCTCATTTTTAACCGGCATTAGACATATTACTCTTGGTTTGCTCATTTTACTTCTTTAATTACTTTCTTTAATTTTCTGTATATTAGCAGTGTGTATCTATTATACAGCATTTTCTTGATTCGATTTACTAGGTCAAAATATAGCCTTCGGAGCTTGTCAGGGAAGGGGTTTTGTATGACGTCTTTGTATATATCAACAATCTTAGCTATTTGATTTTCTAACTCGTACATTTCACTAAATCTCTTTTTGGCTTCTGAAGAACGGAATTTATAATATTCTTTATTCTCCATCAGCTTTTTAAGTTCGGTGGCGTAGTCCTCGGTGTTATCGAGTACCCTTCCACCCTCACCGATACATTCTATGTGGCCATTTGCATAAGGTGATGAATGGCTTACTATCGGTAGTCCGAAATACATTGCTTCGGCAATTGCAGCCGAATTCACTTCGCCGTCTTTTCTACCATGTGAAAATATATCCAACGTTGATACAAAATCATATATATCATCTTGAGTTTCAGCGTACGGCAAAAATATAATATTTTTGATATTTAAATCATTTGCTTGCTTTTTATACAAATCACTTCCGTTCAACATTAAAAA
>CAIPFZ010000016.1 GCA_903864515.1 uncultured bacterium
ATCTTCTAAAAAATATTCAAATTTCAAAAGATCTTCATAACAGAAGGTCTTTTGTTTTGATTAATTATTCAAAAAGATAATCATATCAATGGTGGTTTTCTTCATTAAAACTTCAGGAATTCTTTAGAAAATCTTTATAGAAACTTCATATCGATTTGTTATACTTTTCAATCATGCAACAAACATCAATCAAAACAAATTCATATGTTATCAAGGATACAGATTTATTTATGTCATCCTCGTCAGAAAAATCACGTGTATATGATTTACGTCTTCGTGATTTACCAATTGAAGAAAAACCAAGAGAAAAACTATTATCTCATGGACCATCAACACTTTCTTTGGCAGAGCTGGTTGCTGTTGTCTTGAATGTTGGAACAAAGACGGAGGACGTTCTTTCAATGTCTAGGCGTATTGTTAAAGAGTATGGATTAAGCGCATTGTCATCACAAGTTGAACCACAAAGTCTGTCAGAGGACTTAAATATTCCAATAGGTAAGGCATGTCAAATAATTGCATGTAGTGAAATAGGTAGGCGTCTATACAAGAAGAATGATATAGGTCTGGCTGTTATAAGGACGGCAAAGGATACTTATGAGTATTTAAGAGATATGCACTCTTTGCCAAAAGAGCAGTTAAGGGGTGTATACTTAGATACTCACAATAGAGTTATTCATGATGAGGTTATCTCTATTGGTACAATAAATACAAACATTGTCCATCCAAGAGAGGTCTTCAGACCCGCCCTTGAATATGGCGCTGTTGCTGTGGTACTTGCTCATAATCATCCATCTGGTATTGTTATTCCAAGTACAGCAGATATTGAGATTACAAAACAATTAGTTCAGGCAGGTAAAATAATTGGCATTCATGTATTGGATCATGTTGTAATAACAAGGGACGGATTTCAAAGTATTGAGGTTGATTATTAGTTGATTTTTAAGCGTAAAAATCGCGTCAAAATCAGCAGATTTTAACGAAATTATGAAATAATAAATTATAAATAATATATGTCTATATTGTATGTTGTTGGAACTCCTATAGGAAACTTAGAGGATATCACCTTCAGAGCGGTGCGTATTTTGAGTGAAGTTGACCTAATTTTATGTGAGGATACTAGGACAAGTAGAACTCTTCTGAATAAATATGATATTAAAAATTCTACAATGTCATTTCATACCCATAGTGGATTAGCAAAAATTGATAAAATTATTGAAATGCTTAGAGAGGGCAAGAATCTTGCACTTATTACAGATGCTGGTACTCCTGCAATTTCAGACCCCGGATCACTTCTTGTTTCAAAGGTAAGAGAGGAGCTTGGTGATGATGTTGAAATTAAAGCTGTACCTGGTCCATCTGCTCTGACGGCCGCACTTTCTATCGTAGGTTTACCAGATCATCAGTTTACTTTCATTGGATTCTTGCCTCATAAGAAGGGTAGGGAGACAATATTTAATAAGATTTCTGTAGCAAAGAAGGGGTCCTTTGTATTTTATGAATCAACTCATAGAATTGAGAAAACATTAGAATCTCTTAAGGAGCATTTTAATTTGGTGGATACGCCTGATAGAAAAATATATTTAGCTAGAGAGCTTACAAAAATGTTTGAAGAATGCCTTGTTGGAAGCGCTGAAGAATTGATAGAAAGAATTGCAATGGATAGTAATAAGACGAGAGGGGAGTTTGTTGTAATAGTTGGCCCAAATCTATAATAGGAGATGAGCTTTATTAAATAGTTATCCCCATTTATACCCACCCAACCCCTTACAATACAATCACATAAATAGTATTATATATACATAACATTCCTCGTTTCTTTGAAAAAGAAACGAGGAAGAATTGGATGAAAAGAGGGAGAAACTTCTTGCAAAATTATG
>CAIPFZ010000017.1 GCA_903864515.1 uncultured bacterium
CCTTAATGATAGAAATTTTGTTTGCTCCAGCATCCTTTAGATTAACATCAAAAGATGTCTTCTCCTCAGCTGCAGGACCAGCTGCAGGACCAGCAACAGCAACTGCTGCAGCTGATACTCCAAACTTTTTCTCTAGGAACTTTACAAGTTCGTGAAGTTCTAGAACTGACATTTTTTCAATTGTCTCAACTAGGGCCTTGAAGTGTGCAGGTGTTTCCACTGATACTTCTTCCTTAGCTTCTACCTTTGCCTCTGCCTTAGCAGGAGCCGCCTCTACAGCAACCTCTGCTGTAGTCTCTTCTGTTGCAACGTCTGTTGCTACTGATGTTGTTGTATCATCCATATATTTATTTAATTATTTTTAATTTTTAATTATCCGTTTAATTTATCTAAAATCTTTTTAAGTGATTAAAGATTACCAATTTAGTTTGATCCCTTCTTTTCTGCTATAGCATTTATTGCGACAACAAAACCTTGAATTGGAGAGTTGATAACATTGAGGAACATTGACAGAAGACCTTCTCTTGAAGGAATGGTAGCGATAGACTCCATTTCTTCCTTGTTCTTATATTCTCCATCAAAGATACCACCCAAGATTGAAACCCTCTTATCCATCTTCTTTTGGAAGGCATAAATTTCTCTGGCTGGCGCCAAAAGATCTTTACCATAAACTAGAGCAAGCTCACCATCAAGTGATGGCTGCTCACCTTTAATACCAGCGTCAGCAAGAGCCTTTTTAACAAGGGTCTTTTTTGCTACATAGTATCCAAGTTCATGTGCGCGAAGCTCGCGTCTAACTTCACCTGTTTCAATAACTGGTAATTTGTGAAAATTCACAAACACCAAGCTTTTTTGTGAATCAAGTATTCCCTTAACTTTTGAAACTATTTCTTCTTTTTTTGCTCTTTGTATAGGCATAATAAGTTACGCTTTGCGTTTTATTTTTAATTTGAAACGATCTAATTTCGACCTTAAACCTGCCGAAACACACCGAAACTGTCCGTGCCAAGACTTGGACTAAACAAAAAGCCTAACATTTATGCTTTTAAGGGCTTTAATGCAAGGCTTCAGTTAGGAGTGTAGAGATATAGGGTTGTCTTCATCTCATGCCCGCGCGCTAGCGCAAACATTTTGATAAAATAACCTTATTTCTCAACCTCTGCACAGGATTTATGATTTGTAGGCCTAAATTAAGCCCCTATCACCTATGGTATCTGAAGTCTTAGCCAAGATAGTACATTATATGGGGTTTAAAATCAAGGGTTGAATTTAAATATTAACAATTTAAATAAACCCCAAACTCTTCATTGCCCCGCTACTACAACCCCCTACCCAACCCTTGCATCAACTCGGTAAAAACATCATGAATTTCTATGTACTCAAGAATTTCATTTCTAATTTCCTGCTGACGTTTATTCAATGACAAAACCTTCCTATTTGTACTTAAGAAATTATTAAATGAATAAAAACTTTGCTCTTTGTTGTATTTGGTTATTAAATTTGAAGATATGTTCATGTTAGATTCCAATACACTGTAAAATGACTTCAAAAGTACTTGCGATTGAAGAGTTCCAGATTTCTGATATTTTCTCTCTGCAATATCTAGCTTATCTATATATTTATTTATTAAATATGTAGAAGTAGCCATCTTCAATCGATCTCTTGCAATAATAAATAAATCAGCAATAGGGTCTGTACTTGTAGATAACTCCAAAGAATCAGTCGTTGATCCAGTTGAGGTGCCTATATTAATCTGAATAGGATTAATACTTTTATCCGCTGTACCATCAGAATTATTATCGATGTAAATTGTTGTCGTTGAGTAATTAATATCAAGATTGGTCGATGGTGTAACTGAAACATTTGGATAAATCATTTCTTTATCATCCATTTTTGTAACAATCTGAACCACACCAACCCCTCCACCATAAGCAGAAACACCAAGTGCATCAAAGAAATTAGAATTATTATTACCTGACGTTACACCACCCTGCACCACAGAGACAATTCCCACTCTATTTTTGTCAGAATAGTTTGTGTAGTTTACAATCCTATTCTCCAAATCAAGTTGTTCAAACGGAAGATTTTGTAAGTCTGCAATATTTTGATATTTATTTTTCAACAAAAGCGGTCCATAAGCTTCAACAATTAAAATCTTACTATTATTAAATCTTTGTATAAAATCCGCATCACCCGCGTCATCTCTAATTTTAGATATACCAGCAAGAATAGATGAGTCTCCAAAACTTCCAAGAATCGGCCCTGGTTTTGACAAAGAACCAGATACATATGAGACATAAGGATTATTTAGTATACCAAATGAGTTTATCATCTCAGACTCCTTTTTAGACTTACTCAAAACCGCATGCAAGACATCACGCACACCTGAAGATCTAAATATATCCTTATGTGCAATTGGGTCTTCTCTAAAATAGGCTGGCGCCTTTTTCTTAATTTCATTTTCTTTTCCAATATCAACAGTAAAGACGGAACCTGTTCTTTTTGCCAGATTATGAGCAATTACAACCCCATCGCCCATCAGAGAATATTTTCTATTAAAATCAGGCTCTGAAATACTACTTGGTGAGCAAAAGAAAAATCCTCGGCACTTTGGCTTAACAAAACTGACTCCAGAGAGTGTGGGGATGCCAACAGGAACAATTGAATATGTTTTTGAAGATAAGTTAGCAGAATAATTGTCTATCAAATCATGCTCGGCAACTGCCCTATCAAAGACAAAAGAATTTACCATCTTTTTGTTTTTCAGAAAATCCCCCATCAAAGGGAAAGAATCAATCTTATTTGTAGCTAATTTCAGACGAGAGACAGCCCATCCATCAAAATTAATTATATTTTTCTGATTATATATTCCGTCCGATTCCGTAAAGTATGATTTTGATGGTATTAGCAGATGAGCAGATAACATATTCTTCCCCAATGACATAGCCGTGCTTTTATTTAAAATTGCACCGCCTAATAAATCTTGATTGTCTCCATATAAAATTCCAAGAATTGACTGTGGAGTTCCATATTCAGGAGTAGAGACCAAGACAACGGATTCGATTAAAGAATCTTCACCTTCCTTTTCCAAATCTTGTATCAGTGCCTTATTTAATAGTCCCCCATAACTGTGTCCAACAATAATAACTTTTCCAGACGGAGCTTTCTTTGCCATCTCCTTAATCTTCTCTTTCAAATTTAAAACATAAGAATCTGTTTTAATTCCAGAAGACAATATATTACTTGGGAGTAAGCGCCAATCATAGGCGAGGGTTTGAAAATCAGAAATATTTCCATCATTCTTTTCTTTGGATAAATAATCAATCAAACTTTGATAAATATCGATTGAACCAAGCGATCCAAAGAAGTTTGTTTTTGCAATAATATCTCTTGTATAAATACTTGAATTTAAAGAAACCCCTGTTGAATTCAGAAACAGACTTTCAACGTCTTTATTCCTGTTTGGTTCCCATAATTGATTTTCAATTCCAAAGGCGCCCTTTTTGTAAAGCCTACCTGCTTGCAAGCCTCCGATAAATAAAACACCAGAACAACAAGTGGAAGCTTCTTTAAATGGTACAACAGAGAAGGGTGAGCTCACTACCCCACTTGAATAATCTTCAATGGCATTTTGATTCCTAATAGCAACAGCATATTCATCAGCAGTGTAATTACCATCTGGACTAAGGGAAGAAAGATCTGCAGGCTTTGGCCCATCTGCATTTCCCCACCAATTATTTCTAAAGTCAGTGTAACTACTGAAATTAATCACCACGTCACCATTACCAGAAAAGTTATTTTTGTTTATTTTAAAATTACCCGTCCCACTCAAGTTGAAGCCGATAAAACATGGACCAATATCAGAATCAACCACATTTATATTTGTACCTGAAAAGCCTTGAATACAAGTTCCAGAACTATAGCTTGAGCTCTGTAGTGGTTTTGCTGAAATTAAGGATTTTTGAAAATTTAGGAAACTACCAGAGAACACGCTTATACCAGAATTCAGATTAGCATCATTTATTTTTGTTCTAAGAATTGCTACGGAAGAACTCTTGAAAACATCAGCGAATGTATTTCCAGAATAGCCATTAATATTAGTTCTATATAAAACAATTCTGCTATCATTAGCATAAAAAGTATTTAATCCCTCAACCTTAATATTATTAATATTTGTTTCAAATAGATTAATTTTAGATTTTTTATAAAGACCGATTATTGTTCTTTGTAGATCTACACCAATAGGACCTTGAATATTCAATTTTCTTGCATTAACTACTCCAGCGTTATTAATATAAAAGAGATTCTCATATCCATCTCCAGAGATATTAATCTTAGATATCAAAAGATTTGGGACCTTGTAGGCTGGTGAATTAAATACAGAGTCCGCTAGAGATAAACTGGAGGAGCTATTAATAATACTGTTTGATGCAGAATTTATACTTTCCAAGAAGTCCCCCGGAGGGACTTTTACTGGATCAATCCCATCTGAAAACAAAGGTTTAACCGCTCCAATATTTAGAACTCCCCCATCTATATAGAACGATCCCATATCAACCACATCAACAATAGCACCATTTTCAATACTTAAAGACGCTCCAACTGGAATTGTTACAGTAGATGAAATTTTATAATCATATTCCACGGACCAGAATTGATGGTCTGTGATTGTAAGGGGCGTGTCAATAACCTTTACTGGTTTAACCCCAACCCCCTCCTCTGCCCCAGCTATTTTACCACCCAAAATAATACCAATAATTATTAAAATTAAGAAGATCAAGAAAACCAATTTAACTGGCAAAATGTATTTTTTATTCATGTCCCAAAGTATAGAGACTGGACATGATATTTCTATAAAAATTTTATAAAGAATTGGCAAAGATTTTCAGAAGTTTTTAACTGACCATATCAATATTTGAAGAACCACAAAAAAATTGACAAGCAATCTGTTTTTGATATTATATAGATACAAATGGGTTATCCCGACCGTCCGCGCTGTAAAAGGCGCGGATAAAAAATTAACTTTTTATAAGTCTGATTACAGAATCTTGTACCCTTACAAAATCTTCTCTTGGTATATAAGCTATTTTCTTCATTAATCTTTTTGTATCCAAAATTCTAATCTGAGAAATAATAACTGATCGTATTGAATCTTGAAGTCTAACAGTTACATAATACTTACTTTCCTTGTTTTTTGTACTCATTGGTATTCCTAGAAATATGTTGTTATTGAATTTCTTAAGTATTAAAACTGGACGACTAAACTCGGCTCCCTTGCCATTTTCCTCATCTCCAATGTTCTCGCCCAAAGAGCACCAGTAGACTTCACCTTCATTAATTTGTGAGGACCTATATTTTTGATTTATAATAATCTTTGCTTGTATCCAATCTAAAAATCTTTTAAACATTCAATGAGTCTAGCAAACACACACCAAAGTATTCATAAAAACTTTATAAAGAATTCCCAAATATTTTCAGAGGTTATATTTTAGAAAAAATAATACTTGTAGAGCCCAAAAAATTTGACAAGCAATCTGTTTTTGATATTATATAAACACAAATGGGTTATCCCGTACGTCCGAGCTCCAAAAGAGCTCGGACTTAACGTTTAAATCTTATAATATCTACTATTGAATCTTGAACTCTTAAGAAATCTTTCTCTGACAAGAATCCAATCTTTGTGTCCAACCTCTTTGTGTCCAGCGACCTAAGTTGAGAAAGTATAGCTGATTGCTCTACATCCTTAAGTATCACTTTCATATAATATACACTCTCCTTGTTTTAGTACTCATTGGTATACCCCAGAATATATTGTTATTGAATTTTTTGAATACTAAAACAGGTCTACGAAAAACCTCACCCTTTCCGTTTTCCTCATCACCAACGTTTTCACCCAAAGAACACCAATAAACCTCCCTCTCATTAATAACTGTCCCAGTTCTAGGTTGAGAATCTATATAAATCTTTGTATGTATCCAATCTAAAAATCTTTTGAACATCGAAATATTCTAGCAGATCCAACCCAAAGTTTTCATCAAGTTTAGATAAAGAATCCCCAAAGATTTTCAGAAGTTTTCTGTAGAACGCAATGACAACTAAAGATTTGCAGAAGATACAAAAACAGCAAAGCCGATAATTAAAATTATCAAGAATCCAATAATAAATTTAAAAGAAGTTTTATCAAACATTATTTATATATTAGCATGCAGATTATTAAAAAGTAAGGGAAGATTACTGCTGGCGTGTAGGGCCAGCAGTTGGTTGATTGTTGGATTATCAAGAATGATACTTTGCAGTTCATCCTGATAATAAATGAAGGGTTAAACACCATTATTTTTGTATTGCGTATTATCAGATGAACTTATCATCATCCACCCCACCATCATTAGCAGGACTAGGATGGTAAGCAGGGTTAAGACTGATGGTATGCATCCAATACAAAAATCGATCAATGCCGCAAATTTATCTTCTGGCCAACTTATCTCAAACTTGGTGTGGCCAAGTAAAAAACGAGGTAGCCAGTCGATAAACTGAAAATACATTCGGCAGATTACGGCAATTAGAAAAAATGGAAAGACCAGTAAATATTTCATAGATAATCAAGGTTGAGAACAAGACAGGGTCAAGTTCAGGTTTTGGCTCGAATGAAATGGATTGGATCTTCGACGATTATTCCTTCTGATTTTTTCAGAAATTTATCTTAAAAGATCTGTGCCCTTTTAATTATATACCCTCAATAATTAATGACAATTGAATTACTCACAGTTATTAATTTTGTTTTTATACAATACTTTTAATAATTTAATCAACGCAAAAACCACCCCGTGAGGGGTGGTTTTTGTTAATCTTATCAGCGATTGTATAAATTTCTTTACACAAATCTCAGACGACTACAGAGTAACCGGTGTTGATGGCTCTGCGCGGAATGTTTCTGATAGATATGTGTATCCAGATACACCATTAACTGTTGCACTTTCAAGACGAGCTGTAACAATTCCTCCAGCTGGAGTATATGTTCCATTAGGTCCGATGAAAGATGTTTGAGCTGTGAATGTAGCTGTTTGACCATCTGCAATTACGTAAGGACCATTTCCAGTTATACCTGTTGTTGGCTTTACATATGTTGCTGAAGATGTAGCTACACGTGTACCGTTTACATAAACTCCAATAACAAAAGCGTTTGTAGCTTCTACTGACACATCTGTTCCCTTGGCTGCTATATTAAATGAGAAGCCAGTTGCAAATGTACTTGAAGCTGAAGTTCCAATTATTGACTTAGAGATTGAAGGTGTTCCAATCAATGTAAATACTGGACCAGCACTTTGAACGTACAAGTTATTTGATGTAGCTGAACCTGTTATGTTAGCTGCTGCTACACTTGTTCCTTGTGAGTTTTGTGCTGTTACACCTACATTAGCAATTGTTGCTGTAAGTGTTCCAGGAGCTGAAGTTGCGTTTCTAACATCTACTTGAAGAGTAAATGTCTTTGTTGTGTCCTTTGGAATAACATATCCTGATGTTCCTCCGATGTTACTAAATGTCACCGAAGTGTCACCTATAACAGCAGCTGAAGCAACAAGAGTTGAACCATCGTACAAGTATGCACCTGTAAGAGTAGCTGCTCCAGACATTGAAGTTGTAGCAACAAGGTCTGTAATTCCCAATGCGTCTCTCTCAGCTTTTACGTTAAATGTAAGAACTGTAACTTTGTCAGCTTGATCCTTTGTAGAACCACTGTCTGCAACAACTGTAGTTGAAAGAGGTGTTGAAGAGTTAGTTGAAAGCTTTAGGTTTGAAGAGTCAACAAGTGAAGCATTTATCAAAACTTGTTGTGAAGGTTGTGTACCTGTTCCTGTGTATTGTACTACATTAGCTCCATCTACACCTCTAACACCTTGTGATGCAAGAGTTACTGTATATGTAGTTCTGTAAGTAGTATCAACCGCAGGAGCAACATCTACAGCTACTGTTAGGTATCTTGATGTATTCTTTGAAATAACATAATTGAACCCTGCTACTGTTACGTAGTAGTTTGTTCCTGACTTAACAACTGTTGATGTATTTAGGGGAGCTGAAGCAAGAACTGCTCCGTTGTCACCAATTACATAAAGAGTTGTGAAAGCCTTTGTATAAACAGCACTGTTTGTTCCAAGGTCAACTTGAACACGTTGTGCAGAAATATCTGAATTTTGAGCTTGAAGCTTTAGATTCAATACTTGAGCTTTCATGTCTCCTACGTACAAGTTTGTGTTTGAAACTGGTCCAGCACTAACTGTAAGTGTTCCTTCTGCTCCAGGAGTTGTGATACCTCCTACAGCTGTTGTTCCACCAGTTGTTGTTCCTGGAACTGTTGCAACAGTTGTTCCTTCAGCATTCAAAGCTGCACGTGTAGCTGGACCAACTTGGCCAACTTGTGCAAGATTCTTTGAAGCTTGGTATGCCTTAACTGCTGCTACTGTTAAATTACCAAAGTACCCTGTAGGTGAAACTGTCAGGAATCCCTTTGATGCAAGAAGAGTTTGAAGAGCAGTAACTTCTGCGCCTCTTGAATTCTTCTTAAGAGTCTTTGTAAATGTGTCACCTGCTGCTGATGCTGTTGTTGCAACAAGAGCGAAAGCAAGAGCCAACATTAATATTGTTGAGAGTCTTTTCATATGAATTTTTATAAAATTATTAAAGATACTTTCATCCACTTAACTTTTAAAATTATTAATGTGTGGAATAGAATATCCTCGGGTTTTTAATACTAACGTACGAACCCGTAGAGAAGCACAATTCATTTTATGAATTGAACGCCCTTATAGGTTCGCACTTGTTGGCTTTTTACAGCCAACGGGATAACGGGGATATATTGAATTGGGTAGCCAGATTGACTGAATAATAAGGAAAATGGGCGGAATTACAGATAATTGAAACCTTCTATTAAATTGTCAAAGTACCATCTATTTCAGCTATAGTCTTAAAAGCCTTATTTTGCAACATATTGCTAAATAAACCCCAAATCTACGCCTGTACACATAATGACGGTGTACAGTCAGTAATATTACACAAAAACAGCCCTCCAGTCAATAATAATCAAAAATCGTCAAATTCCATTTGAGCTTTTTAATTAAAGACTTTTTTAATTTTTGACTGTCCTTTTTATGTCTTTTAAGTGACCTTTTTGAGTATAAAAGACACTCCACTCAGTCAGAGTTTTTGACCCACGTCAGACTAAGCTAAAACATACTTACTCCATCTCCTCTCCCCAATCTTTTTAAGGACACCATCATATATAAGAGTATTCAATTCTCTTTGAATTGTCTTCTCACTGCAATCCTTTATATTATCTGATATGTCTTTAATAGATGATTCCCCTATCTCTTTAATTATACTGAGTATCACCTGTTGTCTCTCATTCTTCTGCATTACAGACTTAGCCACACTCTCTACCTTATTAGAATCATCCTGTTTTGAATCATCCTCAACTATTGTATTGACAGCAACCGGGGCAACCATCTCCTCCTTAACCCTCTTCTCTACTACAGGTGCAACACTCACGGGTGAATGCACTGGCGTATTCATTCTAACCTCCGTCTTATCAGCCACATGATAGTATGATTTAGGTTCATAGCTTTTTACTTCATCTAGCTTTACAGATGGACTCTTCATTTCTATAGAATCCACTATTGGCATAGCACCATGTAATTCAACTGAACCACCTAAAGTCTCTTCATTAAGGACAAACCCCTGACTTGTTGTACTTGGCCTTTCTCTCTCCTCTATTACCCCAATGAAGTTCTTAACCTCTCCTTCTAATATGTTGTGGTTAGGAACTGACGTCATGCCAATATTAGATGCAATCTTTGAAAGTGAAACTATCTCTACGCAAAGACAGCTAAGTGAATTTAGAATATCCTTTCTGTATGGAGAAGATGCTGTTATTAAGGACAAAGCTGTTTTAAGTAGCTCTGTACCTGATTTTCTTAAACTGTCCTTTATAGGATCTCCCGCTGGAAAGAAGTCTGTGATTAGATATATTGCCATGCAAAGCCTTTCTGATTTCTTGTGAACAAAGTTGAAATATGGATCAGAATTAAAAAAGCTAAGAGACGCTAAGTCCAGCATCTCCCCTTGTCCACCATCCACGGTTTTGTCTCTTAGATTATTCATAGTCTTTTGTTATGTCTTTTAACTACCTCCAATTTTGTCTCTCCTTTTGTCCTTGATAGATTTGCCCAAAAAGTCAAAACTGGTTGGCAAGTTCAAAGACATTATATATAAGTCAGCACCAATCGCAAGTCCCCTTATATAAGACAATGTGTTTTAATTTGCACTAATTTTTAACATAAGATAATACGTGTTAAAATAAAGGGAATATGGCAAACAGAGATAAGAAAAAAAACAAAAGGGACAAGGAGCCTGCTCCCAAGGAATACAAGAGAGGTCCTTACAAGTTATCCACAGAGGAGGATACAATTGAACAGAATGTATTGAAGCCAAGCACCATACAAAGTGTTTGGGGTATAGCCATGTTTGTTCTAGCAATATTCTTCCTTTTTGCATCTCTTAATAAAGGTGGCTCCCTTGGTAACACAGTCTACAATGCACTATCTAAACTTCTCGGTATTGGATATTATTTGATACCCATAACCTTTGTATTACTATCCATTGCTTTCTTTGGGGAGAGGAACAAAAAGTTCTATCTATCTAAGTCACTAGGTGCACTACTATTCCTTCTCTCTTCTCTTGGGGTAATCAGTCTAATCAACCTAGAGAGCGGAGGTTTTGTTGGAAAGATGGTAGCAATACCTTTGGTTAAGCTTTTTGACTACCCAACAAGTTACGTCATCACAATCGCACTTGCCATAATTTCAATTTTAATAATATATGACTCATCCATCAAAAAGGAGCACTTGATGTTCTGGAAGCTATTTAACAAGAAAGCATCTGATGCCGATGAAGAAGCTACCCCTAACGATGGAACAATAAAAGAAACTGAGGACGAAAAAATCTCCAAATCAATCAAAGAAGCTGAGGCTAGTGCAGCTGGCAATAAGGTGGCGCAACAAGATGCAAATTCAAAATCGGGAAATCAAAACACAGAAAATACAGGAAACAGATCACAAGATCAGAGTAAAACAGCTGGTAGTGATGGAAAATCATCTAAAGAAAAAGAAGATGATTCAATTGACCTTAAAGCAAAAAGCACATGGAGTGGAAAAACATTTATTCCTCCCCCACTATCAATACTTGAACAAGACAAAGGAAAACCAGGAGTTGGAGATATTAAGGCAAATGCAAATATTATCAAAAGAACTTTGCAGAATTTTGGAATTGACGTTGAGATGGATGAAGTTTCAATTGGTCCATCAGTTACAAGATACGCTCTAAAGCCAGCAGAAGGTGTTAAGCTTTCAAAGATTCTAGGACTTCAAAACAATCTCTCCCTTGCACTTGCCGCTCACCCTATAAGAATAGAAGCTCCTATCCCAGGAAAATCACTCGTTGGAATTGAAATTCCAAACACAATCAAAACAACAGTTGGACTCGGTTCCCTATTGGCACAAGATGAATACCAAAAATCAGAGAAGCCACTTATGGTTGCTCTTGGAAAAGGAATTTCTGGAAAGTCGTATTTTACAAACCTTGCCAAAGCTCCCCACATGCTTATCGCTGGAGCAACTGGTTCAGGAAAGTCTGTTACAATTCACGCCATTATCGCTTCATTGTTATACAAGAACTCATCGGACAATCTTAAATTTATCATGATTGACCCAAAGAGAGTTGAGTTAACAATGTACAACAAGATTCCTCACCTCTTAACTCCCGTTATTACTGATGCAAAGAAGTCTATTCTTTCACTTAAGTGGGCGGCAAAGGAAATGGAAAGAAGATACAATATTCTAGAGAAGCATGGAATTAGAGACATTGATTCATATCACAAAAACATTCTTAAGCCATTATTAGAGAAGAGAAAGAACGATGGCTATGTCCAAGGAGAAGAAGCGCCCGAGACAATGCCATACATTGTAATTGTTCTAGATGAGCTTGCTGATATTATGCAGGCCTACCCAAGAGAGTTGGAGTCTGGAATTGTTAAACTTGCTCAAATGTCTAGAGCAGTTGGAATTCACCTTATCATTTCTACACAACGTCCATCTGTAAACGTCATTACAGGTCTTATTAAGGCAAACGTTCCTGCTCGTATCGCCCTTCAAGTTGCATCACAAATTGACTCAAGAACCATTCTTGACATGAGAGGAGCTGAAGAACTCTTGGGAGCAGGAGACATGCTATTCCTTTCAGGAGATATTCCAACCCCTATTAGAATCCAATGTGCCTATGTTACTGAGAATGAAACAAAGAAATTGGTAAAATACCTAATAGACTCGGCTGATTCACTACCGCAAGAGATATCATTTAATGGTGATCAAGGTGCCTCCCCTACTCCTGACGCTGTCTTTAGCTCATCTTTTGGTGGAGGAGATGATGACGAGGATGAAGATGATCTTTACGATGAAGCAAAGCAACTTGTTATCGAAGCTGGCCGTGCCTCCACTTCATATCTACAAAGAAAATTGCGTGTTGGTTACGCTCGCGCAGCAAGACTTATGGATATACTGGAAGACAGGGGTGTTATTGGACCTGCTGATGGCTCAAAGCCAAGAGAGATATTAAGTTACAATGGTCAAAATGGAAATAATGGACAAAACGGCTCATCGTCACAAAATAGTGGAGCAAATAATAACAATAATGATATACTAGATAGTGGATATAACTCTAGTACACCAGAAAACAACAATGAGGATGACACAGTAAATAACAAGGTCGAGGAAAATTAATTATTCATAAAAAATTTGGGATTTCTTTAGAAATTCTTTATAGAAACTTTAACCAACAATAGTATGATAGGAACGCGCAAAAACAAAAGAGAAGGAAAGGTAATAATTAGAAATACTCTTATTGTTATTGTAATTTGCGCAATTGGCGGATACGCAGGATTTCAGTCAAAAAAAATAATTAGTGGTCCTCAAATCACAATACAAAGTCCAAGCACAACTAGCGCTGACAAAAGCACTATAGATGTCACTGGTATAGTCAAGAATGTTTCAGTTGTTACTTTGAACGATAGATTAATCCCTATAGATGAAACAGGGCAATTCAAGGAAAAAGTCCTTCTCTACCCTGGATACAATATCATTAAACTAAAGGTAACTGACAAATTTGGAGCATTTGTAACAAAAGAACTTCAACTAGTCTATACGGATGAGAAGAATGAAGAGAAGGGTGATGAAAAAGATAATGATAAAACTGAATCAGAATCTAATTCAACATCAACAAGTACATCAACACTTCCATCCAAAGAAGCGACAAGCAGTGTTAATCACAAGACTAGTAGTAGCACTAAGACAATCTAGTTTCATTATATAGAAACATCACAATTGGATGTTTGGTCACTTAATTATTATAAGGGTTATTACAATTATAAGAATCGGTTTTATATAAATTAATCAAATAATTTTATTAATATTATGGCAAAGAAAAAAGAAATAGAAATTAAGAAAACAACAAAAACAGAAGTATCTAAAGCACTTAAGGATAAGGATGTAAAAAAGTCTACAATCAAAGAGCTTGCAGATAAGCCAAACAAAAACGGCAAGAATGATTTGGAAGAAGATATCAAAAAATTATTAGCTGATGATACAAAGGAGGTTTCTGCTTCACTTGAAAGTGATGATGAAGATGAGGACGACGATAACGAAGACTCCCCTACTTCCAAGTCATCATCAAAATCTTCATTTGGCTCTTCAAAGAAAAAAGGATCTAAAGGAAAAGAAGAAAACGCGTCAATCAAAGATACTATCGCACAAATCAAAACAAAATTTGGAGATGATGCAATTATGCGTCTTGGTGAAAAACCAAGAGTTGATGTTAACGCAATTCCAACGGGATCAATTGGACTAGATGCAGCGCTCGGTGTCGGAGGTCTTCCTCGTGGACGTATCATAGAAATATTTGGACCAGAGTCTTCTGGTAAAACAACTCTGTCACTCCACGTTATTGCAGAAGCTCAAAAGAAAGATGGTATTTGTGCATTTATTGACGCGGAGCACGCAATGGATCCTGAGTACGCCAAAAGACTTGGTGTTAAAATTGATGAACTTCTAATTTCTCAACCTGATACAGGTGAACAAGCACTGGAAATTGTTGAGAGCCTTGTTAGATCTGGAAAATTAGATGTTATTGTCATTGACTCCGTTGCGGCTCTAACCCCAAAAGATGAAATTGAAGGAGATATGGGAGCCTCACACATGGGTAAGCAAGCAAGACTGATGTCTCAAGCCCTAAGAAAGTTAACTGCGATTGTTGCCAGAAGTAAGACAATTGTAATATTCATCAACCAAATCAGAATGCAAATTGGTGTCATGTTTGGTAATCCAGAAACAACTCCAGGAGGAAAGGCGCTAAAGTTCTATACCTCGGTTAGATTGGATATTAGAAGAATCGCCCAAATTAAAAAAGGAGAAGAAATTATGGGAGGACGAGTTAGAGTAAAGGTTGTAAAGAATAAGGTTGCTGCCCCATTCAGACAGACTGAGTTTGACCTAATGTACAATGAAGGTATTTCAAAAGAAGGAGAAATAATTGCTCTTGGTGAGAAACTGGATATCATCAGTAAAAGTGGAACAAGTTATTCATACGGAGAAGAAAAATTGGGACGTGGATATGATGCAACTCGTCAATTTTTACGTGCTAATACAAAGATAAGTAATGAGATTCTAAAGAAGATCAGAGAGCACTTGAAGGATTTATAGGATACTACCCCCCCCTTTTTTTACAATCTTGACACCAAAAAAGTTTTTGATAAACTTTAGATACCTTTTAATTTGATTCCGTTCTCGGATGATAATTAATTAAGGACAGTTTTGGGGAAACCCAGCCGAAAGTATGTAAATACTTTTATTTTAGGACAACAACACCAGACATCTGGTGTTGTTTGTTGTCTAGCTATATTTAATTAAATCAATATATCTATCGACAATATATTTTAGTTCCCGATCAGTCACCATACCAATGGAATTTCTCAATCTCTTTGCGTCTACAGGTCTAATTTGATTCAATATAACAATAGAATTATTAAAGGAGATTTTAACGTACCAATCACCTTTGTGATATTTCGTAGTCATTGGCGCCACTAAAAAGAAATTATCAGAAAACATATTAATTATTACAACAGGTCTGACTAGATTATATCCAGCTCCGTTTTACTCAGATCCGACATTCATACCAAGATAACACCAAAAGATTTCACCTAACCCAACAGAAAGGTTTTTAGGCGTGTATTCGCCTCTAATATTTAAATTGTCTTCTATTTCCATTTCCATTGCGCACAGTCTACCAAAACATCCCCAAATTTTTCATAAAAAATTTATAAAGAATTTTCAAAGAAATTCTATATTCTCCAAACAAAATCAGAACCTGAAATACATAGACCAGAACCATGGACATCTCCCCTCTTATGGTCTACAATGGCCATATTATGTATGATTATAATGAAATTACAGTAAGAAAGTTTATCGTTTTTGAAGGTGAGCCATATGAAGTTATGAGTTCTCATATCTTTAGAAAGCAAATGAGAAAGCCTGTTAACGACACTAAATTAAAAAATTTATTAAACGGAAGAATTGTGGAGCACTCATTTGGTGCTACTGACAAAGTACATCAAGCAGAAATTGACTCCAAGAAAATCAAATTCCTTTATTCAAACAAAGGAGAATGGTGGTTCTGTGAAGAGAACAACCCAGCTGCTCGTTTTAAGATAGACGAGAGTGTATTGGGAAACAGTGGTAAATTCTTAAAGCCAAACACAATAGTTGAAGCGTCTGTTTTTGATGAGCATATCTTCAGGGTAGATCTTCCTATTAAAGTTGAACTTGTTGTAAAGGAAGCTCCCCCAGTTCTGAGGGGTGACTCTTCAAAGAGTGGAAACAAACTAGTAGTTCTTGAAACTGGAGCAGGTCTTAACGTCCCAATGTTCGTAGTTGAGGGAGATGTTGTAAGAATCAACACTGAGACTGGCGAATACGTGGAAAGAGTTAAATAGTTCAACGCTAGTTGAAAAGCAAAGCAGTGTGACGCATGAACTAAGGCTAAGCAAAACAAAACCCCGAGACTTAAGTCTCGGGGTTTTGTTTAATAACATCAGTCTGTAAATCAGCCCTATTTGGCAATATTTTGCCTATTGAGCGATGAATGGCAATATAGCCATAAATCTAGCTCTCTTCACAGCCAAAGCCAGCTTACGTTGGCTTTTAGCACTAACGCCAGTTTTCTTTCTTGAAAGAAGTCTTGCGTGTGGATTAAGGAACTTCTTTAGAAGCTCTGTGTCTTTATAGTCAACGTGTTTAATGTTGTTTTGTGAGAAATAACAATGTTTTGTCATATTTTTAATTTAATTTTCCTGTTTAATTACCCTGTAAGTAATTAGATTAGAATGGAATATCCTCTGGATTAATCTCCTCTTCTGGATATTCTATTGAATCTAATTGATTTAGTGCATTACCTGTATCATCTGCTTTTTTAGATGAACCAGTATCAGATCCAGCTCCTGCGTTTCCATAAGAACTTGATCCTCCAGCATCTCCAGCTCTGTTTCCAAATTGAATATTGTCTGCGATAACCTCTGTTCTATAAAGCTTCTTTCCATCAGCGCCATCCCAAGAACGAGTCTGCATTCTACCTTCAACTAGTACACTACTTCCCTTTTTAAGATATTGAGCGGAAGTCTCAGCTTGGCGACCAAACACCACAACATTGTGATAATCTGCAGCTTCTTGCTTTGCTCCGTTCTTATCCTTCCAAACTCTATTTGTTGCAACAGAGAATGATGTAACTGTAATTCCTGATGGCAAAGCCTTAAGCTCTGGATCACGAGTTAAATTTCCGATAATTATTGCTTTGTTTAAATAC
>CAIPFZ010000018.1 GCA_903864515.1 uncultured bacterium
CTTGGACCATCTTAAATCAACTATTTTGTCGGGGCGCCGGGATTCGAACCCGGAGTCACTTGCTCCCAAAGCAAGCATGTTAGCCGTTACACCACGCCCCGTTGTTGGAACAAGCATATCATACATATTTTGTTTTTGCCAATTTTACACTTTCCTGTATTAATCAACAAATACTTACATATTTACATACTGAGATCCAACACCTAATAACTCATATTCCAACATAAACATCACCATATACTCAATTTTATAAACACATCCTAGCCTCTGAATTAATGATTCTATTTTGACTAATTCAAGAGAGGAACAACCTTAACCTTACAACTCAACAGATTACTCTTTGTTACACGTGAACCTGAATAGTATAGACTCACGCACATTCCTATGAATTTAAGGCTTTCTTCCTTTATACCAAAATCCATACAGTATTTAAGTGCAACTTGCTTAACTTTCCTGATTTTCTCTTTAGTGAGGCTAATCTCGGGCTTCAACCAGTCAATCCCATCCCCATCCCTAATAATACTTACATTTGGGTCAAATGGATTATCTTTCCTAAAAACATCAATCTTTGATGGTATTTTTAATGTCTTAACTTCAACCACATAGTAAAAATCATCTTTTTGGGCAATTATATCAATCTCCCCTATTGCATTTCTATAATTTCTATCCACAACCTGGAAACCTCTCTTTTCCAGAAATACTACAGCTATATTCTCTCCAAGATCACCCGTTGTCTTATTTGAATCCCTTTTCTTCTCGTTTTCCTTATCTTTGGTGCCTTTTTTGCTTTTTATACTCATTGTTTTAATTATTATTATTTTTAATACAGCAATAATAAACAACGGACATTAAGTTTCTATAAATAAATTATAAAGAAAGGACAAAGAAAAAATGAATTATCATAGTTCCTATGGTGTTAACGTCCCTTAATAAAGGTCAATAATTTTAATCTAAAAGACCTCAAAATTTGATAATTTATATGAGTTTTATCAACAAAAAGGTACACATGAAACAACCTTAGCACCTAAAAACATAGACTTTCTGGTGGCTGTTGCCGTAAATTAATGATATAATTAACGTTTCACGTGCGACATTTGTGAATATCAATAAAAGACAGATAAATTGAGATATCCACATATATAAACCTTATTTATAGCCATATTTTGCAAAATGCTTGATATATTGGACCTCACATAAAAGCCACTCAAATATGTCTTTTATACACATATCCCCAGAGTTATCCACAGTTTAGGACATTTTTGGAAATTGTTGGGGACAAGTCCTTGATGCCTTAGATGGTGTCTGCTACATATTTTTCCCCGCGTTAAGGAAATAGTAATTAAAAAATAAAACCACCTCATTGGATGGCTTTATTATGATCCCTTGATCCCTGAAAACGTGACACAATCATTCTAAGTATTATCAACCTGTGGTGCGGATAGAGAGAATCGAACTCTCGTCTCGTCCTTGGCAAGGACGCATTCTACCACTAAACCATACCCGCTTTTTTTCCATTATAACATAAAATTATAATTGTGCACCCGCTAGGATTCGAACCTAGAATAACAGTTTCGAAGACTGGTGTGATATCCATTTCACTACGGGTGCGCACCTTACTGTTTCAAAAGTCTTAGGCAACAGTCTACATCATAGATAGCAAAAAATCAAAAGATGTACTAATATTCTAGGTAATGAACCAACAAGACTTGAAAAGTGATATAGAAACAAAGGCGGGGGAAGTATTCTTTGACAAAATAGACAAAGAACTTATACCTGAATATGTTAAAAATACAGTAATTGAACTGCAAAACGCAGGCTTTTCTGCATACCTAGTAGGGGGTTGTGTTAGGGATTTAATACTAAAAAGAACTCCAAAAGACTGGGATATTACAACCAATGCAAAACCTGAGGAAATAATGGGAGTCTTTACAGATTCTTTCTATGAGAATGATTTTGGAACAGTAGGGGTGAAAATTAGAAATTTAAGTGTGGATAGTACAAACAAGAGAGATGGTCTAATTACAGAGAATGAGGGTGTGGATACTGAAATAGAAAAGGACGCAGAAAACATTAAAGGCACTGGAAATGATACAGAAGTTAATCAGACAGAGATAATAGAAATAACACCATATAGGACAGAAGGGGAGTATTCTGATGGAAGACACCCAGATCATGTGTCCTTTAGTAACGACATAAAGGACGACTTACAGAGAAGAGACTTTACCATGAATGCCATAGCGTATGATTCAATAAAGGACACTGTTGTGGATTTGTATGGAGGTATAAAGGACATTGAGGACAGAATCATTAGATCTGTAGGAGATCCTGTTAAGCGATTCAATGAGGATGGTCTAAGGCTTATTAGAGCCATTCGTTTTGCTGCTGAACTAGGTTTCATGATTAACATTGATACTCAAAACGCCATAGTTTCCCAATCAGAGACACTGACCAAGATATCTGTTGAGAGAATAAGAGGGGAGTTTGATAAAATATTAATGTCAGATCAACCTGCGCTGGGCATAGCAATGGCCCAAAAGCTTAACTTATTAGCCATATTTTGTCCTGAATTGGACTCAGCGTTGCATGTGAAACAGAATCAAGCTCATTCCTATGATGTTTTTGAACACCTACTTAGAAGTTGCCAATGTGCAGCTGACAAGGGTTGGAGACTAGAAATAAGGCTAGCAGCCTTATTCCACGATATTGGCAAGCCACCTACCAAAAGAGGTACTGAAACAAGCAATATAACATTCTATGGACATGAAGTTGTTGGAGCCAAAATGACAAAGACCATTCTTGAAAGAATGAAATACCCAACAAAGACCGTTGAATTTGTTACAAAACTAATACGTTGGCACATGTTTTTCTCAGACACAGAGCAAATAACAGCCTCAGCTGTAAGAAGAATGATTGTAAACGTTGGAAAAGAGAATATATGGGACTTACTAGACTTAAGGACATGCGACAGGGTTGGAACGGGCAGACCAAAGGAAAATCCATACAGATTAAGAAAATACAGATCATTAATTGAGGAGGTAATGCTAGACCCAATAGATGTTGGAATGCTAAAGATAAATGGAAACACATTAATTAATGACCTTTCAATTAAAGCTGGGCCTGCAATAGGTTTAATATTAAACGCTCTACTTGAAGAAGTACTTGAAAATCCAGGACTCAACACCGCTGAATACCTAACAAAGAGAGCATTGGAATTATCAATGTTACCCATGAAACAACTGCAAGAGCTTGCAGAAAAGGGGATTAATAAAAAGAAAGACCTTGAGGACGAACAAGTTGCTGAAATCAGAAAGAAACACAGCATTAAATAGCCTTATCTTAAAGGAATACGGAAATTATTCCGTTACACATGTAACAAGTTACATGTGTAACCACAATCAAGACCTAGAACATCCACAATAATACAAAATACCGCACAGCAAGTACTAAAACTTACCTGTGCGGTATTTTGGTCTACATTCTTAAAGCCTGATACATATAAGCTGGACATAACGCTATGTATGGCCATAAATGATTCATTATCACTCAATCAAAACATCTGCCCTTAACAGTCCGTCCTTTATATTATCTTAAAAAAGATAGCAATAAAAAGAGCCTCAGTACTGGGCGCAACAAAGGTTATAAATGGTGCGGCCGTACTAAGGCCCTGCCGAAACAAGCCGAAACACAAGTGTGGAAACCCGAAACCACCGAAAATGAGATGAGACGATTGAGAAATGAGATGAAAATTTATTTTATTTAATTGTATTGGTTGCCTTTATGGTTGGGGAACAAGCCAGTTTTGGAACTATGCTCTCTATTTAAATGTGATGCCCAGATATAGGACTCACTAAGATGTTTGTGGGAGAACTTAAAATGTCCTTTATCACCAACTAATCCTTACCACTATACAGCTTCCGGAAAGAACTATTTGACCCGATGTTGGGTTGCTCATCTGTCCTTTATTATAATCTAAGTAAAAGACATGTAAAGGACATTTGCAATAATTCTTGTGGATAACTTTTTTATTTTTTAATATTTAATTTCAGGCTTACAATAAAGGACATTATGGAATTTATTTTTTATTCATTGAATATAATTATTTAACTAAAATAAGTTATCCACAACTATTTTGATAGGACAGTGATCTGAACCTAAAAAATCAGAATCAATTGTACAACTTTTAACATCATTCATTAAACTTTTTGATGCAAAGAAATAGTCTATTCTCCATCCAACATTTCTTTCTCTTGAGAAGGTTTTCATATCCCACCAAGTATACGCATCTACCTTATTTGGATTTAACTCTCTGAAGACATCCAAATAGTCTGCTTTTATAAAATTATCTATGCACAATCTTTCTTCTGGTAAGAAACCTATGCTTTTTAGATTTTGTTTTGGTCTAGCAAGATCAATTTCATTATGCGCAGCATTAACATCACCACAGAAGATTACGTTTAGACCCTTATTTGTAAGCTTTTTACAATATTTTAAAAACTCCTTATAAAAATCCAACTTGTATTGCAATCTTTCTGGTTCTCCGCCACCGTTTGGAAAATAACAATTTATCAACGCCCAATTATCAAATATAAGACTTATCATTCTACCTTCCTGATCCATACTCTCTACACCAAAGCCATATTCTACCTTTTTAGGTTTAGGTAAATTTTCTTTCATATATATAGCAACACCACTGTAACCCTTCCTGGTTTTAGCGTGATCAAAAAAACTACAATAACCCTCTGGTCTAATCAACTCTGCAGGCAGTTGATCAACATGAGCTTTTGTCTCTTGAATACACACAAAATCTGTGTTGTATTGCATAAGGGCATTGAATGCACCTTTTTTGTATATAGCCCTAATACCATTTACATTCCATGAAATTATACTTGTTTGTTTTTTCATTTTTTAAAAGACATTATTATTTATTGTTAAATTAAAAGCATTTTATCATCAACCTCCGTTGTCCTTTTGTATTTTATCCTACAGAAGACCATTAAGTCAGAACACTAACCTGTCTTTGACCCACTTGCATTATGTCCATGAAAATTCTTATGTATGTCTTTTAAATGCTTGTCTGTTACGTGTGTATAAATCTGTGTAGTTGATATGTTTGCATGTCCAAGAAGAGCTTGAACTGAGCGTAAGTCAGCACCATTTTGCAACAAATCAGTAGCAAAACTGTGTCTTATAACGTGCGGAGTTACCTTTTTAGAAACCCCTGCCTTAATTGTATAGTATTTTACAAGTCTTTCTACAGATCTGGGTGTTATACCAAACATTAAACCACTCGAAACATCAATTTTCTTATCCAAATGATTCCTTAGGGCTTGTTTTGCAACATCCGACATAAATACAACCCTAACTTTATCACCCTTTCCTCTAACTGAGAATTCATCCTTATTTAAATCAAGGTCTCTGGGAATAGAGCAAAGTTCTGAAACACGCAGCCCCGTTGAGAATAATAGTTCAAGAATAGCCTTATCCCTTAATCTCTTTTTCTCATCCTTTTCGTCGTTTGGGGCGCTTAGTATTCTATCCAGCTCTTCGATTGAAATATGGTCTATTTGTCTTTCTGGGACCTTTGCTAGTTCAATATTATCAGGTGACAATATTTGTAGCCCTCTTTTGGACATATATTTTAAATATGCCCTCAGGGCAATTAGATAGTAGTTCTGTGTCCTTTTCTTAATCAAACTATTACCCATTTTTGTTGAAAATGAACGCCTGTTTAGAAAAAGCCTGTATTCTCTTAGTTTTTCTTCTGTAATATCAACTGGAGAGTCTGATTTAAGAAACTCAAGGAATAAGTTTAAATATCTATCATAATTCTCTACGGTCTTTAAACTACGCCCTTTTTCTATCTCCGTATACTCCAAAAAGTGCCTTTTTAGAGTATTGAGACCAAGGGGGGAGCTGAAGCTGGAGTTAGAGGTGTTATTGTGCGACATTCTTAAATTATATCATCTCTTTTTGCCGAATGCGAAACTGGCAGTTAAATAAGTCGAAAAAGCTTGCTCACACCTATGTTTTATGATATTATCACCACACCATGTTAACCAAGACAAAGAAGCAAAAAATTATAAAGGATGTTCAAATCCATGACAAAGATACAGGAAGTGCAGAAGCACAGATTGCAATTTTAAGTACAAGAATTACGGAACTAACAAAGCATCTTAAAACTCATGCAAAAGACAATCACTCAAGAAGAGGTCTTTTGCAAATGGTTGCAGACAGACAAACTCTTTTAAAGTATTTATTGAAGAAAAACGTTGCAAGATATGACGTTGTGGTAAAGAAGCTTGATCTAAAGAAGAAGTCAGCTTAAGTTTGCTTTTTAATCAGCCCGTCTATATTAAAAATATACTTAATATAGTGACACGCAAAGCAAACGCGTAAGTAGACAGAACGAATAACGGTACAAAGAGAAATATTTAAATACCTTTTACGGGTTTTATATACTTTCCACCAGTTAATTCAAACCATTTTTATAGTAGAAGATATCGGTATAATTTTAACTTCAACAAGGTTCTCGGTTTAACTAATGGTATTTTAATAAACAAACTTAAACCATATTAATGGTTCATTTTAAACTTAATTCAAAACATGACAGTAATTAAACACAAACAACAACGTGTTGGAGTTTTTATTGATACACAAAACCTTTATCACAGTGCAAAAAACCTATATCACGCCAGAGTTAACTTTGGAGCGATAATGAAAGAGGTGGTTGCAGGAAGATCTCTAATTAGAGCCATAGCTTACGTAATAACAACAGAAAGCGGAGACGAGACAAACTTTTTTGAAGCCCTAGGAAAACTGGGTATAGAAACAAAGACAAAAAATCTACAGATATTTAGTGGTGGAGCAAAAAAAGGGGATTGGGATGTTGGACTTGCGGTTGACGCCATAAAGCTAGCACCTAAACTAGACACAGTTATTATAGCATCAGGGGACGGTGACTTTATACCACTAGTTGAATACCTTCAGACGAATGAGGGATGTCAGGTAGAGGTTATATCATTCGGTAAATCTTCTTCACAAAAACTTAGGGAAGTAGCTGATGATTTTATAGACATGTGTGACACACCGTCTAAATACATAATGACTCAAGGAAATCAAAATTCACAAAACACAGAGAGAGTTCAGCAAACAAATTCATCAAAGACATCTAATAAAAGACATTCAAAGACAACCCAAAGAGGAGGGTCTCAAGTTAAACAAAATCCCGAAAAGACATCAGCTAAAGATGAATTCGATTTTTTTGACGAAGATGCAAGACCTGATTCTAAATTTGATATATAATATCAACAATGGATCCAATAGAACAAAAACCTAGACGCCTTTATCCAAATGCCGACAGAAGTTCGGATGATATAAATTCAATACCTAAAACGGATTTAGGTATTAAAAGCCAGCCTGAACTTGGAGGTAGTCAATATCCTTCACAACAAAATGTTCCGAGTCAAAATCATCCACTCGTTCATTTTTCAGATGTTTTACAGCAGGAAAGGGGAACTACTGAGGGGGTGGTTAAAGAAAGCTCTGTTCACACATTTAAAGACGACTTAGCAAATGAAGCCAACAAGGGAAATTTTTCTATTGGTAAGGTAATGGCAGCTGATAATAAAAAACTTCACAACAGCGCAGATGACACGATGAATATCGGTAAGAAAGACAGTCACATTTTAGCTAAGGTGTCTGTCTTTCTTGTGTGTATAATTATTATTGCAGGCTTTTCATACCTAGGTTTTAATTCTGCAAAGACTCCAGAGGATGTTTCTAATCAAAGAAATCCAACACAAAGCGTCGCTGGAAATATATTATATTCAGAAATATCAAAATCAATCAGTGTTGAAGGTAAAAGCAGAACAGGACTCTTTCAAGATTTTTCTAAAGAGTATTCTGACCAAACCCCAACAGGTAAGATAAAGTCATTTATTCTAAGTTACAGTGCAACAAGTACTTCACTAACAGCACCAGAATTTTTGAATATAATTGCACCAAGTATACCTGACATAATATTGAGAAACATAGAAAATGACTATGTTTTTGCCCATTATTCATATGATTCAAATGAACCTTTCATAATATTAAAATCAATAAATTACGATTCAACTTTTGCAGGCATGCTAGAGTGGGAAAGAAGTATGTACGCAGATTTAGGTGACTTGGTTTACAAGCCAGAAGTTAAAAAACCAGGCTCGGCAGAGTTGAGTGGAAAACCAATAAATTCAACAACAACAGCAAACACATCAAGCTCAACAGTAGTATCTTCATCAAGCGCATCAACAACAAAAGTATCAGTTCCGACCCCAAAACCAATTTCAAGAACTACAACATCTGAATACGACACAAATTTTGTTGATAAAGTTATTTCCAACAATGATGCAAGAGTCTTATACAGACCAAACGGGGAGATAGCATTCTTTTATACCTTCTTTAATAAAAATACAATTATTATTGCAGTAAGTGAACAAACTCTAAAGGAAATAATATACAGATTAACATCTGGAAAGATAACTAGATAATAAAGCTAAGAAATGGAATGTCTTAGATTTGAATATTCTTTGATCTAAAGTTATCCACATGTACGTGTTAAAAATTCAGAAAATACTTTATGTTATTTTATAATTTATTTATAGAAACTTTATATCTAATCTGATACAATACCTCCATGAACATAGACATACAAAAATACAAAAACATTTTAGAAACTGAATTAAAAAGATTGGAATCGGAAATACTTGAGGTAGCTGAGAAGGAAGGTGATTCAACATGGGAAGCAAAACAGCTCGAGGAAGAGGATAAGTCAGACAGAGTTGATGTTGCAAATTCTATAGAGACTTATGAATCAAATGTTTCAATAGCAGAAAATCTAGAGAGGGAGATTATTGATATAAGACATGCCCTAGAAAAGATTGAATCAGATGCATTTGGAACATGTGAAATTTGCCAAGCAGAAATTGAAGAGGAAAGACTTGATGCAAAACCAGAATCTAGAACCTGTGAAGCTCACATGAATTAAAAATACATACAAAGTGCCCTCAATAGTTAGAGTATTTTTGAAACTGTCTCAAATAAAAAGTGTACGTATTATGTAAAGGAATTACGAAAGAAGGAATATTTTGTCAAAACATAGAAGTTGAACTTGATCTATCTCACGGTCTTTTTAATTTTTTAATTGTTGGATTAGCAGATAAATGCATTACAGAATCAAGAGAAAGGATAATGTCAGCAATTAAGAACAGTGGTTTTGATTCTCCAAAGACAAAAAATCATAAGATAACAGTTTCACTTGCTCCCGCTGGCATAAAGAAAGAAGGGGTATTATTAGACCTACCCATTTCTTTAGCATACTTAACTGCAACAAATGTTGTTAGTAAGGAATCTCTAAATAACTCCATTTTTATTGGGGAACTGGGTTTAGATGGATCAATTAAGATCAATGACTCTCTCGCCTTGGTTGTTGATTTTATATTGAAAGACAATGAATATAAAGCTCTTATAAATTCAGGTGTCTCCGTTAAACTGTTCGGTAATTTTAAGGAACATCAGATAGACCTGATTAAAAAATTAAACTTACCCAATATTGAAATATATAATATTGAAAATCTACGAAATTTAATTGATTATCTAAATCTAGACATAAAGACACGGGGCAAAATCGGCGACAAAAACAATAGTGAAATCCGTATGGATAGCAAAGGTTTTTTCAGAGATGAAGGGGAGAATGTGGATGTGAGTGGGCCTGAGAATGAAAGTGTGGGTGAAAGTGTGGGTGAGCGCGTGAGGGTGGGGAATGGTGCAGGTGTGGATAAGAATATTAAATTTGAAATAGATAATATAATTGGGCAACAAAAAGCCAAGAGGGCTCTGCTTATATCTATATGTGGAAAATACAACATGATTATATCAGGACCACCTGGGATTGGAAAAACAATGCTTGCAAAAAGCGCCCATCAACTTCTTCCAGAACCTCAAGTTAATGAGTACTTGGAAATACTTTCAATTCACAATAATCTAGACAGACCATTTAGATCACCGCATCACACCAGCAGTTATTCATCAATCATAGGCGGAGGCACACCAATAACATCAGGAGAAATTACCAAGGCCCACAAAGGCATACTATTTTTAGATGAATTACCTGAGTTTAATAGAAATATAATTGAATCATTAAGACAGCCACTGGAAGAGAAGGCTGTGCAAATTAATAGATCCAACAACACAATTACTCTGCCGTGTGATGTGATATGTATTTGTGCCATGAATCTCTGTCCGTGCGGAAACAAGGGTATACCAGGTAAAGAATGCGTATGTGCAGGTAACAAGATTAAGTTATATAGACAAAAGGTCTCAGAGCCTTTTTTGGAGAGATTTCATATTTCCATATCATTATCACATGAAAGTCATTTCAGCAGGGGAATGTCTGCGGACACAAAAGACACCACGGGGGTAGATACAATGAGCGGGAGTAAAATGCGCTCAATTATAAATAAATTTACCAAAATAAGACCTTATGTGGATTTCAAATGGGGAAGCATTGAATCGGATATGTTTAGCACAGCATCCAAAGATAAAGGATTATCAATGAGGTCAATTAAGCATACACAAGAAATTTCTGAGACAATATCATTAATAGAGTCCATACAAAGTGAAGATTTTAATAAACAAGCACCTAAGATAGAAATAATAGTAAAAAAACACCACATTATTGAGGCGTTTTCTTACAAGAATGCTTTATTCTAAAAATTAAGCGCGAAGAGTATCTTAAAATGGATTTTTTCCTCCACGAACCTCAAAGTGCAAGTGTACCCCGGTTGATCTACCTGTACTTCCCATTTTACCAATCTGCTGTCCTTGATTAACACGCTGTCCAACACCAACCAAGTTAGCAATCATGTGAGCATAAAGAGTTTGAGTTCCATTTGAGTGTTTAACAACAAGCATACCACCATAACCACCATTCCAACCTGTACTCTTGCTGACAATAACAACTCCATCTGCCGCGGCAAGAATTGGTGTGCCGAGTGGTGCTGCAATATCTATTCCATTATTACCGTGAATTCCCTGACTTCTTCTTCCTCCAGCAACAGGTCTCTTAAAATATCCAGCGGTACTCTTACCTGCATTCTTTATAGTTTTTACCTTAGTTTTAGTCTTAGTTTTTTCAACTACAGGCTCTGGATCCGCGTTTGGAATTATAATTTCCTCCCCAACAGTCAAACCTAGATCTGTATCAACGTTATTAAAGCTAACAATTTCACCAACATCAGAGCTAAATTTATCAGCCAACTTTTCAACCGTGTCCCCCTTCTTAACTACATACTTAATACCAGTTATTGGCAATATAACAATAACTTGATCTGGCTTCACAGCTGATCCAGGTTTTAAATCATTTGCCCAATAAATAGTGTTTGATGTTACACCAAACATTTTTGCAATCAAAGGAACCGTATCACCTTTTCTTACAGTGTATAAACTAATTTGATCTGAATAATTCTCCTCGTCCTCAAAAGAGCCATCCAAAGCGTTGTTTTCATTTGTGAACGCAGAATCATCCACCAAAGCTTGCTTTGAAGCCGTTTTGTTCTCCTTTGGTTCTGGACTGTTTACAGATTCTGACAAAGGCATGTTTATAATAGTATGTTCTGGAGATGATAATATTTCCTCTGCAACAGCGACAGTAACAGCATTTGATGACAACACCATGTTCTCTGAGGTGTTTTGGGAATAAGATGAGGGTGAGCTAGATTCCAGACTAGATTTTACCCAACCCAAAACATCAAAAACGCCCGCTTTAACGTAAAAAGGGTAAATTATTATGGCTAAAACAGTCAATGCTGTTATTATCTTGGTAGCCTGATTTGTCACTCGTCCTTGTTTAAAATGCGGAATTTCTGTGAATCTGTCTTTAGGATCGAGGTCTTGAGGGGTTATTAAAATAACTTTAAGTTAATTTGATAGGACTTTCTTTAATTGATATGGCTAAAAATAAAGCCATATATTGCCGAATAAACTGTATATTCTATATGGTAGAGATAATTGACTCCAAAGTCAACAAAGTTATTAAGATATTATAAAGACCAACACATTAGTAAAAATAGGTCAAATTAACACTTTTTTGATACTTTCGGCACCTTACAACAATCGTGATATACTAAAAAATATGCACCCACAAGAAAACAATGAAGGGCAATCAAAAGCTCTTTCTGGATTGAATTCCAAACAATGCGAGGCGGTTTCAACACTACATGGCCCCCTTCTTATTCTTGCTGGCGCAGGAGCAGGAAAGACAAAAACCGTTACACACAGAATATTAAACTTAATAGAGAACGGTGTCGCACCTGAATCAATCTTGGCAATAACCTTTACAAATAAGGCGGCAAAGGAAATGAGAGAGCGTGTGGAACATCTATTACAAGAGAGTAGGGAAATGAATTTGCCAATTCACAATTTCTCAAAACCATTTCTTTCAACGTTTCACTCACTTTGCGTAAACATATTAAAAGAATCAGGTCTTGCTATTGGAATCCCAAGACATTTCACAATCTATGACAAAAGCGATTCAAAACAAGCCATAAAAGAGGCTATAAATTCACTCGGATATGATATTAAGATGGTTGAGCCAAACAAAATAATGTCCATAATTTCAAGAGAGAAGAGTAATTTTTCATCACTTGGGGAGTACGAAGCACAGAATGGAGAAGATCATTTTGGAGCGATTGTTGTTGCAGTATGGAGAAAGTACGCTGAAGCACTATTTAATGAAAAAGCATTGGATTTTGATGATTTACTATACAAAACCGCTGTTTTACTAAAAAGCAAACCTGAAATTAGGGCTCAATATCAAAACAGATTTAAATATATACACATAGATGAGTATCAAGACACAAACGGCATACAGTATGAATTAGCCCGCCTGCTTGTTGGACCAGAACACAACATTGCAGTAGTTGGGGATATAGATCAGGCAATTTATAGTTGGCGTGGAGCAAATATCAAGAATATTATGAAATTTGAGGATGATTACCCAGAAGCCAAGGTTATTTTACTTGAAGAAAACTATAGATCAACAAAAACAATACTCTCAGCCGCAAATGAAATAATCAAGAAAAACATATTCAGAAAGGAGAAGAATCTGTTCACAAACAATGAAGATGGGGACTTAATAACTCTATATAATGCATACGATGAGAACGATGAAGCAAATCACGTTGCAAATACAGCCAGAGATTTAATTAGAGAGGGTGATGGAAAGGGTAACAATGACATAAAACCAGAAAGTATAGCAGTACTTTATAGAACAAACTCACAATCTCGCGCTTTAGAGGAGGCCTTTCTAAGAAAAGGAATACAATATCAGCTTCTAGGAACTCGCTTTTTTGAGAGAAGAGAAGTTAAAGACGTTATCTCCTATGCAAGAGCAGCACTTAACCCAGAGTCACTAGCTGACATCAAAAGAATTATCAACACTCCAGTTAGAGGAATTGGTAAAGTAACACTTCTTAAAATAATGGCGGGGCAAACAGCAGATTTACCTTCAGGAACAAAGATAAAAGTTGATGCTTTTTATAAATTATTAAGCGATATAAAAAATCAAATTGAGACTCAAAGACCTTCTGTTGCAATAAAATACATAATAGAAAAATCAGGAATAGAATCAGCACTTAAGGCAGAGAATGATAAGGAAGAAGATCGGGTTGGAAACATAAGAGAATTAGTTACACTTGCAACAAGATTTGATGACCTACCTGGTCAAGAGGGAATAGAGAGATTGATTGAAGAAGCAGTTCTTGCAAGTGATCAAGATTCTTTGAATGAGAAGACCGCAAAAAACAATGGGGAGGGCGTTAAACTTATGACAGTTCACGCATCAAAAGGACTTGAATTTAATTATGTTTTCATAACAGGACTTGAACAAGATTTATTTCCAAGTGGAAGATCTTCTGAATCTAAATCTGGTGAAGACAGTGAGGAGGAGAGGAGGTTGTTTTATGTTGCAGTAACTCGTGCAAGAAAAAAATTATATCTATCATACGCAAATATGAGAACAATTTTTGGAAGCAAACAAATTAACTTACCATCAGAATTTATTGCAGATATTAGCGATGAATTAATTGATAAAAATGAAGATGAGGTAATTAGTGGAATCAAATCAATCTTTATAGATTTTTAAAAAAATGATTAAAAAATATTCAAAGAATAAAAAGAAAGAAGTATTTGAAAATGATTCAATGGAGACAGATGGTTCTATAGAAAAAGAATCTGTATTTGCAAAGAAATCTCTTGGACAAAACTTCTTAAAATCACAGAAGGCATTAAATCAAATCATAGAGGGTGCAGGGGATTTAAATGGCAAAACAGTCCTTGAAATAGGCCCTGGAATGGGTTCATTGACCGAGAGATTAATTAAGACACCTGCCAAGAAAATAATTTTGATTGAGATGGATAATAGATTAATTCCAATACTTCAAGATAAATTTAAAACGGAGATTGAATCAGGTAGAATGGAAATTGTACACGAAGATATTTTAAAAGTAGACCTAGCATCCATCGGACTTAAGAGGGGTGAATACAGCTTAATAGCAAACATTCCATATTATATTACAGGCGCGATTATAAGAAACGTAATAGGCGGAGATTTATATCCAGAAAGAGCTGTTGTACTGGTTCAAAAAGAAGTGGCGTTGCGAATAATTTCAAGAGACAAGAAAGAGAGTATTTTATCAATTGCAGTTAAATCAATTGGCACGCCAAGTATTATAGATAAAGTTCCAAAGGGGGCGTTTGTTCCATCGCCAAAAGTAGATTCTGCTATACTACTAATTGATAAAATTTCTAAAGATAATTTTGATAATGACTCAATAAAAGAAAAAAGATTTTTTGATATATTACACGCGGGTTTTGCGCACAAAAGAAAATTATTGAAAGGTAATTTAAAAGAAGAAGGTATATTTAATGAACCTGAAAAAATATTAGAGACGTGCAATATCAAAGCAGACGCAAGAGCAGAAACTTTATCACTTGAAGAGTGGAAAAAATTATCATCTATTGATATACTTTAGTTGTGAAAAACTTAAGTCCTAACGCAAACTCTCACAATAAAGTTCTAATACTTGGTGCAATATGTATTTCAATAATCGCAGGAGTTATTTCCTACAAAATTGCTGACATAAAGAGTAAACAAACATTGGATGAGCAAAAAAAATCAGCTAGACTTTTTAATATAACTGGGGAAGGAGAAGACGCCGCTGTGACAAAAATATTGTCTGCGATTGACAACTCAGAGCAAGCAGAGGAAATTGCAAATCAAGAAGACCCTTTTACAATTACAGAGAATGACAATTCAACAACAAGACTAGCAAAACAAGTATATTCTGACTATGTAAATAAAGAGGCTGGGAATAGTGATTTAAACGCAGAGGATATTGCACGTAATGCAATTGGTCAAATATCCTCAAGCGATATTCCAAGATCAAAATATGGAATTAACAGCCTTACATTCACAACAAATAACACCATTGAGGAAATTAGACTCTATGGTAACAATTTTGCTGAGATTTACATCAGAAATATGCAGATTATCGCAGATAACAATAAAGCAAATGACTTGAATCAGATAATCACTGTATATGAAAATATTAGTAAAGAATTACTAAAACTCAAGGTTCCACCACAAGTATCAAGTTCTCATCTCGCTATCGTTAATAATCATCAAATATTGGCAGATTCCTTTAGGCTAATAAACATGCAAAATGAAGATCCTGTGAAATCACTACTTGGTGTGAAGTCCTCCAAAGAAGCAATGGAAGACAATGATCAAATATTTAAAAATATTAGTAATTATTTTAAAAACAATGGTATAATATTTGGTAATAATGAGGTTGGGGTAATCTGGAATTAAATTTAAATAAGTTAAAATGCACAAAACTAACATAGACAATAAAACATCACAAACACCTAAGATTTTTGTGATTATATTGTTACTTATTATTCTAATAGGAGGGGGCACTACCACAACAAACGCTCAAGCAACCCCGAAGCCTTATATAGACACATCTGGGGATTTTGGAGCGGCAAACTGGAACAGCTCACCAGATATATCAACCTTTCAGGGCGGTACTTCAGATTCAAATATACCAAAAGCCATCCTGGTTGACGAAAATGAAAGCGGACCAACTAACGCAAGAGCAAACGTAAGTAATACAGGAGCAGTAGCATCGCAAAATCAAAATAGACCAGTTCAAAACGTCAGCGGGTGTATTGCAAGTCAACTCCTAGCACAACTGCTACAGAGTTCCGTTACAACAGCAATAAACAAGGTTAAGGGTGTTGCTGTTGCAGCAAAAGAAATGTTGACAAGAGTTCCAATAACACCAGCAGGTACTGATGACGCCAAAAATAAAGAAGCTGACACAAATGCACGTGTTGGAACATTCTTTTCTGGCTTTCAAATAGGGGTGAGTTGGGATGATATTGGATGGTGTATTGTTAATACAATTATAGATTACGTCGTTAACTCCACAATTCAATGGGCAAACTCAGGTTTTAAAGGTAATCCAGCCTTCGTTAGAAACCCTGAACAGTTTTTTAAGCAAATTGCAGATAGAGAAGCAGCATCCTTTATAAATGAGCTGGCCTACAACACAACTGGAATAAATGTGTGCGCTCCATTTAGAATTGTCATTGCAACAGGACTAAGAGGTAGTTATTCTGGAATGAATAACTATGGAAGATATAATTCATGTTCACTTAGTCAAATGCAACAGTCTGCTATGCAGTCTGGAAAATACACAATAACGACACCAACGGACTGGATTGCTCTAACAAAGCCAGAAAATAATGTCTATTATTCATATATAAAGGCGGGGGAGGAATTGGATAAAAGAATTAATGTTAAAAGAAATACCGCAACACTTGATTTGACTATAAACAGAGGGTTCTTAAGTTATAAGAAATGTAAAGATAACACCAAGCCAGAAAGCAAAACTAACCCATGTGATACAGTAACCCCAGGAAACCTTATTGCAGATTCTCTTTCTTCAACCTTAAATATCCCAAAAGACAGACTTGTTTCAGCTCAAAAGTTTGATCAAATGGTTGATACTATTGTTAATAATCTTATTAAAATAGCCCTAAGTAGAGTATTGGAGGATGTTACAGGAAAAGAAGCTTCTCAAGCAAGGACATCAGATTACTATACCGCTGTTTCAAATAACTATTACGCCACACCAGCATACGGACAAAACGCAAACGCACCTGGCACAACCGGGGGCTCAGTTAATATACCAGGTTCAACGGCGGGATATTCTGGAGAAACATCTCAAGGTTATGGGGAATTCCAAGTTGGATCAAATTCCATATACATTCCAATGCCAAACGGTCACTCAACAATGTATGGATATGAATTTAAGACAGAATTCAATGTTGCCAGAAAGATATGGGACGCCAATAGCTACCGAGGAATTGGAAGAAACGCCGCTTTTCCATTAATTCCAGGTGTATCTGTTGGTATATGTTCAAAGATAATCACTCAACTTAGAGGAATGGGTTATACAAATGGAGGAATTCCAGCTGTTGTACACTTCGCTGGAGGACCAGATGTGCTAGTTAGAATTGATGACTCAGGAGATGACAGAAACATTTGCCCTAGAAATATTATTGATTTCTATATACCAAACTACAGATTTGCTACCGATTCATACAAATGGTTAGATGGTAGACCTCTTACGGGTATAGACGTGGCTCCAAACGCATCTCAACTAACAGGAACATCAATTAATAGTATTACTGGAATAAACTGGGGATATAAGTCACTATATGAGTATGACGCTGCAAACGGTGGTACTGTTGATTAATATCAAATAAATAAAACACTCTCTTCATTATTAAAGTATTTTAGAATTTAGAATGAAGTAGGTAGGCCCTTGAATTACCACCACAAAAATAATAATTATAGATTATGTGTGTAAATAATTATTGTTTTTATTCAATATGATATATAATTATCGATAAATGAGCTTGATGAAATTTATAAACAACAAGACAGCTAAAAAAATCTTTGTGGTTGGGGTTTTGGTGTTGGGGTTTTTAACGGTAAATATTTCAGACAACGGAATAATGAAGTCAGCGGGGGCCGTTACAGACGAGGAAGCATTATATTATGCAAACAATGAGCAGTATGGGTACCTTGGAATGACGACAGGGGATCAAGTTAGATTATCCATGGCAATGCACAACACCTCAACTCTAGCCCTGAGTGTTAACGATATGGCTGGAGTATTTGGAACATACGGTTCATATCTAAAGGCTACAACAAACGGACAGAACAGTTCACACATAACCCCAGATCAAGTTGCTGGCACAATAACAGTCAACACAATACTAAGAAAGTTAAATGTTGACGTGTCTACAGACATAAAGGATCAAAATCTCATAGACCTTAAAAATTCAATATATCAATCAGTTATGAGCGTGTTGAGTGACCAGGAGTGTATAGAAAACATGAAGAATGTACACAACATATCTCAAATATATGGTAGTCAAAATAACTATGAACTTATTACGGGCTGTGTAAAAAGAGTTACAGATAACTCAGCAAATGCATTTGCCGAATACTACAAAAAAACAACGAGTGACCCAGTAAAATTAAAAAACAGGCTTCAAGCACTCGATAATCAGCAATCTGGTAATCAAAAAGCTTTAGCGGCTGCTCCTGGTGGAAATGAGGAAATATATTGTATTAAGTGGTTAGGGGGAGTAAGTATCCCAGGCTGTATTGCAATACTTTCATATTTTATATTGTATTTAACCTCTTGGGTTCTTTTTGCGGCAGCTCTATTGTTTGATTTCACAATCAGTTACACACTATCAATGACTGATATTATTGATGGTTTTACTTCTATACAATATGGCTGGGAGGTATTTAGAAACCTTATTAACCTGTTCTTTATATTAATATTAGTATTTATATCAATATCAACAATATTACAAGTTGATAGTTATGGATATAAAAAATTATTAGGAAAACTTGTTATAGCTGCAATATTGATAAACTTTAGCATGTTCTTTACTAAAGTAATAATTGACGCAAGTAATATTACCGCACTAGTCTTTTATAAGCAGATAATGGTTGATGCAAACAAAAAGAATATTGATACACCCAAGGCTGGGGACAACGTTGTAAGCTCGGCACTAACTTCTGCATCTGAGGCGGCTGGAGAATACAACAATTTATCTATGGGTATTATGGATGCGCTAGGCATGCAAACCATTTGGGGTGTTTCAAAGACAACGGGGGGTGGTACAACCGGTGGTTCAACAAAAGATGCAAATAATGACCCAGCAATTAGGTCAGCGAGTGCAGTAGCTGCTGCTGGTGGAGCTGGTCTTGGATTAAATCCATGGACAATGACACTGGTTGGTCTTGGGGGTTCTGTTTTTATACTATTTCTTTCATTCATTTTCTTGGCCGCATCATTTATGTTCTTAGCCAGAACTGTAATGTTAATAATGCTATTAGTAACCTCTCCAATAGCTTTTGCTGCAAATGTACTACCTCAAACAAAGAAACTGTCTGATAAGTGGTGGAGTAAATTAAATAGCGCTGTTTTATTTGCCCCTGTATACATGCTATTGATGTTTGTTACACTCAAAATGATTTGGGGTAGGAGTGACAAAGTAACAAATCTACTTTCAATGTTCTCAAACACTGATTCTGGTGCTATCAATTCAATATTCTTCTTCTTCCTACTATGTTTTCTACTGGTAATGTGTCTAACAGCAGCAGCCACAATTGGAACAATAGGCTCAAAAACAATGAGCAGTTGGGGGAAGAGTTTGGGAACAAAGGCGAAGAACTTTGCTATCAACAAAGCAACTTCACCTGTCAGCTACTTAGCAGACAAGGCATCAAAAAGCAGTATACTATCTAGACTACCCGGCGGAGGTATGATTCTTCAGGGTGCGGATAAGCTAGCACAATCAAAACTTGGTGGTGACTCAAGCTATAGATCAAGAGTGGACGCTGACAAGAAAACATATCAAACAAGAGGTGAATTAATCAAAAAAGCCAGAACGGGAGATTTAATTAGAAGGATGGGTGAAAGCGATGAGGAGTTTAATAAAAGAAAGAAAGATCAAGAAGGTGAGGGTAAGAAAGGACAAAGAGAATACTTGGGAATTAGTACAGCAAAAGGAGACAATCGCCTTGTTTCAAGTAGCTTTAATAAAGGTAAGCAAATGGCAATGCAGGAAATCATGAACAAAAGCCTGGCTGCAAAAACAGGTGCTTTCGTAGACATAGAAAACAAGGCTAAAAAGGATTCTTTTGCAGCCCTTAAACAAATATCTGAAAAACTTGAAGAGGCTGATGAGCACGGAGATCACACAGAGGAGGCATTGAAGTTTATTGAAAAAATTGGAAAAGAAGGAGTTGAAAGTATGGATTTGAAGGACTTAACTAAAGTTATAGATGGATTATCTAAACCATTCAACGATCTCACAGAACAAATTTTTCAAAACAACAAAGAGGCTCACGACCTGAGGAACAGAAGGAGTGACCCAAGTACCCCATCCACAGAATTGATCGATATAGACAACAGACTTAGCGCTATAACCACCGACAATTTAACACATAGAAACAGGAGAGATGAATTGAGAGATATAATTAGCCTAATAGAGAAACCTATCAACAGATGGCAAGAAAATGACGCGAGAAGTGGAACCAAGGCAGCTATCGAAGAGAATAAACCTGATAAAAAATAACATATGATTAATTTTACAAAAACAGACTTAGAAAACAGACTTAAAACTCTTTCCAAGGAGATGCAAGATAAGTTGTTAATGTTAAGTTACGAGGACTATTTTAGAAACATAATAAATTACAAAAACGTAAAAGATGACGAAATTTTTGATGCTGTAGGTTATGCAGCAAGAGTTGTTGCCCTCGGCTTCGCCTCCAAGCAAGAAATGTTTGATCTTATTTTGGAAGCGATAGGCGATGAAGATGAGGCTAGACATATTTTTGAAGAGATAGATAGAACAATACTTGTTCCAAATAATTTTCAAGGACTACAGCAAGATCAACAAGAAACACCAAAAGCAGAAGTCTCGCAAGGCACATCAACTCAAGAAAACACAACAATCACAACAGAAACTGCAGAAGACATTCTTAAGGAAATTGAAAATCCAACACCGGCACCAGCATCCCTTCCAGTCTTTAAACCAGAACCTGTGATATCAACTCAAGCTCAAGCACCAGAATTAGCACCAACACAAGCGCCACAGCAATCAACAATACAAACCCAGCAACCTATTCAAACAGAAATTCCACAGACAAATACTCCAATAAATCAAACGCAACCAACCCCAACCCAGTCAAACCCAGTATCAATGACAATGCCAACAAAAGAGCAGGTTGCGGCGCAACAAATGAATCAACCTCCCCAAGTACAAACAAACCCAAACAAAGAATCTCAACTTGATTCCAAACTCACAGATGCAACAGCACAGCCTTTAAAATCAACATATTATAAAATAGACCCTTATAGAGAGCAATTAAAATAAAATGACAGCAAATTCAATAGAAAGAAATAAAGAAAGATTTGATTCACTCCCTCAAGATTTTCAGCGGGCAATCAGGACAAGTGATTATGATCTAGAACTTGCAACAATAGCAAAAAAATACAAGCTTCATATTGATCAATCAGCCAACCTAGAAGAAACATTGGCAAAATTCATTTTTGGGGAGATAGAATCTTCAGATCTGATATCGGAAATGGAATCGAAAGTAAATATACCAAGAGATACAGCGGTTGAAATGGTGAAGGAAATAGATCAATTGATTATTACGCCCATCAGAAAAAACCTTCAAGATATTCAATCAAAGACAAGTTAGACTAAAACTTATGTAGATAAAATATTAAATTTTATCACAAAAGAAGACTTGAAATAATTGTCATGATATAATTGTTTTGACAACATGAGATATCAAACGCCACAATTTATTGAAGAGGATGAAAAACTATTTGGCCCCCTAACATTTAGGCAGTTTGTCTATTTAGTAGGGGGTCTTGGTATTTCATTTGTATTATACAAAACACTTCCTTTCTTGATTTCTCTATTAGTAATAATCCCAGTAATGATGACTTCAGTTGCTTTGGCATTTTACAAAGTAAATGAAAGGCCTTTTATTGATACATTAGAAGCTGCTTTCTTTTTTATGTTCTCCAACAGACTTTATACATACAAAAAAATAGACAAACCTATTAAACAGAGCATGGATGATCAAAAGACAAGAATAGCACCTCAAATTAATCTGGGAGTCTCTAGTAGCAAACTAAAGGACTTAGCATGGAGTCTAGATATTAATGAAAAGACCAACAGCAGAGTTGGTGATAATCAAAAATTAAATATATAATTAAAAAATGTCATCAAACGCATCTATAAACTCAAAACCAACTCAAGACTTTGTCCCAATTAAAGAGGTTAGGGATGGAGTTGTAATACTAAAGGATGGATCGATGAGAGCAGTTCTACTTGCTTCATCTATAAACTTTGCCCTGAAATCACAAGAGGAACAGCAATCGGTACTTTATCAATTCCAAAACTTCTTAAATTCAATAAACTTCTCCATTCAGATATTCGTTCAATCAAGAAGACTGGATATTACACCTTATATCAACTTATTGGATGATAGAATTAAATTTCAATCTAGTGAGCTAATGAAGGTTCAAACAAGGGAATATATGGATTTTATTAGAAATCTAACAGAATCAGTAAATATTATGACAAAGAGTTTCTTTGTTGTAATTCCATATTCACCTGCAATAATAAGTCAAAAAGGTGGTGTATTATCAGGTATTTTTGGTGGAAAGAAGGACAAGAAAGAATCTGACAATGAAGAGTTTTTACAATTTGAAGAATACAAGAGTCAATTACAACAAAGAGTTGACGTAGTAGAACAAGGACTTGCAAGATGTGGAGTTAGAGTTGCAGAACTTGGAACAGAAGAAATAATTGAGTTCTTCTACAAACTATTTAATCCAGGAACAGTAGAAAAACCAATCAACATGTCAGTAGACAGATAGAATTTTTATGCATTTTAGCGTACAATTAGAACAACATGAGTTTACTAGATTTTTTAAAAAAACAACCACAAGAAAGTTCTCCAATTAGTTCCATTCTACCAAAGGAAATTTATCAATCTGGTGTTTTGGAATTACAGGACATTATCGCACCGTCTGGCCTTAAGATAAGTCCAAAGACAATAAATCTTGGGGAAAAAATAGTTAGAACCTTCTTTGTTATATCTTATCCAAGATTTCTATCATCAAATTGGTTCTCTCCAATAATTAACCTAGATAAAGTCTTTGATATTTCTATTTTTGTACACCCAATAGATACATCTACAATATTAAGACAATTTACAAAAAAAGTTGCAGACATTGAAGTTGATATAAGTACAAGAGAAACAAAAGGATTGGTTAGAGATCCAAAACTTGATACCGCCTATCAAGATCTAGAAGAGCTCCGAGACAAGCTACAACAAGCACAGGAGAGACTTTTTGATGTAGGCCTATACCTTTCCATATATGGAGAGAATGAGCAGGAATTGGACAAAATTGAGTCTGAAATCAAATCAATACTTGAATCTAATCTTGTATTCATTAAACCCGCTCTATTTCAACAAGAACAAGGCTTTCAAAGTGTTCTTCCGATAGGTGAAGACAAGCTAGGTGTTCACTCAAAACTAAACTCAGAGCCATTGTCTAGTATTTTTCCTTTTATCTCTTTTGACCTTACATCCGATAAGGGAATTTTGTACGGAATTAATAGACACAACTCGAGTCTAATTCTTTTTGATAGATTTTCTCTAGAAAACTATAACTCTGTTACTTTTGCTAAAGCAGGATCTGGTAAGTCATATCAAACAAAGCTAGAAATCATCAGATCCATGATGTTTGATACAGATGTCATAGTTCTTGACCCAGAGCGAGAATATGAATACCTTGCAGAAGCAACAGGAGGAAGATATTTCAATATTTCATTAACATCAGAACACCATATTAATCCCTTTGACTTACCTGTACCAAGAGAAGGTGAATCTTCAGCGGATGTTTTAAGATCCAACATTATCAACCTTGTTGGTTTGTTTAGAATAATGCTTGGAGGACTTACACCAGAAGAGGATGCTGTTATGGACAGAGCAATCACTGAGACCTATGCCCTTAAGGATATTACTCCTGAATCTAATTTTGCTGCCGCTGAACCACCACTTATGTCAGACTTTGAGCTTGTTCTTGGTGGAATGGAAGGTGGAGAATCATTGGCTCAAAGATTAACTAAATATACCAAAGGAACATGGGCGGGTTTTATCAACAGACCTTCAAATATTGATATCAACAAAAAATTTGTGGTCTTTTCACTTAGAGACATGGAAGAGGAATTGAAACCTGTTGCGATGTATATTGTTATGCACTACATTTGGAATGCAATTAGAAAAGAATTAAAGAAGAGACTCTTGGTTATTGACGAGGCGTGGTATTTGATGAAGTCTGAGGACACAGCATCATTCCTTCTTGGATTAGCTAAAAGAGGTAGAAAATATTATTTGGGTCTTGCGACAATTACACAAGACGTTGAAGACTTTCTAAAATCCCCTTATGGATTACCAATTATTTCCAACTCTTCTATTCAAATCCTACTTAAACAATCTCCATCGTCAATTGATATTGTTCAAAAAACCTTTAATTTAACTGATGAGGAAAAATATCTTCTCCTTGAGTCAGATGTAGGAGAGGGAATGTTCTTCGCTGGACTTAAGCACGTGGCAATCAAAGTCATTGCATCGTATACAGAAAATCAGATTATTACATCAAAGCCATCTGAGGTTTTGCAAATAAAGAAGGAAAAGGCTGAGTTGGCTGAGCAAAGAGCAACTGAGATGGAAAATCTAAAGAGAAGTATTTAAATCAGTTGCAGGGAGGTATATTATATGTTTAATAAAGAAGCTTTTTTAAAAAAAGGCTTTTTTATTATCCTGTAGTCTGTTAATATATAGACAATGAACGAAAGGCAAGCAGAAAGTCAATATAAACTATCAAACAAGAGAAATCCTGGTAGAAGTTCTGTTTTTAAAAAAAATGAAGAGGATGATTTTGAGGATGAAGATAGTATGTATTTAAATAGCGAAGATGAACCAGAGAAGAGGGTCTCAGTGAAAGCCTTTTTATTGTCTATAATTTTTGGCTTAGTTTTAGATGTAGTCAGCTTCTTTCTACCCATCTTAGGTTGGTCTGTTGGCACCGTGTTAATAATTCTGTTATATTTTAAGCTTGGAGTTAAATTTCATTTTAAAAACTTAATGAAGTTTGGTGGTTGTAGCTTTATTGAATCAATTCCAGTCATAAACATGTTTCCAGCCTTTACTTTGGCTATAATTTTAAATGTTGGCCCAATGGTTTGGGGTGGAGAACAAGAAGGTGAAGAACCCTCCCAATCTGCACATAAAGTACAGAGGGCAATATCAATGATTAAAAAATAGAATTTTTGTATTCTGTGTATAAATTCTAAACAAAAATTAGTTTACAATGTATAATTAATGATATAATTATTTAGATGATTAAAATTAAAAAACAAAACTTAAGAAAAATCCTGATACTTACAGCTGTATTTTCATTTTTTGTTTTTAATCAAGATGAATACAATAGCCTATTGAAAAAGGCTGTTGCTCAAACAGGTGATGTATTGAATGTAGTTGACTCACCAATACCTGAACAAATAAAGGAAATCAAACAACAATTAGAGATTAGTGTCTCTCCAGAAACACCCAGACCAAATGAAGACGTGAATATAAACATTGAGGCTTATGGATTAGATCTAAACTCAACTAATATACAATGGCTTATTAATGGCAAAGAACGATTAAGAGGAGATGGCGAAAAGAGATTTTCTTTTAATGTGGGTAGCGGAGGAGAAAGTAGGGTGGTGGTTAATGTTTTTCCAAAAAACCAACCTCAAATTTCAAGGAGTTTTGTCTTTAATCCATCAAATGTAGATTTATTATGGCAAGCTGAGACATATACACCCCCTTTTTACAAAGGAAAAGCACTATTTTCACCTGAATCATCTGTAACACTGGTTGCTATACCAAATTTTACAAACGGCAACTCAAGAGTTAGCGATTCAAATGTTGTATATAAATGGAGTATGGACAGAGAAGTGTTGGGTGATGATTCTGGATATGGTAAAAACTATTTAAAGTATAAATCAGACATAATAGAGTCAGAGAAGGAAATAGCGGTTGAAGCATACCCCTCTGGACAAGAATCAAGGAAAGGTGTCGGTAGTGCAACTCTTTCGGAGAAAAATTCCTTCGGACTATTCTACGAAGACAACCCAACAAACGGCATAATGTTCAACTATTCTCTAACAAATCAAATAGACCTAGGTTCAAGGAGTGAATCAAAAATAAGCGTATTTCCATATAATTTCACAACAAACAATAAAAGTTCTGGTCTACAATATACATGGTATGTAAATTCAGAGAAAATCAATATTCCAAGTAATACAAACACGGTGACAATCAAGAGAAACAACAAGGAAAAGGTTGATTTAGCCAATGTTTTTGTTGATATATCAAACCCAACACATATAATGCAAACAACAAGAAGTGCTGTAGACTTTTTGTTCAAGAATAATTAAAAGGCCAAAGCGGTGGTATTGAATTATTACTGAATATTTTAAAAACTTTCCATAAATAAAATATACATCAAACATTATTTGTTGTATTATATTAATAATGAATATTTTTAATCACGAAACTATTAATTTGAGTAAGAGAATTTTTTCTGGACTTATTATATTATCCTTGTTTTGTTACTCTTTCTTAATGTTTAGTTCACTAAACACTGTATTAGCGGCGGCGGATGATATGATAATAGATTTACCTCCGGTTAATGGAGTCCCTGATTCTGTTACTGTTCCACCCCTTACTGGAAACTTAACACCTGGATTAGACAGATTAGGTGATCAAGTACCAATCAGAACCGGCGCCCCACTACCCGGCGGAACACCGAACAACAACTCCCCTGTAATCACCCCCAACCAACAACCCTTAGGAATGCTTGATCAAGATGGCCCCAATGTTTCTGAGGATTGTGGAATTTCTCCAACGAAAGGTAAATGGAATTATTGTCTACTTGCACCTTTAAATGGCCTTATTGGTAAGCCGGGTACAAAAAAAAATACCTCTTCCTCCGGATCTACTGCTGTTGAAATATTTGATGTATCCGGAGGCTTAAGTCCATTCTTCTTCAAGGTATACAGAATTGGTGTAATGGCAGCTATTGCACTATCTATTGTAATGATATCTCTTGGAGGAATTCAGCTGGCTACAACAGATTCAATATCCGGAACGGATTCTGGTAGAAAGAAGATCAACGCTGCTTTTGCTGGTCTGTTTATAGCCCTTTTCTCTTACGTTCTATTATATACAATCAACCCAGCCTTAGTTAATAACGGATCAGGAGATATATTTGATAAGCAAGAAATAAAGCCTTAAACATGTCTAAAACAAAACTCACAATATTAATATTAATAATACTAAGTATAGGTCTTGGTGTTCTGTCTGGTATATATTTCTATACAAAGAAAACAACAGAAAATATACCAGTCACTCCAAGCGACAGAACTATCTTTGGTGGTGTTGGGGGAGTTAGAACAGACCTACCAGCAGATAACACAAATAATACCAGCGATTCAGGAGGTGACATAATTGACAGACCAACCTCAACAACAACACCTAAGGCAGATCTATTACGAATGATTTCTGCAGGACCAATATCGGGAGCTGATTTTGTAATAAGAGATATTATAGCTTCAAGCACACCATCAGTCTTTACAGGAACAACTACAACCTCTACTTCTTCAACTTCAAAATTAACTTCTACCAAGAAAGCTAAAACTGTTGTTATTAAACCTAAAATATTAGGTCAGGAAGAAAAAATCAGATACATAGAAAGAGGAACAGGAAAAATATATGAGACTGCCTCTTCAACTAGCAAATCAGAAAGAATAACAAACTCCACCTATACAAGGATAAACGAGTCTTTCTTTGATAAAAAAGGTGACAACATACTACTCAGGGGATTATTGGGTAATTCAGATGTTATTCAAACCAGACTTGGAACAGCATTCCTGGAAACAGCTACTTCAACAACTCAATCTCTTAAAACAAAAGAGCTTCCTTATAATTTATTATCAGTAGCAATGTCTCCAGAGAGAGATTATTTTGCATATTATATTGAACAAAAAGGTGTTGGGTCTTCCATTAACATAAGCAGACTTGATGGAACAGGAATATTTAATGTTTATAAATCACCATTCAGGGAATGGCTGTTATCTTATCCAAATAAGGACACCCTGGTCTTAAATACAAAACCATCAACATACTCAGAAGGCTTTGCATACTCTATAAATATTAAAAACAAGGCTTTCAAAAGAATAACCGGTGGTCAAAAAGGTCTAACAACCCTAGTTTCACCAGACGGATTAAACGTTTTAGTTGGAGAAAGTATAGATGGATCCATGAAACTTAGTATTTTGAACCTAAAAACACAATCTAGTAAGGATATTTATATAAGAACTCTACCTGAGAAGTGTGTATGGTCTCTTTTGGAGAAAAATACTCTGTTTTGTTCAGCCAGTGAATCAATTGTTTACGCACCATATCCAGACGCTTGGTATCAAGGTCTAGTTTTCTTTAATGATAATATTTGGAAAATAAATACAGAAACATCTGAAAATAAGCTTCTTTATGTGGTTAAAGACTCAGTAAAAGATGGAATAGATGTAATTAATCCAAAACTAAGTAAAAATGAGGATTACTTTATGTTCACAAATAAGAAAGATTTAAGTCTTTGGGGATTACAGATAGAAAAACCTCAAAAGCAGATGTCAACTTCTACAAAATCAACCAAAACAACAATAATTAAGAATAGTACCAGCACAAAATCCACCTCAACAGCAACCTCAACCATCTAATTAATAAGAATAAGGCATAAAAAAACACACAATTGTGTGTTTTTTTATTGTATTAATAGTTATTATAGACTATACACCCTTCTCTTCTAAATCTTTCTTAACTGTCTTTCTAAAATATACCTCTTGAGCAATTGCAAATATGTTTGAAGTAATCCAGTACAGTGAGATAGCTGATGTTAAACTAAATGAGATAAGAAAAACTATTGCTGGCATTGTATATCTCATCTGAACATTCATACTCTTAGCAAATTCCTCTTGTTTTCCCATCTTACCTGTAGGTTTATATGCCGGAACAGAATATCTAATTTGTATAAATTGAGTTATACCAACAACCAGACTCAACCAGAAGTTCTTTTTTGTTATATCCAAAAAGCCTAAAAAGAAAGTGTTTACCGTTTGAGGGTTTGGAATAAAGCTATATAAAATATCAGCATTTATATTAGGTAATCCAGATGTATAAAAGATACTAGCCAAAGATAAAATGATTGGTAGTTGAATTAACAACAAAACAATACCAGAAAAAGGGTTCAGTTTGTTTACCTTATAAAATTCAAACATCTTTCTCGCTTGCTCCTCTCTATTGTTAGCATATTGTTCCTTTATTTTATTCAATTCAGGCTCAAGTGCCTTCATCTTTAATTGAGTAACAACTGAACTCTTTGACAGGGGAATTAAAACAAACTTAACAATACAAGTAAAAACTATTACAGCCACTCCCAAATCAGCTCCTGGAGTGTGGTTTATTATATAAACCAAGCCATTATATAGGGGGTTGTAAAATGTTACACTAAAAAAATTTGATATCATTATCTTATTATATAATCTTTTAATAAAATTTGCTTCATATCATAAACAATATCTGAAAAGTCAGCTTTTATTGAACTTAACTTTGATAAAACCACAAAACAGGGTATTGAAACCTTTAAATCCTCTTTTTCAAGACTATTTATTGCCTCTAAAAATGCTTCTTTTAGCCTCCTTTTTGATCTATTTCTATCAACAGCCTTGATGAAGACCTTTTTCGATGAAATAAAAGACCCTCCAATTAACAAAGGGTTATTTTGACCTGTTTTTTCAGGTTTTTCTTCCATTGTTTTTAAAAGAAAAAAGCCTGAATTATAGGCTTTACCTTTTTTCATTATAGAAGCAATTTGTAGGGAAGAGAGGCTTTTAATGGTCATAAATGGCTTTATTCTAGGCGTTTTACACCAAATCAAGCAAATAACTATACAGACAACTTCTTCCTTCCTTTTGCGCGACGAGCAGCTAAAACACGACGTCCACCGTGAGTGGCAGTTCTAACAAGAAAACCGTGTGTTTTTGCTCTCTTTCTTTTGTTTGGTTGATATGTTTGCGACATAACAAGGATATTACATCATTTTTGTTTTTTTGTAAACTCACCCGGGTGTTGTTTTTATTGAATCAAAAATCAAAATACACTTTTAAAAATTGTAAATAAGTTATCCACAGGTATCAACATACTTTTGGTTTTTCTTCAAGTTTCTTTTAAAAAAGCAGAGGGTATAATATTCATCAATATGGAGATAAAAAAACTATGGGATGGAGTTTTAGCACAAATGGAAATTGAGGTTTCAAGAGCTAATTTTTCAACATGGTTTAAGGATACATATATAAACAAGATAGATAATGGAATAGTTTATCTAGCTGTTCCAAATACTTTTGCAAAAGAGTGGCTTTCTCAAAGATATCATAAAAAAATTCTAGAAATATTGAGAATGGAAGATGAAAATATTAGATCAATAGAATATGTAATAGCTGCACAAAAGAAGAAAAGGGAAGATGGAGGAGATGATGAATCATCTATAGGTAAGGATCTACCATTAAGTGGCTTATTTATTAATCCGGAGGACAATTTAAACCCAAGATACACGTTTGAAAACTTTGTTGTTGGGCAATTTAATGAATTAGCTCACGCAGCTGCACAAGCTATTATCAAAAAGCCTGTTGCTTATAACCCTCTTTTTTACTATGGAAATACAGGATTAGGAAAAACACACTTAATGCAGGCTATTGGAAATCACATCAAAAATCACAACAAGGAAAGAAGGGTTTTTTATGTTACATCCGAAAAATTTACAACAGACTATATAACATCGCTTCAATCTGGAAAAATAAATAATTTTAAGGATAAATACAGAAAGTATGATGTTTTAATAATAGATGATATACAATTTCTATCAAACAAAGAAAAGACTCAGGAAGAACTCTTTCACTTGTTTAATCACTTGTATGACAACAATAAACAAATCATCTTTTCATCAGATGTTCACGTTAATTACCTGCCAAATATAGAAGATCGTTTAAAATCAAGGTTTATGGCTGGTATGATAATCGATATATCACCAGCAGATACGGAATCTAGAATGGCCATACTTAAAACAAAGGCTAGAATTAACAATTTTTCATTATCTAATGAAATATCCGCTTGTTTAGCAACCTCTGTTGGTGGAAGTATAAGAGAATTGGAAGGAATACTTAACACTGTAATATGCCAATCTCAATTAAAAGGAAGGGACTTAACCCTATCTGAGGTTAAGCAACTTACAAAGAATTCCGGTAGACCGCATAAGAATGTATCAGTGAGGGACGTAGTTAGAGCTGTATCATCCTTCTATAATATTGAGGAAGATGCTATATATAACAAAACAAGGCGCCAAGAGGTGGTTAAACCAAGGCAATTAACCATGTATATATTAAGAGAGTTCTACAACATTTCTCTACCTTCAATTGGTCAAAAACTTGGGGGAAGAGATCACACAACGGTGATTCACTCATGTGAGAAGATTAAGAATGAACTCAAATTAAACTCAGAATTACAATCTGAAATAAATCAGATTAAGGCGATGATTTAGTCATAAATCGGAAAACAGTCATCATACAAACTTAAGATAGGTGATTAACAAGAAAGGGGAGTGATATAGAATATCACCTCTTTTTTTGTTTATACATATAAATAACTGTGCATAAGTATGTGTATAAGCTGTTGGTATTAATGTATTACAATGTTCAAAAGCTGTTGGTACCTGTGTATACCATGTTAACTATATGTATACTTATCAACATCACCCTAAAAGACATTATTTAAGCCACCGTTCAAAACACTGTCTCTTAGTTTGTCTTTTATAAAAAAAGAGGTAAATTAATAGTTATATCTAAAGATACACATATCCACAGGTATAGTAGTAATAAGCTTTTTTATTAATAAAGATATATAATTAATACATTATGAAAATTGAATGCATCAGAGAAAGACTAGCAGAGGCTGTTACAAAAGCTGAGAAGATAACAAGTAAGAACACTTCACTACCTATACTTAGTTGTATTCTCTTAAGAGCTTCTGAAAATACATTATTTATAAATTCAACAAACTTAGATATTGGAATTGAAATTAAGATACCAGCAAAAGTTGAGGCTGATGGTTCGGTTGCTATACCAGGATCTATTCTAAACTCCTTTCTAAATAGTATTCCATCTGAGAAAACTGTAACTCTAGACTTGAGGGATGGTAATCTTTTGGTTTCAACTCCAAAGACGAATACCATCATTAAGATATACCCCAATGATGATTATCCAATAATACCAAAGGTTGATATGCAAAAATGTATCGAAATACCCGCAGAAAGCCTTATAAGCGGTATTAAGTCTGTTTGGTATAGTTCTGCCACATCAAGCATTAAACCAGAGCTCTCAAGTGTTTGTGTGACTCCTGATGACGGTACTATTGTCTTCGTTGCAACTGATGGACTGAGGTTGGCAGAGAAAACTATAAAAATTAAAAATACACTGGATTTTTCTCAAGTTCTAATTCCAGTTAAGAATGCTGTTGAAATAATTAGATTTTTTGAAGGTATTAACGAGAGTTTAAGTGTTGTTATTGAACAGAATCAAATAGCTGTATCTTATAATGATAATTATTTGGTCTCCAGAATTGTTGAAGGTAATTTTCCTAATTATAAAGCTATTATTCCAAAGGAGTTTGTTTCAGAGATTACCATTCTTAAACAGGATTTATTGAATTGTTTTAAAACAAGTTCTATTTTTAGTGATGCCTTTAATCACACTAAGTTTGTAATACACCCTGAGGAAAAGAATATTGAAGTTATTACAAAGAATAATAACGTTGGAGAGAGTACTACTACAATACAGGGGGTTATAAGTGGAGAATCCTTGAGTATTAACTTCAATTATAAATATATAATGGATGCTTTGGTGTCAGTCAGCTCAGATAGTCTAACTCTCTCATTTAGTGGTGTTAATAAGCCTATGATAATGAAAGCTCAGGGAGAAGATAGTTTTCTCTACCTGCTGATGCCTATGAATAAATAATATGATAAATATAGGAGATTTATTAGGTGCTTATTCAAAAATTAAGAATCCATTGGATGATAAGAGGGTAATTGTTGATATTATAGAGAAAAATTTTAATTTAAAGATTGAGGAAAATCAGGTTTTTTTCAGGAAAAACTTACTTATATTAAAAGTTAATTCTGTTCAAAAGAATTATTTACACATAAGAAGGGATGTTTTACTTAAAGCTGTAAAAGAATCGGTTCCAGATAGGTTTATAAATAACATAAATTTCTAAAGCAAAAAACCTCCAGTGTTGGTGCTGGAGGTTTTTTTAAAAGAAATTAAACTCTTATTTTATTGAATTGAATATACAGCTGTGGCCTCTCTTTGATTTCCATTTGAATCCCTCTCAACAGCCTTTAATTCATCCTCAAAATCACTAGATGGTGTTTCTGCTGGTGTATATGAAAAAGTAAAAGGTGATTCTATTGATTTACCTATTGAAACATCGTTTACATAATATTCAACAGAAACAGTATTACTTTTAAGACCAGAGACAATAATTGGTTGTTTTTGTTTTTTGTTTATTATTGAGAAGTTAGATGGCTGAGTAATTTTAAATTGGTTATTGTTTTGACCAGATGAATCTATACCTCCAGATACTAGTGTACTTTGGATTAAACCAGCAGCTTGTGAGCCCTGAGACCAATTTAATACACCAAACTCCCAGTTTCTAAATTGATCATCTGATGATGATAAACCTGGTATTCTTCCAGCTGGATCTTTTTTATCAACCCAGTATAATTCTGAGTGGACCTCATTACCTGGCCCCATCCACGCTCCGGTTAAGAATGGCTTAATACCCTTCTCAGAAGACTCAGGTGCATCAAAGTTCTCTACAGGAATTCTTGTTAATTGAAATTCCATTAGACTTTTCCAAAGTGGACCTACAATTCTTGCTGATGACTGTTGCACCATGGGTGTATTGTCATTATTTCCCATCCATGCGCCAATTACAATACTTGGAGTGTACCCTATCTCCCAAGCATCTCTAGAGTTGTTGGTTGTACCAGTTTTTAATGCCACAGCTCTTTCTCCAAAGGTGCTCGGTGCAAAGATTGAGGATCTTGCCTTTTTATCGGACAAAACATCATTAATTAGCTTTGCAGATTGTTCCGTTATAACTTGTTTTGATGAAACTTTCTCAGGGGCTTGTTCTAATATTTGCCCCTTATCGGTCTCAATTTTAAGTACAGAAATTAATGGAACCTTTTGTCCGTTGTTTGCAAACACACCATAAGCAGATGTCATATCCAGTGGTGAAACTTCACCACCTCCAAGTACAAGTGTTAATCCGTATTGAGAAGCTGGGCCTAAATCATTAACACCCATGGCTGTTGCAGTTTTAATAGTGTCTTCAACGCCAGCTAAATAAAGAACCTTAACAGAGGGAATGTTTCTTGATTGAGCAAGTGCTGATCTGAAGTTCATTAAACCCTTAAAACCACCCTCGTAGTTTTGTGGTGTATAACAACCTGGTTTTTCCTTATCTTTTTCATTTGTAAGTGGTGCACAATTTACATTAAACTCAGTCTGTACATCAAATAATGGTGTATCTGGTGTATAACCCTTCATAAAGGCTGTTGCGTAAGCAAAAGGCTTGAATGATGAACCTGGCTGTCTATGTGCTGTTGTAACATTAAAATTACCCTCATTCTCTTTGTCAAAATAATCCTTAGAACCAACCATCATTAATATTTGACCTGTTCTTGGATCAACGGCCACAGAAGCTGCATTCTTTGCTTTGAATGCTGGACCATTTTTTGTTACGTAATTATAAATTAAATCTTCAGACTTTTGTTGTAATTCATAATCAAGTGTTGTAATTATTTTTAGACCACCCTTTGCTAGTGTCTCTTCCCCATATTTTTCTAGTAAATAATCTTTAACATACATAACAAAATGAGGGGCTTTTATTCCAGCCATTGATTTTGGTTGAAATACAACCTTCTCTGCAATCGCTGTATTGTATTCTTCTTGCGTAATCATTTTTGCACCCAATGCTTTGTCTAGGACTAATTTCTTTCTTGCCTCTAATTTTGTTTTATTTTTTCCGTATGGAGAAAGAACCGATGGTGATTGGGGTAGGGCAGCCAAATACGCTGATTCTGCAAGTGTTAACTCTGAAGACTTCTTGTTAAAGAAGAGGGAGCTAGCTTCTTCAATACCATAAATGTTTCCTCCATAAGGAGCCTCATTTAGATACATGTTTAGAATAGTATCCTTGGAAGCAGTTCTTTCAAGTTTGATAGCAAGAATCCATTCCTTAATTTTTCTAGTTATGTTTTTGTCTTGAGAAAGAAGTGAATTTTTAACAACTTGTTGTGTTATTGTTGATCCACCCTGACTAAACTTTAATGTAAAAATATTAGCAAAAATAGCTCTTATAATTGAAGATACTTTAATTCCGCCATGATTGTAAAAATCAACATCTTCAATGGCTATAGTTGTTTTTTTAGCATAAGGAGATATTTGATCAAATGGAGTTACGGTTCTTCTAACTTTTTCACTCAAATCATAAAGCATTATGTTACCTGTTCTGTCATAAATCTTTGCAGATTGTCCAAGTAGTCTATCGTCAAAAGATGATAAATCCGGTGTTTTTATAGTTGAAGCCCAAATTAAAAATATACCCACTAATATAACAGAGACAATTATTGATATGAGTAGCGCATTCTTTAGTATTAATTTTAAGCGCTTTTTGTTGTGTTTTGTTAACATTTTGTTTATTTGTTGATTTTGTTTATTGTACAACAAAAAACACACTTTTTATAGTGTGTAATCTGTTATTTTTAGATATCTTTAATTAAAACAAATCCTCATCAACCGCCTCCTCATCTTCTTCATCTTCGTCAACTGCTGGAGCAATGAACTCACCATCTTCATTTAACTCACCAAATGAACCAAAACCAAAAGGATCCTCACCCTCTTTCTCTGGGTCTATGATACCGTCTTCATCTGATAGTTCCTCTACTTCATCAAGCGGTACATCCAGTGGATCAACGTCTCCATCTCCAATGTCCTTATCATCTAATTCAGCATCCTCTATTGAATCATCACTAGCATCATCGGTTGTTGTATCGTCCAAATCTAATTCGTCTGGCATGTTTTTGTTTTTGATTAATTATTAAAACTTATTTGATATATTTATCATATCAATAGAAATATGCAAGTAAAACTGTGGATATTTATTAAAAAAATAAAATTATTATTTTAATATCGCAACAGAGCACAGCAAGCTAGGCCACAAGCTATTGCATCATATTCATCGTCCGTAGCTTTTTTATCTATCTTTAAAATCAATTGAACCATCTTTGTCATTTGTTGTTTATCACTTTTTCCGTCACCAGTAACTGCAAGTTTTATTTCCATTGGATTAATTTCCTTAATATTTAATTTACTCTTTTTTGCGATATAAATTATAGTGCCTCTAGTCTCAGCAACTCTCATTGCTGTTTTTGTATTTTTGCTAAAGAACAATGTTTCTATCGCTAATACAAAAGGTGAATATGTATTAATTAATTCTTCAACCTTATTTCCAATCTCCAATAATCTATCTTCAAAAGGTATTTTTGCATCTGTTTTAAAACATTCAGAGTACAAAAGAGAATCTTTTTGTCCACGCTCCTTTTCAATTATTGCAATACCTAATCTTTCATATCCAGGGTCTATTGATAGTATTTTCATTGTTAATAAATAATTATTTTTCCAACTTATGCAAATTTAATTTGTTTATCTTCCGGATAGTCAATTCCTAAGTGAGCATAGCCTTGTGGCGTTACCATTCTTCCCCTCGGTGTTCTTTCTATGAAACCAAGTTGAATTAAATATGGTTCACTAAATTCTTCAATTGTAGCTTCATCTTCTGAGAGAGAGGCGGAAATTGTTCCAAGTCCAACTGGCCCTCCGTCATACTTTTCTATAATTGTTGAAAGTATGGATCTGTCCATTGCTGTTAAACCCCTTCTGTCTATGGAAAGAAGAGATAGGGCTTCTTCCACAACCTCCTTATTCAATTGTTTTTTTAATACTTGAGAATAATCTCTACATCTCTTAAGTAGGTAGTTGGCAGTACGGGGAGTTGAACGGCTTCTTTTTGCAATCTCATCCACAGCTTCTTTGTTTATATCTAGATTTAAGATAGTAGCTGATCTTAAAACTATTTTCGATATTTCCTCCTCCGTATAGAATTCTAGACGAAACACACCACCTGAAAATCTAGATCTAAGAGGGGATGAGACCATGGCTACTCTTGTTGTTGCTGAAATTAAGGTGAAAGGAGGTAGGTCTAATTGAATAGTTCTGGCTGAAGGGCCTTTTCCTATGATGATATCTATTTGGCCCGATTCCATAGCGGGGTACAGCACCTCCTCTACAGTTTTGTTTAGACGGTGGATTTCATCAATAAACAGTATGTCTCCAGGGGAAAGGTTGGTTAAAACTGAGGCAAGGTCTCCTACGCGCTCTATAACGGGACCTGATGTGATTTTAATCTGAGAACCAGTCTCCTTTGCTATAAGGTGGGCGAGGGTTGTCTTTCCAAGGCCTGGTGGGCCATAAAACAATAAGTGCTCAGGTGGATGATTCCTACCCTTTGCTGCAGTAAGTAGTATTTTAAGATTGTTTTTAATCTGTTCTTGACCTATATATTCATCAAAATTGTTAGGCCTTAGCTCTTGATCCAGGACTTTATCCCCGGTTTTTTCCAAAACCTCGTCAGTTACAGGGTTATTTAAGGAGATATCTCCTGTGTTTATATTAAAATCTTGTGTCATTTTGTTATTTTTACACATTTTAACTCTTAATCAGTATAATAACCGCTTGACATAAAAAAATAAGTATGCTACGATACTTGTGAGGGTGAAACAAGCTTGTCAGATGATATTGACATGCTAAAATAGGTTTTTGTAATAGAAGTACAAAAAGGGATTTATCTTTGTGTTATTCTTTCGAATAAAACAGCTCCTTAAATCTCTAAGCGATACAACCTTTGCGGGTCTATCGGTTTTTCTTAAAGGACGTTCTGGTGCGGGCTTTATGCCACGTTCCTGGTGCTATCCTTAAAGAACTATCGGGCTTTAGGTCTTAGGACTTAAAGCATCGCTTAGAGATTTAAAGTGCTGTTTTTTTATTATCAATTTTTACTTAAATAAATTGATAAGATAACAATACCTGCGAGGTCATTCTAAGTCAACGGAGATTTGCACAGTTTTTTGTTTTAAGATTAAATATAAAAAATGTCAAACTTTGTTGTTTTTTTGTTTATATTTTTATCTATTTGATAAATTATTTTACAATAGATATTTTGTATAAAATTTATACAAGATTAGTCTCTTCCAAAACATCATCCTTTTTAAGGTCTATCACTCTCTCTAATTCATCAAATGATGTTATTCCTTGTAAAACCTTTACTACACCATCTTGTCTCATATCCAAAAAACCCTGCTTCTTGGCTACAGATTTAATTTCTCTTTCACTTGGATTTTCTCTGACTATTTTTTCAATTGACGCATCCGTTAGTATTAATTCGTGAATTCCTATTCTGTCAAAGTATCCTGTGTTGTTACAAGACTCACAACCTACCGGCATACAGATTTCAGTTGGCTTTTGAATAAACTCTTTTCCTTCCTCCATATCTTTGATTGAATCCAAAACATCATTAACCAAATCAATTCTCTCCGTTGGTATTGGAATTCTTTTTTTACACTTTTCACACAGAACTCTAACTAGTCTTTGGGCTATAGCCGCATGAATTGCAGAGGTTAGTGTTTTTGGGTCTGCACCTAAGTCAATTAGTCTAGTAAATGTTCCAGCTGCGTTGTTGGTGTGAAGAGTTGAAAAAACGAGGTGACCAGTTAATGCGGCATTTATTGCAGTTATTGCAGTTTCAGCGTCTCTAATTTCTCCAACCATTATAATGTCAGGGTCTTGTCTCATTGCGGATTTAAGGCCTGCTTCAAAAGTATATCCTTTAGATTCTTCAACTTGAGTTTGTACAATTCCTGGAAGGTGATATTCAACAGGGTCTTCAATTGTAATTATTTTATATTCTGGACTAGAAACTTCTCTTAAAAAGGCGTAAAGGGTTGTTGTTTTTCCAGATCCTGTTGGTCCGGTTGTTAAAATAAGGCCATTTGGTCTAGCTATTTCCTTCCTTATTGCTTCAAGGAAGCGTTTTGACATACCAAGCTTATCCATTGTAACCATTATGGACTCTGGGTTAAGAATACGCATAACAACAGACTCTCCATATGATCCTGGAATTGTTGATGTTCTTATTTCAATATCTGTGTTCTTTACTTTTACTGTAAATCTACCATCTTGAGCGTTTGATTTAATGTTTAACTTAAGTCCAGATAATAATTTGATACGGGAAAGTGTTAATTCATAAGTCTCTTTATCAAATTCAGAGACGGTTGTTAAGACACCATCAATTCTGTATCGCAGTCTTGCTTTTAATTCACCAACTTCAATGTGAACGTCAGAAGATTTTGTAGAGAGTGCCCCCGCCATAACAATTGAAAGCATTTTTGATACTCGGTGGGTTTTCTTCATTTCCAAAGCTTCTTTTATCCATAGAGCAATATCCTCAAGGTTTTTTGTTCTTTGAACAAGGTCCTCAATCTCTTCGTTTGAAATATCCAACGAACCCGCCTCTGTTTCAGAAGCAAAGGAAATATCCTTATATCTCTCCCAAGCTTTTTCTAGGCTGTGAATTGATGCAATAAAAAGAGTGGGCCTGTATCCATTTCTCTCTAGGGTGTCTAAAACATCCTTAGTTTCAGGGCTTTCTGGTGAATGAACTGCAATGGATATCTTTGTTCCAACTATATCAAATATTGCAACCTTGCTTTCTTTGGCTGTTTTCTCTTCTATAAGTTTAAGTCCATCTGAATTAATGGATACTGTAGTTAGGTCAATGTAAGATATATTGTACTTTTCCGCTAGAATTTGCATTGAAGCCTCTTCTTCATCAAGAAGAAGTTTTTTCATTCTTGCGTTTTGTTTGTCTTCGTCAAAGTGGATGGTCATGATGATATTTTATACTGTTTTTGGAGAATGCGCCATAAATAATTAAATTGACGAACTACATTGATGGGGATACAATTAGTGTATTGTTAAAATAATATAAATATAATGAACGAAAATCCTCCACAACCAACATCATCAGAAAGTCAAACAGGTGACAACATAAAACGCAGGGGAGTTTTAAGTGAGGTGTTAGAGAAGGTGAATGACAAGGATTCTAATAATTACGATTCTGTTTCAGCTTCAGGTGTTGGGGGTGAAGAAGAAGATTATATAAAGACTGAACACACCTATGATCAACATGGTGAGGTTGGTTTAAAAAAAGGAAGTATATCAAAAACAGGAAATACAGACCCCGGTTTTGGATTGGTCCCTGGTGAATATTTATCAAAGCAAAATTCCTCTCTCAGTCTTGAAGGAAGTCATGATTTTTCTGACCCAAATGATTCTATGCAGGATGTTGACAGTTGGACTAGAAGCTCAAGGGCTTCTGATAGATATCAAGGACAGAAGGATGGTCTATCAAACTTGAGGCATGAAATGAATCCAGAAGAAGATGAGCCTGAGGATATATATATGGATCCAAAAAATGTTTATGATCTAAAAGGAAGGAGAGTTGGAGGGAAGTTTAATACAGCTCCGCTTGATAATGAAAGTGAAGGTGAAGGATTGTTGTCAAAGGATCATGAGGGTGATGGCGTAGAACCAGGAAGTGTCAGTGTAAAGACTGAACAAAAAATTGATGAAACACAAGAAACTTTGGCAGATACCCCACTTCCAGTTGAGGAAAAGGAGCCTGCAAAACCTAAAAAGACAAAATCACCAGAACCAGTAATTCCTCCAGAGGAACCCCCACTTCCACCAATGCCACCTTCAACACCAGAACCAAGGGTATTTCCAGAGACGCCAGAGTCTTCAGTAGCACCAGAACCACCAAGACCACCAGAACCTCCTGTACCACCAATGCCGCCTTCATTTCCAGAGCGGGGTGATTTAACTCCACCACCACCATTCCCACAAGGAGGGTCTACCCCTCCACCTCTTCCAGAGGTTGCTCCAATGCCCGAAAGAACTCCTATGATTCCTCCATCTCTACCAAGAAATCCTGGAGCTACACCACCTCCACTTCCAAGACCTGAAGTGTCTATGCCTGAAAGAATTCCCATGAATCCTCCAGTTATTCCTGGTCCTGAAAATCCTATTCCAAATTCTAACGTACCAGAAAATGATAATTCTTTACTAGGTAAAATCAACAGGGAAAACAGACTTACAATAGAGGCTGGTAATTCCATGGATCTAGGAAGTGAGATTGGTTGGCTCAGAAGTGCTTTTAATAAGTTGAGTATAAAAATGGGTTGGACTAAGGATATCGTTAATTATGTAAAATTAAATACAATAGACAAGGCCAGTATGGTCTTTGATACTTACGGAAATGACAGTCTGATTATAAGAAAAAAGAGAGAAATTGCTCGTCTTGATGCTGTAATACAAAGGGAAACTGATAACCCTACGGGTGAAAGAATGGCAAGAGAGAATGCTAACAAAATAGAAGAGTCTATTAGAGAGGCTGAGGCTCGCGGGGATCAAAATATGGTAAGAGCTCTAATACTGGCAAAAAATGATGTTGTTGAAAACGGGGTAAACAGAAGAGGTCATCTCCAAGCAGAAAGAAACGCTTTGAATGAACAACTTGCAAGATATAATGAAAGAAAGATTTCAATAGTTGATAACTTTATTGCAAGTACTGAAATACAGACAGAAAGAATTAGAACAGCAGACAGATATCATGAAAATATTGCCAACTTAAGAACTATAAACACGGAGACAAATAGAATGTTAAGTGTCATAGCTGAAACAGATAGTCAAATAATAAGTTTGAAAAAGGCATTAGCTTCAACAAGAGATAGGGTAGATAAAGCTGAAATTAATGATGCTATCAGAGCATATGAATCACTCGCAAAACAAAGTAAGTTTAAGCTTAGTCAGTATGAATCCATTGGACATAGACTCGGTAGCTTTATAGAACTTACAGACAAGAGAACAAAAAGATTCGATGATGTAAGAGACAGGTATGTAGGAGAAAGGAATATTTCACAAACTAATATTAATAATGGTGGTGTAACAAGAGCGTTCGTGCCAGCAAGTCCAGCGGGGCCAGCTAGACCTGCACCTACACCTGCGCCAGTCTCTCCTGCTACAAGAACGGGCCCAGCTGCACCTAGACCAACTCCTCCAGCGCCTGCGTCTCCAACACCAAGGTCTACCCTCGAGCCAACACCTACACCTTCAGCACCAGAATCAACAACCCCAGAACCTGAGCCGACACCCGATGTTGTAGAAAACCCAGAGTTGAAAAAAAGACGAACAGATAAAATCAAGGTTATAAATGATGCAGCAGAGAGGTTCCGTACGGCTTTTAGGAGTGAAAATAAGTCTGATGCAGCTGATCTTTCAACAATTCAAATGGCTAAAAATTTAGTTCCCGCATTGCGTGGATTCTTGAAGGACGGAGACTTTACTCAAGATGAAATTGAATTGTTTAAAAAAGCTGGAGAAAATATTGTTAATTTTATAGCTCAGACTGAAAAAGACGGCAATATTATTACAAACGACAATAGACAGTTTATGAAAATGGGAGGCAAGGTTTTTAAACAAATAAAAGAAATACAATAAAAAAATGAATTCAACACTCAACAACAATTCAAATCCGCTAACAGCTGATGAAATAAGTAAGCTTCACGGGGAAGAACTTAAGCAGGCTTTGGCTCAAAAACTACAAGGATACAAAGATGGTATTGCAGAGATTGATGCTTCACTTAAGGATATTTGCGAAAAAGTGGAAGCTATGCCAGATGTTGATAAGGCTAAAGCAAAAGCAGAAGATGATGCAGCGATAGCTGAAATTGAGAAACAATTGGATACTGATTTAAATGATGCAATTCTTGAACTTGGTACCTCAGATGAGATTTTGAGCGATATTAAAGAAGAATAACTTTCATTCTCAGTCAGGTACAATATGTCTATTGCAAAACAAGGCCTAAAAACCTTGTTTTGTTTTTGTTAAATAAAGTATATAATACGAATATTATCTAAATTCAGAAAATATCAATGTATAAGAAAACATCATACTCCCTTGAAGATACTAAAAAATTTGCAGAGTTTGTTTTAGATCAGGTTCTAAAAGAAAGAAAAGAAAAGATGAATTCAGAAGAGTCTTTGTTGGCCTTGGTTCTAGTACTAAAAGGAGATCTTGGTTCTGGAAAAACAGCGTTCACAAAATTTATAGGAGAATTATTGGGTGTTTCAGAGGAAGTAACTAGTCCAACGTTTTCTATAGAAAAAAGATATAAAACATCAATTGAAAACAGGGAGAAGTTTGGAATTGAAACTTTGATTCACATAGATGCGTTTAGATTGGAATCAGGGAATGAAATATTAGCTATCGATTTTGAAGAAACTCTAAAAGACCCAAAAAACCTAATCTGCTTTGAGTGGCCAGAAATGGTTTCTGATATCGGTATTCTCCCACAAGATGCGCCTATTATTGAGTTTGAATTTGTCGATGAAAACACAAGAAACATGTTTTTTAGTCCATCCATAAACACAGTGGAATTGATAGATAGGGATAGTACAACTGAGGTTGAGGAATAATAAATCAACACTTAAATTAGGTTTGTATAAGGTTCAACCCTCACTCTAAATGGGGTATAATGTGTTTGAAGTGAAAAAAACACCAACAAAAGATAATGGTATAAGAGAAGATAAAAAGAGTACGTCTAAAAAAGAAGTAATAAATAAAACTTTAGTACTATTGGACTCTCACGCAATAATTCACAGGGGATACCACGCCCTGCCTGATTTTGCTACATCCAAGGGTGTACCAACAGGAGCAATTTATGGGCTCTCCTCTATGCTCATTGGAATAATTGAAAAATTTAATCCAGATTATATTGTCGCTTGTTATGATCTCCCTCAACCAACATATAGACATGAAGCTTATAAGGATTATAAAGCTGGAAGAAAAAAGAGTGATGATGAGTTGGTAGATCAATTAAAGTCATCTAGAAAGATATTTGAGAATTTTAACATTCCAATGTTTGATAAACCTGGGTTTGAAGCAGATGATATGCTCGGAACTATTGTGGAGCAGACAAAAGATATTAAGGGCTTGAAGGTTATTATTGCATCTGGAGATATGGATACATTGCAGCTTGTTCGCGATAAAGAAGTTCAAGTCTTTACTCTAAAAAAAGGAATAAAGGACACTGTTACATACGATGAAGATGCTGTTGTGGAGCGTTTTGGCTTTCATCCAGAATTTCTTCCGGATTATAAAGGTTTGCGAGGTGATACATCGGATAATATTATTGGAATCTCTGGAATTGGTGAAAAAACAGCAACAACTTTGATTTCTCACTTTCATACAATAGAAAAAATATATGAGACTCTAAAAAAGGAGGGTGGTCCAAATGAAATTAAAAAACTTGGAATTACAGATAGAATTATTGACTTACTTGAAAAGGGTGAAGATGAAGCTGTGTTTAGCAAAATGCTTGCAACAATAAGAAGAGATGCTCCAATCAATTTTGAGCTTCCTGATAAAACATGGAAAGATTCTTTTGATATAAATAAAGCTGAGCAAATTTTTGATGAATTTGAATTTAGAACCCTTGGTAATAGATTAAAAAATATTATGGGTAGGAATGGGGTTGATATATCTAACTCAAATTCTGGTTCAGGAGGATTGTTTGGAGAGGAAAAAGGTGGGGGTACGGTTGTTGTTGAGAGCCACAGCGAACCAGAGGAAAATATTACAGAGGAACAGAAAACAAAAGTTTGTATTGCTCTTTGGGTCTTAAATTCCAGTTTAACAAACCCAACATATGAAGATGTTCTAAAATACACAAAATCCAAAAAATATGAACAAATAGAGAAATATCTTTTAGGTGAAATTGAAAAGCAAGGTTTGAGTAGGGTTTTAAAGGAAATTGAATGGCCTCTTGTTCCAGTTGTTTCCAAGATGGAAGAGGACGGAATATTGCTTGATAAAAAATATTTAAAGAAGTTATCAGAAGACTATCACAAAGAATTAAGTAGATTAGAATCTGAGATTTGGAAAATGGCCGGTAGAGAATTTAATGTCGATTCACCAAAACAATTGGGTGTTGTTATTTTTGATGAAATGAATCTCGGGGAAGGAATGGGTTCGAAGCGTCTTAAAAAAACAGCAGGAGGTGCACGTTCCACAAAGGAATCGGAATTAGAAAAGCTTAAGGGGGTTCATCCAATAATTGATAAAATATTAGAATATAGAGAATTAGCAAAGCTTCTTTCAACATACATTGATCCATTACCACTCCTCACTGATTCAAAAGATAGATTGCACGCAAAGTTTTTACAGGCCGGTACAACAACAGGTAGGATGTCGTCTCAAAATCCGAATATTCAAAATATTCCAACTAAAACAGATTTGGGAAGAAAGGTTAGAGGTGGATTTATTGCAGAAAAGGGTTCTGTGTTGTTGTCTTTTGATTATTCTCAGATTGAACTTAGAATTGCTGCAATAATGTCCGGTGATGAAAATCTAATAGAAATATTTAAAAAAGGAGAAGATGTTCATACAGGGGTTGCGTCAAGGGTTTTTGGAGTAAAAGAAAGCGAGGTTACAAAAGACATGAGAAGACAAGCTAAGGTTATTAACTTTGGAATTCTTTATGGAATGGGGGTTAATGCTCTTAAGACCAATCTTGGAAGTACAAAAGATGAAGCCCAAACATTTTATAATGAATACTTTAAAACATTTAGTAGTGTTGCAGAATTTCTAGAGGAAACTAAAAGATTTGCTGAACAAAATGGTTATACAGAGACTCTGTTTGGCCGTAGAAGATACTTTGAAGGTATTAGGTCTAAACTACCATTCATTAGAGCTGCCGCTGAGCGTATGGCTATTAACGCCCCAATACAGGGAGGTGAGGCGGATATAATAAAGATTAGTATGAGAAAAATTTATGATTATATAAATGATTCAAAAAATAAAGAGGTTTATGGTAGGGTTAAGATGCTTTTGCAAGTTCATGACGAATTGGTGTTTGAAGTTGAAGATAATAAAGAGTTTATAAAGAAAATATCTAAAAAAATTCAAGATATTATGCAGGATATCTTGACTGATGAGCAGTCAAAGGGGGTGCCAATTGTAACATCGTCAAATATTGGATTAAATTGGGGAGAAATGGAGGCTCAATAAATAAACAGACTGAAAACTGAATATATAATATAAAATAAATAAAAACAAAATGCTTTATTTAATCTACGGAACAAATACAAACAAGGTACGAGCAAAACAGAGGGAGCTTGTTGCTATTATGCAGAGTAAACAACCTAATGTTTCTTTGTATAGGGTTACTACAGAAAATTGGAAGGACTCATCTTTGGAAGAATTATTGGGAAGTCAGGGTTTATTTTTAGCAAAGTATATTGTGACACTGGATAAGTTGTTGGAAGATAAGGAAATTGGATCGGAAATTATCGGTTTGCTGGAGGAAATGAAGGGAAGTGATCATGCTTGGATAATTTTAGAAGACAAGGTCTCCACCCCCAATCTTAAAAAGATAGAAAAGTTTGCATATAAGGTTTTTGATTTCAATGAATCTGTTGGTTCGCAAGCTGGAACTGAGAAAAAACGTCCACTTGCATTTGATTTTGCCGAGCAATTTGCTGGAAAAAATAAAGTTGGGGCGTGGGGTGAGTTTATTAAACTAAAGGACGCCGAGCTTGCAGGGGAGGAAATACACGGGGTTTTGTGGTGGCAAATGAAGTCAGTCTTTCTGGCAAAGTTCTGCAAAAATGCTGAAGAATCAGGTTTGACGCCATACTCATTTCAGAAGGCCTTGAGATTATCTAAGGGGTGGGAGCTTAAGGAATTAAACATTCTGTTGGATAAATTGGTTCAAATATATCACGAGGCCCACAGAGGAAATGGAGATTTAATGGTGGAAATGGAAGGAATGTCACTGGGACTTTAATATTAGCCACATCACCTTTTTGGCTCATTTTGAAACTTAATAAAAAATAATCAAAATATCGTAACTTTATAAAGTTACGATATTTTTGCTAAACTTTATAAAGTTTGATATGATGGTCTTGGTTTACTTATTTTACCAAACAAGTCTATGAATATATCTAAAAAACTAGAAACAATACAAAAGACACTGGGTTTAACCCAAACCAAGCTTGCTGGGCAACTTGGTGTTTCTTTCCCTACCCTTAACAGTTGGATTATTGGTAAAAGTATTCCTAGATTAAAAAAAGAAAAGATAATCAATGATTTGTTTCTAGAGGTTACCGGCCAAAAGCAAATTCCAGAAGATGAATTAAATAAAAAAAGAAAAATTTTGCAGTATAAAACACTCGGGTATAAAAGCGTTTTGCGTGAAATTATAGATAATCCCGACATTAGAGATCAGTTCATTCTAAAATTGACATATCACAGCAATGGTATTGAAGGTAGCACCTTAACTGAACCTGATACTGCTAATATACTGTTTAATAATATTGCTATATCTGAAAAAACATTAATGGAGCATATGGAAGCCAAAAATCATCAAACTGCTTTGTTGTATTTGTTTGATTATCTACTACAAAAGCAAAAGATAAATGAAGATCTGATACTTAAACTACACGGTATTTTAATGAATGGGATAATACCAAATGCTGGGGTGTATCGTAATCACGCTGTCAGAATTGTTGGTGTAAACTTACCAACCTCAAACTATCTAAGTATTAAGAAAAATATTCAAGAATTGATAAGGTTTTCCGATGATTTTCTAAGTAAAAAAGATTTTAATATAATTTCTTTCTCGGCTATATTTCATAGCAAGTTTGAACAAATTCACCCCTTTTCTGATGGAAATGGAAGAATTGGACGTTTGCTTTTAAATGCCTTTTTACTTAAAGACAATATGGCGCCGGCTGTCATTAGACAAGAAAAGAAGCAGTTATATTATACATACTTATATAAATCTCAAATTAAAGAGGAATACAGTCAGTTTGAAGACTATCTTTGTGATGCAATCATGGCGGGCTTTACAATCTTAGAAAGAGAAGATGGGGAGTGGTATCTTTAAAATCTAAACAGACCAAAAAAAGGGGGGGTGCCTAATGCGTATTCTTTATTGATGGCAAAATTGTCCGCTCGGTAGGAATCGAACCTACGACCCTCTGCTTAAAAGGCAGGTGCTCTACCGACTGAGCTACGAGCGGATATATTTGATGTAAATTAGGTACGAAATACTTATTCAGCTTTCTTGTACGTATTATCAAATAATGTTAAAACTATATCAAAAAAACAAGAAATGTCTAATGCTAATAACGAAAAAACTAAAAAAGACCATAATTTAATGGGTACTTCAAATAAAAAAGCTATAAATAAGCTTAGTTTTAACGCCGTTGTTGTTTTGCCTGACATAAGAAGTGCCCATAATGTCGGGTCTGTTTTTAGGACGGCCGATGCTGCTGGGGTAAAAAGAATATATATATCTGGTTATACTCCAACACCATTGAATAAATTTAATAAACCCCAACCCCAAATTGCTAAGACTGCCTTGGGGGCAGAAAAGACTATTGCGTGGGAATATTTTGAAAGTCACATTACTTTATTAAATAAATTAAAAAAAGAAGGCTTTAAAATTATTGCAGTAGAGCAGACAAATAATTCAATAAATTATAAGAGTTTAAGTCTGGAGGGTTTGTTTAATGATGTAAACAAAAAAACTATAGATAAAAAGACTGGAGCGGAGGGTTTGCCCATAGCTTTTGTTTTTGGAAATGAGGTTCTAGGGCTGCCTAAAAAGATTTTAGATAAGGTTGATGTTTGTATTGAGTTACCAATGAATGGAATGAAAGAATCATTAAATGTTTCAGTAACAGCTGGAATTGTCTTGTTTCAATATTTAGTTTGATGATTCTCACAATAGTGAGTACTTCTGCCTCCAACTACAATTCTTTTGATTGTATATTTTAAGACTTCTTTTGTCTTGCCTGTTTCTGTCTTGCTTAACCTCTTGCATTCCGTTTTGCTGCACAACTCTCCCTTCTTTCTATAAACATTGTGCTGTTCTTGAAAAGATCCTTTTTCTCCATCTATATTTCTATAATCAGACATTGAGTCTCCTCCAAAGTCTATTCCATTTGTTAAAACAGTTAAAATGGATTGAAAAAGTTTTTTAAGCGCATGTTGCGGAATGTTTCTAACAATACTTTCTGGGTGAATATTTGAAAGCCAAAGTGCTTCATCGGAATAAATATTACCAATACCTGCAATTATTGTTTGATCCAATAGTACTGTCTTAATTTTACCATTTGGTTTTTTATTAATTTGATCTTTAAATATTTCAAAATTAAATTCCTTGTTTAAAGGCTCTGGTCCAAGATGGGCTAAATCAGAGGAGTGAAATAATTTATCTGTTTTTATAACAGTAACTTTTGCAAACTTTCTAGTGTCAGATAAGACTAGTTTGCACCTCTCAGTGAATTCTGATTTTTTATGCAGTAAACTGAGGCTAAAAACAAGCCTTATGTGAGAATTGAATGGATCGTTCAAGGCTTGATTGTTAGTATTTGTTGGTTTCCATGGGTCATCTGACTTAATGGATGTGGCTTTACTCCTTGTTTTTGAGGAAATGCTTGTATTTGTATATTCTCCAAACATTAAGTGACCAGTCATTTTCATGTGAATAAGAATAGTTTCCTTGTTGTCTAGATTTATTAAAATATTTTTTGCTCTACGTTCTGCATTTATAATTTTTGCTCCAATAATTCTGTTTTTGAATTCTGTGAAAAACTTCGGATCTTTAATATTCTCCTTCGATTTATAATATGGACTATTATAAATACTCCAGACATCAATTATCTTTGCGCCTTTTACTTTTTTATTTAAACCATTAACGGTTGTTTGTACTTCTGGTAATTCTGGCATTTTTGACGATTACTGTATCTTGAATAATAAAGAAATGTGGTGAGATGGTGGGGGGGGAGAAAAAAGGAGTTTAACTCAATACTTTAAGAGTTGCTTTAAGTATTGTACTTATGTCCTTCGTGTCTCTAATTTCCTTGGAAACATTCTCAAGCGCTTCTCTTGCTTCGCGCTGAGTATAACCTAATGCCTTAAGTGCTTCAAGTGCCTCCACTTCAATACCCCTATTTTGTTTGTTGTTTGATATTATTCCACCCTCAATTGAATCGTCATCCATATCACCCAATATCTTACCTTTTAATTCCATAACAATCTTTTCTGCGATTTTCTTACTTATCCCAGATACATTTGTTAAGTATGAAATATCTTGAGAGACAATAGCTTGTCTAAGATTTTGAGTATTAGCAAGTCCTAAAATATTCAAAGCAGATTTAGGCCCTATACCAGAAACACTAAGCAGGAGATTGAAAAAGTCTAATGAGTTTTTGTTTTTGAAGCCGTAGAGGTCTATTGCATCATCTTTGACAACGGTGTGAATCCAGATATCGACATGAGAAATACCTTCTGTTTCTGCAATAAAATCAGGGGTGGTGTAAACTTTATAACCCACACCGTTTTGATCGTTTCCTGTGTTTACGATCAAAAACTTCAAATCCCTATAAATAATGTCTCCTTTTAGGTATCCAATCATGTGCGCATTATAGCATATTTTATTATGGTGATTTGGTAAAAGTGATATATTTTATTGTGTAGTTGTCAAAAAACAACTTTTCTGCTATTGTTTGCAATACATATGCCAATAACCCAATCAGCAAAAAAAGCACTTAGAGGCTCAGAGAGAAAGAGAGTTGTTAATGTTCGTCGTAAGAAGAAGGTAGACATAGCTGTTAAGGCTGTTAAGACTCTTACTTCAACAGACAAAGCTACTGCTCAAACAGCTCTATCTAAGGCTTACAAGGAATTAGACAAGGCTGCAAAGAACGGTCTTATAAAGAAAGGCGCAGCAGACAGAAAGAAGTCAAGATTAAGTAAAATGGTTAAGAAGTTAAGTTAATTAAATAGATTAATTTATCAACAAAAAATACCTCATCTGAGGTATTTTTTGTTGAGGGGATTAAATAAGGGGGTCTTGCTTAAGATCCTTTGGATCTACATCATCAATATTCTTATTATCTCCCAGTATTGTAGGGTGTTCTTTAACAATCGGCTCTGTTGTTAAGGGGACTGCGTTTCCATCCTTCTTTACCAATATGTGATGATGGGGGTTTGGTCCATTTTCTTCCTTCTGCTCCTCCTCCAATATTAGTTCCATAATAACGTCCTTAACTCTTTGAGGATTAGAAATCTGTTCAAAGAAGAATTTATTATCCTTTCCTGCAGTTTGTATCTCTATTACTCCATAATTGAAAAAAGTCGGTATTAAACCTTGAACTTTATAAGAAACGTCTTGTATTTTATCCAATTGTAATTCAGCAACTCTTCTGTTGAAAAAACCAGTCTGTAAACTGTCCACAACCCTCTCTGTTGTGACAATCCAGTTGTCTAGCGTATACATCGTAATTACATAAAATAGCCAAAACCATAGGAATAGATAATAGGTAATCCAAAGAAAGGAGTAGATTGCTATTAAGTCATATTTAACAATTATAGAGCTAAAAGCAACTAGAAAAACAAAGGGTAGGAATACAAAAAAGCCAATAAGTAGTATTTTTGCGGTAAGAGTAATCCAGTGTCTGTGTAAAACGAGAATAACATCTTCCTCCTCCTCTTTTCCCTCAAAAAACCAATTGTGTTTTTTTAATATTACTTTAGGCATGATTATTGTGTTTTTTGTTTAAAATTATTTAAGATGACACTATTTTCCTTTATGAAAGTACTTTCACTTCCAAACATTTTTTTAAAGTCTATTTGAGTAAAGAGCATGAAGCTAAGCATACTGAGAATGATGGATCCGGCTAAAAATACAGCCACAATTTTCTTTGGCCAAGATGTAATGCCATATTTAAGAAGGTGATACACTATAAAGAAAGCGCCCAACCAATACACAGCTAGGTATATTACTGGGATTGAAAGCATTATCTTGTTCATGGAAGTATTTTATCACAGATAAAAATCTTTTGCCTTGAATGCCTATTGTTCTTGATTGGCTTATGTGCCAAATTCTTTAATGGGGTAGGCGTATGCTAATTGCAGTAATTAGACCTATCTTATAAATTGGTGCTCCCGGTAGGAATCGAACCTACATTTTAACTTCCGCAAAGTCATGTCCTATCCATTGAACGACGAGAGCAATACCATAAAAAGTACCACAGATTTGCTAAAAACCCAAATTTTCTAGTATAAGTTGAGAAAGTGACTCCTCCATCTCCTTTTCAAGTAGATTATACAACAAAAAATCTCTAATCTCATGAGTCTCTATTCCATCAATTGGAATTATCAATAATGGGACAAGTGACTTTCTAGACTTAATTAAAAGCTGAGACATTCTACCGTGTTCCTCATTATCTTGAACCCAAAATGACTCAAGAGTAGCGTAAGGGTAGAGTTTGTTACCAATTCTAACTCCCATTCTATTTAATTCAAATATAGTTAATTTAGGATGTCTAGACCCTACAATAGCAAGAGATATACCAATAACTATTAAAAGAATTCCAAATAGATAATTACCAAATATAATAGAAAGAAAGGATGCTGTAACAATTAGTATTCCAAGAGACCAATACCAGTCTTTACTTTTCTCACGATGCTCATGCTCGTAAGTTTCCCAGGTTATTGATTTGACTTGTGATTCATCGTTCATAATTAAAATAATTATATCACTCGATTAATGATATTGCTATATCATTAAAATTTATCTTGAAACGGAATATCTATAAGCTTCTCGTACTTCCCACCAGAAATCTTTTTTTCATATACTCTTATAAAAGAAACTTTAAATTTAGGTAGTTTTAACAATTTGTCTTTCGCCCCTTCCTTTACTAATAATAGTTCTTGAGATGTCATCCCCCATGACGTTCCAGCTAGTGTGAGGTGAAAATGATAATTAGCACCCTCAAAATATTTTTTAGTTAATTCGTCACCAGGCTTAATTGTATTCATAAGTATTTTATGAAGGTCTGATAATTCCCTTGTGGGTGAAGGGGTTAGAAAGACAACGTTTTCTCCAAAATTACCAACATCAACCATTGATATGTGAAAATTAGGATAACCCTGAACTGCTTTTTTAACAGAAGAAATCCAGCCCTTATCTTCAGATAATCCACCTTGAGCTTTAACTGTAATGTGAGGCTCTACCATTAGGGGACTTTATTGTTTGGAAAACTTTTTTGAAAGCTCACAATCTTTTCTTTAATATCATCTGGTAATGGAATTCCAATAAAATACTGCATTTTAGTTTAATTAATTTGATGCTTTAATATTTAGATAAACAGGATAACCCTCACATATCAAGTCTTCAATGGGTACATATTAACATGTTTAAACTAAGTTGTCTGAGATGTGTGTTTTGCGATTATCTAGTTAATTTTAAGTATTCTTGTTAATATATTCACCAGAGACAGTAAACCATCAACCTGAAAGGAAAAAATGAAAACGTTTTTGTACAGACTGATATCAATTAGGAACGGAAACAAGGATGGGGTGTGGGTTTTGGGAGGAACCCTCTATTACCATCATCAACTTCTCCTCGTGATAGAGGCTGATGATGCAGAACAAGCAGCAAAAGCTTTGGGTACTAAGATTGTTGGTTCGTTTGATCGTTCGCGTGCAAATCTTCCAACGGTGTATTACACTGGTATTTCTCATGAAAACCAAGATCGTGCTTCCAATCACAAAGAAGGGTGTTTCTTTCTGTCACTTAAGGAATTGGAGCCGGGTGATGAATCTACGCATCCTGACTTAGTTGAGAAGACACACCTCAAGGTTACAGCACCAAGAGCAGTGCGGGTTGTCGCCTGATTTACACAAACAACCTGTATAAACAACAGCCCCGTCGCACTTCGTGCGACGGGGCTAAGTCATGTTTATTGTATCGGCGGAGGAGGTGAGATTCGAACTCACGGTCCCCGTAAAGAGACTCTTGTTTTCAAGACAAGTGCATTAGACCACTCTGCCACTCCTCCGTGTTTGTCATATTAGCAAAAATAAGGAAAAAAACAATAGACCACTTAAACTATTAATTCTAAGTGATGTTTAATCAGTTTAATTAGCCATAAATCATTCTTTTTGCTAGACTAACTGTACTTATGAATAAAGCTGTCTCTGAAATTAAAAAGAGAATAATAGGCCTAGATTTTGGCTCAAAAAGAATTGGAGTTGCTCTTTCTGATGAGCTTGGTTTGTTGGCTTTTCCTTTGTGTGTGGTGCCAGGTTTTGGACATGACACAGATAAAAGAGAGGAGAGAATGAGTCAAACAGAAAAGGAAGTATTATCGATATTAAAAGAGAAGGAGATTGATACTGTAATAATTGGACATTCCGTTGATCTGAAGGGTTTTGATAATACAATAATGACGGACGCTAGAATATTTGGTTCAAAACTTGAGAGCTACGGCTTTAAGATAGTTTATGAGCCAGAACTATTTTCAACTGTCCAAGCGACAAAAATTCAAGGAGAGAACAAAAACGCTGACGCATCTGCAGCTGCTATCATTTTACAAAGTTATTTAGATAGAATAAAATTTAAAAATATGAATACACAATCACAAGATTTGGGAACAAGTTCCGATAATTTAAACAATACAGAATCGACAGAAGCTCCAAAGGGTGAATCAAAGAGTGAAGTAAAAAGCACACCAGAATATATAACAATTGATGATTTTATTAAGGTAGAAATTAAGATTGGTGAAATTATGACCGCTGAGACAGTTGAAGGTTCTGATAAGTTATTAAAGCTCTCAGTGGACTTTGGTGAAGAAAAACCAAGGCAGGTTTTGTCTGGAATTGCTAAATATGTTGAAATAGAAGAGTTGATAGGAAAAAAATTTCCCTTTGTCACAAATCTTGCACCTAGGAAGATGATGGGACAAGAAAGTCAGGCTATGATTTTGGCAGGAAGTCATGAGAATGATCTTGCTCTACTTAATCCAAGTAAGGATTTACCGAATGGAACGAAGTTAAAATAAAAGTAAATTAAAGTTATTTAATTTTACACAAATAATCATAACAAAATCTTTTTGTTATGATAGAATAGTAGTACATGTCACATTTAGATTTTCTAAATAAATATTTTCCAACACCACATTATCTGGAGATGTCACACGCTGGTGTGGATATTAGTTCATCGTCTGTTCACGTGTCTGAATTGATTAGAACATCTAAGGGGTTGAGACTGAAATATTGTGCTGAAGAAAATCTCGCTTCTCCAATTCTTCCAAATGAATCTTTAATTTCTAACAAAAATCTGATTGAAGTCATGAAGAATATTCAAAAGAAGTATAAGTTAAAGTTTGTTGAAGTCTCTATTCCGGAGGAAAAAGCGTATTTGTTTACAATAGAGGTGGTTGATGGAACAAAGGAAGAAATTAGAAATAGAATAGAGATGCACCTTGAAGAAAACGTTCCAATATCTATAGATGACGCTGTGTTTGATTACCATAGAATAAAGAAAAATGAAAATACGGGTATGCAGTTTTTGGCCGTATCTGTTGTTCCTACGGTTGTTATAAATGAATATATAGAACTATTTGAATCATGTGGAATGTTTCCAATATCCTTTTTGATTGAAAACCAGGCGCTATCAAGAGCTATTGTTAAGAGGGGAGACAGAGAAAATTATCTTATAATAAACGTTGGTCACAAGAGTACTGTACTCTCTATTGTAAATGATGAAACTGTGCAGTTTACATCTACAATAACCCTTGGATCTGAGGATTTTACTAATGCAGTAATGCAGGCGACATCTTTTGATAAAGATCAATCTTCTGTCTTAAAGTATGAAAAAGGATTCTCAAGGGATAAAGAAAATGAAGTTATATCAAACGCTTTAATTGGTACAGCAAATATATTGGTCAGTGAAATTAGAAAGGTTCTTATGTACTGGAATGGTATGAATAGTTCCAAGATAATTGAAAACAGTATATCTGAATTATCTAGGCAAGTACCCCAATCTTCTGTTGGTGTAAAAAAAGTATTGATTGCAGGAAAGGAGGCTGGTATTTCTGGATTCAGAGATTTCTTGGCAATTTCACTTAAAACGCCGGTTGAAATTGCAAATGTGTGGACAAACATACTGTCCTTTGAAGATAGTATTCCAGATATATCCATGAAGGAATCATTAAGTTACGGCGTTTCCTTTGGGCTAGCTTTATTAAAAGATCAATAAAATGTTACATCTATTAACTGAATCACAAAAGAATAAGGTGACAAAGGAATACAAGATGAGACTTGTTATTGTTGTATCTTGGATGATCATCTTTATATCCCTTACTGGTATGGCATTAACTCTGCCGATTTATTTAATATCAGTAAGTAAGATTAATCATATTAAAAACGATAATCAAAGTAAGGAAAACTCAACTAAGGCTCTTCGTGATCAGAATTTTCAAGATAAGATTAAGCAGGTTAATTCTAGCTTGGGTGCACTTAAGATGTTTGTAGGTGTACCGTCTCCCAGGAATACTTATCTAAAGATAGTCGACAGCTTGCCTGAAGGTGTATATATAGACAGGTATACTTACGGATTAATAGACGATAGTTCCGCATCAATTAGTATAAGTGGCGTGGCACCAGATAGAGAGAGACTGCTTGAGCTTCAAAATAAATTAAAATCAAATAGTGAATTTAGTGGTATTAATATTCCAATTACCGGTTTTACCAAGAAAAAAGATTTAAGTTTCTCGTTAAATTTCAATTTAATTAGAGTTATTAAAAAATAATCATGTCCAAAAGAACTATTAGCACATTAATTATATCCGTAACCCTAGCAACCATCTCTATTGCAGGATATTTTTACACTGTAACTTATGTTGGAGGTATGGGTAGTAGTTTAAGTGATATGTATGCTAAATCAGTAGAATTAAAGAAGGAAGAAGAAAGTCTAAGTTCAATTCAGCGTGTAGCTCAGAATGCTGACCAAAGAAACGCCGAGCTGTCTAAGTATATTGTTCCTTCTGGAAATGAGGGTTCTATACAGTTTGTTCAAACAATAGAGAATTTAGCTGAAAGTTTTGGATTGACTTATAATACGAACTCAATTGAAATTGTATCCGATGAAAAATTAGCAAAGCTTGATAAGGAATATTTAAGTATTAAAGAGACATTAAATGGATCAAGTAAATCAATTGCTGGGTTTGTAGAAAAGATTGAGACATTACCCTTAAACACCAAGATTAGAAGTTATTCAGTGACAAAGACTGCGGGATCTAAGGGGACTTCAACGGTCGAACAATTAGATATAGAAATATTGGTTATTAAAGAAAAATAATATGAAAATAGAAATGGGAAAACTCGGCAGTAGTTTAAAAAGAATGTATATATTTGGTAGTCATCCCATCTTAGACTGGCAAAGGATTATTGTAGTGAGCGTTTTGCTTATAACTGCAATATTTGTCTGGAGCTATTTCTTTTATTTTTCCGTAAAATCTGATTTTGGAAATAGTCTAGTTAATGTATCTGAATATGTTCCTGTAAAAGATAAAGAAGCAGAAATCAAGGAGGTTGTTTATAAATACAAAGTAAAGGAGTTCTTGTGGACAGGTGGAACAAGTACAGCTGTGGTGAGTGATGATCTGAATGTTGGTACTAGTAGTAATGTGAACAAGGGTGGCACCACTACTACTGCTGGAGTTGTTTCTACTAGTACCGGTTCAAGTGCTAATGTGAGATAAACCGGGGTGATCAAGAGGGCTGGTAAAATTTTAAAAATATGCTATTGTACTTGCATGCTCTTGTAGTTCAATGGATAGAACTGCGGACTTCTAAGCCGTTAATGTAGGTTCGATTCCTACCGAGAGCACAACAGATAAAGCGCCCAGAAGGGCGTTTTTGTTTTAAGGCGACGTTGCAAATATGGTTTATGGATAACAATAAAAGCATGGAGTTTATCTCCATGCTTTTATTTTTGGTGGGCGATAAGGGACTCGAACCCCTGACCTTCTCAGTGTAAATGAGTTGCTCTACCAACTGAGCTAATCGCCCTCACTTGGTTCTCATAATATATACTATTATTGAAATAATATCAATATCAAGTATGATAACGGTAATGTTGTCTATAATATATCAAGATAAGGACGTTTTAATCATAAATAAGCCTGCAGGCATTATGGTTCACGGTGATGGTAAATCACAAGAAAAAACCTTGTGTGACTTTGTGGAGGAGGAATTTCCTGAGACTAAAGATGTTGGTGAGCCTATGATGATTGGTAGGGGGCCTAATAAAGAACCTACAATTCTAAGAAGACCGGGTATTGTTCATAGATTGGATAAAGAAACTTCTGGTGTTATGGTGGTGGCTAAAAATCAGCCAGCCTTTGAAATACTCAAAAAACAATTTCAAGATCATGTAATTAAGAAAACATACAATACTTTTGTGTGGGGTGCTGTTAAGGAAGATGAGGGGGTTATTGATAGACACATAGGAAGAAGTAAGGGGGACTTTAGAAAATGGAGCGCACAACGTTTTTCACGTGGTGAGTTGAGACCTGCTGTGACTGAATATAAAGTATTAAAGAGATTTGACGGTGATCCTGTAATGAAACGTGGGGCGATAATGGTTGGTAAAGGTAATTCAAAAATACCACTAGTGTTTACTCTTGTTGAGGTTCATCCACTAACTGGAAGGACACATCAGATCAGGGTTCATTTTAAAGCAATTAATCATCCTGTTGTTGGGGATAGTTTGTATGCTGAGAATCATCCGTATGCTCTAGGTTTTGCTCGCCTAGCGCTTCACGCAAGAAAATTAAAATTAATTTTACCAGTAGATGCTCTTGTGGATAATGAAGGAGATATAAGTGGAAAGATGAGTGAATTTGAGGCAGAGCTTCCGGTGGATTTCAAAAAAGCCACAGATGCTTTATTATAATGATAATGAAGAATAGAACTAAAGGACTCCGAACTTGGATTGAAATAGATAAGAAATCAGTTCTGAATAACTTAAAATCATTTCGAGGTCTAGTTGGAGATGGTGTGAAAATAATGTCTGTTGTTAAATCTAATGCTTATGGACATGGTCTTTGGGATTTTTCAAATACAATTATGAAGGATAAGAACCTTGATTGGTTTGGTGTTGATTCTGTCGTTGAAGGCCTTACCCTGAGAAAAGAGGGAGTTAAGAAACCAATTCTTGTTCTCGGATATGTCCTTCCAGAGATGTTGAAAATTGCACAAGAGAACGATTTGAGTATTGCTGTATCCTCAATGGAAACTATCAAGGAAATTTTAAGGACTAAATTTAGAGGTAAGTTAAAAATTCATTTGAAATTGGATACTGGTATGCATAGGCATGGTTTTAATCGATTCCAAAAAACTGAAGTTTTGTCGGCTTTAAGGGGTGTCCTCTCTAAGGTAGAGATTGAAGGTATTTTTACTCATTTTGCATCTGCAAAAGATCCAAGTGATAGGAATTATACTAATGGGCAGATTAGGGAGTTCACAGAGTGGGTAAATTTTTTATCAAAAGAATTAAATATACATCCAATAAGACATGCGTCAGCAACAGGAGGAAGTCTAATTTATGAAAATGCTCGTTTCGATATGATTAGAGTTGGAATTGGAATGTATGGACTGTGGCCATCCGAAGAATCAAAGAAGTATAAAAGTAGAACGATAAAGATAAGCCCCGTTTTATCTTGGAAAACAATTGTCGCAGAAATTAAAATGATTAAAAAGGGGGAGGGGGTTGGTTATGATCTATCTGAAAGGGTAAATAAGGATACAAAAATAGCTATTCTTCCAATTGGCTATTGGCACGGATTCCCCAGGGGCCTTTCCCGTGTTGGCTGTGTCTATATAGGGGGAGTTGCCTGTAAGGTCTTGGGTAATGTGTGTATGGATATAATAATGGTAGATGTTTCAATGGTGCCGGGAATAAGGGTTGGTGACGAGGTTGAAATAATTGGAAGGAGTGATAAAAGCAAAAATAGTTTGTTAAATATGGCTAAATTGGCAAATATGTCCATTTACGAGCTTGTTACTAGAATCAACCCCCTAATTAAACGGATAGTTATTTAGTTTAACCAACAGGAAGACAGGTCCCTGGATTTGCAAAAACAGAGTATCTCTGCTATATTGCTCCCTATGACAGCAGCTATAAAAACAGTTAAAAAGGATATTAAAGTGGCTAAAACAGATGCTACTAGAAAGGATTTTGATATGCGCGTAGGTGATACGGTTAAGGTGTATCAAAAAATTCAAGAAAAAGGTAAGACTCGTCTTCAGGTTTTTGAAGGGCTTGTTCTTGCTAGAAAGCACGGAAGTGAAGCTGGCGGTACTTTTACCGTTAGAAAGGTTTCTGGAGGCTATGGGGTAGAAAGAATCTTCCCATTGTATTCACCTAATATTGATAAGATAGAAGTTACAAAGCGTGCTAAGGTTCGTCGTGCTAAACTTTACTATATTAGAGACAAGGCGGCTAAAGAAATTAGTAAGAGAATGAAGATGGAAATGACAAAGCGTGATTCATCTCATTTAACTAAAGCAGAGGCTGCAAGATTAGAAGCGGAGGAGGCAGCTGCAGCAGCACTAGCTGAGCCGGAGGTAGAGGTGGTAGAGGCAACAACAGAAGACACAACAGCTACAGCATAATTTAAATAAGACAGGCGCCACAGTGGTGTATAAAAACAAGACCAGTAAGATGGTCTTGTTTTGTTGTTTGCTTTTATGCATAATATACCAATGCGCGAGTGTTGAAACTGGTAGACAAGCATCCTTGAGGTGGATGTGCCCGTAAGGGCGTGGAGGTTCAAGTCCTCTCTCGCGCACCAAAATTAAATTGACCAAAGAGCTCTGAATGACTACCGATGGATATTACTGTTAGTATCATACTGTTATTATCCCTTTCATAGATTAATAGTAAATCTGGGCGAATATGGCACTCATAAAAACCTGAGTATTCACCATTTAGTTTGTGGTTTTTAAATCTCGGAGCTAAGACTTTTCCAGAAGTTAAAATGTTAATAACATAATTGATTTCAAATTCTGTATATCTTCCTGACAATAAGACTTTCTCTAATTGTTTTTTAAAATTGTTGGTATAATATATCCTATACATAGTGCACAGAATATCATTTACACACCAAAGAAAACCCGAAGAAAATATAAATTTTTACCTATTTAGGATATCATCCAACATTTCCTCGCTTGTTGCAAATCCCTTGCCACTCTTCTTTGCTTCTGCAACTTCCTTTTTCAACAACTCGTAATTTAAGAGTTTCTTACCTTTGATGGTTGAAGGAAAGAAGGGGATGGACTCACTTGTAACAACCTCCTTGAGAAAGAGTTTGATTCCAGAGGAAAGATCTAGTCCAATGTCCTTAAGTACATTTGATGCTTTTTCTTTCAAATCTTCCTCTATCCTGATTTGTATAGTTGTTTGAATGCTCATATGGGAAGTATAATGCATTTGTCATTACATTGTCAACTCACCGGTCTGCCCCCTTTTTTTTATTAAGTAAGTGTTTATGGCCTTTAGTTTTTAATTTTGTTAATATTGTGGTATGGAAAATAATGTAAATGATAATATCGCAAAAGTAACGGATCCAATAATAAAACGAAACAATCTACGGTTTTCAAAATATGATCAGGAGGTGGTCACTCCAATATGGGTCCAAGCAATTTTTAAATTATACGGATATTTTCAAATCTTTTCAGCCGTCTCCTCAATTATTGTACCTATGGTGGGAGGTGTCCTGCTTGGTGTTTTGGCAGCCGCTTTAGGTGGGGGAAGAGATAGCTTTTTTGAAGCTTTTAAATTATATGGTTATTTGGTAGTTGGGGTTATACCAGCTGCGGTTTTGGCCTATGGCTTTCTAAGAAATAGAAAATGGATTATAACCTGCCTAGGTCTCCAGCTCGCGTCGTCATTGTTTTTCTATGTAACTGGTATTATTGGCGGTAAGTCGTATCAAAATGAATTATTATCAACATCTTTTTTTTCATCGATGATGATTTTATTCATGGCTATACCAGTTATCGTTATCGTTATTGCAATAATTTATCGAAATACCCTAAGTGGAAAGTTCTTTGCAATAACTCCTGTTTTGTTAATGGTACTGTCTATGGCCGGTGCGCAGTATTATACTAATGATACTGTTAAGAATAATTCAAACCAAAATATGCAGACTGAAGTAAATACTGATCGTTTTGATACAAAGACATCTTCAGGATTAAATTCTACTTCTACTACTTCTACTACTACTGCCGTCATGGGTAAAAATGTCGATAAAAAATCAGGTGTAATAAAGGGTATTAAGATTAATCCCAAAGTGGATAATAGTATTTTAGATAGCGAGGATATAAGTATGCTTAAATATACAATTGAAAATGAACCAATTGGTAAAACCAGGGAGGCTTGCGTAGATTATGCCACCCAATATTTTCAAAAAGGATCTTCTCCCGAAGCAAAAGCAGAGGGTGTTGCTCTTGTAAACGCCTGTGTTTATTATATGGAGGGAGGTAAATAAAGATTGTTGTCTATTATTCTTCTATTTAATTTTCCCCTTGAATTCCTCTGAAATAGTAATCTCAGTAAATACATCTTCTTTTTTGAAATATGAAGATAGGTGCTTAACGGCCTTGTCATAGTCAGCCCTTATAACCCCCTCTAGATATTCACTTAATTTTTTTACACTCCTTCCGGATGCAATTTCTCGCTCTGCTGATTCTGCAATATCGCCACTTAAGAATTCACTGGCTAGTGTTCTTTCTATGATAATTTTTCTTTCTCTCTCACAATCTTCTCTATATTCTCCTTTGACGAATCTGTCTATGGTGTCCCAAATTATGTTTTCAGCGTCTATTATATTCTCAGGTGCAACCTTAACCCAAATATTTTGAGAAATATATTTTGGATTCTTAAAGAAATTAACTCCAACTCCGTAGCACCAACTATTATCGTGTCTAAGTCTTCTAAACAATACTTCCCGAAGTATCGTAGTAATCAAACCCAAAGTCTCTTCATCTGATTTTTTAAGCTCAAGAACCCTGTCTATCTCCAAAACCGCCTGTTTATTATCAGTTCTTCCAATTTCTGCGTAGGTTTTTACCCATCTTTTTTCCTGAGGAAGATTTATTTTAGAAGGTATTTTAAAAGATGGACGTGCTTTTCCACTTGGTAACAGATCAATTTTATCCTTTATTTCCCTGACGATGGATTCATTAACTACTCCAGTTAGAATTATAATAGAATTCTCTCTAGTATAATTTTTGTGTGCTGATAAAATATCTGTCTTTGATATTTTTGCAACAGTATCAATCCAACCTAAAGGGGATGACATTCTACTTTTCTCAGGTATATCATTATAAAGATTTTTACTCCATTTCTTTAGATATGCTATGTATTTATCGTTCAACAAATAATCCCAACCTTCTTGAGTTATTACCTTTCTTTCATGTTCAATATCCTCGTCTTTAACAAGAGGTTTAAATATTAAATGATACATGCCCTCTATCGCAGGATTTGATTTTTGAGGTAGGAACTTACAAATATAGCAGGTGTCTGTAAAACGAGTGTGGGCATTTAGTGAATCAAGAAGATATTCCTTTGAAAACAAATCGATTGTCTTCTTGTTGCCATATAAGTCATTACCATCAAAAACAATATGTTCCAGGAAATGGGCGGTACCTTCAGATCCTACCTTGTCATCTTGCGCACCGTGTTTAATCATCCATTTCAAAAAAGTACAGTTTGCCCAAGGCAGAGGTCTAGTATAAATATCAACACCCTTGTAGGTTTGCTTTTTATAATCATATGGGTCAAAAGCTAATTTGGGAATTTTCAATGTCTCTTTTTGTTCTTTTTTGCTCATGTTGGTATGATATCATTATATCGATTTATTAAAAGCTTTAAATTAAACACAAAACATGGCACTTTATACAGGAAAAGGAGATGGGGGAACAACAAAGACTTTTGGATGCGATCAAAGAATTTCAAAGAGTTCTGAGGTGGCGGAGGCGCTAGGGTCTCTTGATGAAATCAATTCATTTTTGGGTTTAATTAAAATTAAAGCAGGGGAGTTAAAGCGAGATGCCAATAACTCATCAAACAAAGAAGGTGGCAATATTTTAATATTAGGAAAGGGTTTTAATGAAATAATTGAGGGTGTTCAGCAAAATCTCTTTATAATTCAAGCTGAGGTTGCTGGGTCTGATATGACAATTAGTGAGAGTAAACTAAGGGAGTGCGAAGAGTATGTTGATGAAGCTGAAAGACTACTACCTCCAATAAAAACTTTCTTTGTCTCTGGTGGAACAGAGTTGGCGGTTCTTTGTGATATATCAAGAACTATAGTTAGAAGGGCAGAGAGAAGGGTTGTTGCGATTGTTGATACACAACGCGTTACATTATCTCAAGAAGCTAGCTCAGAAAATCACAGTAGCGCTTCATCAGTTGGGCCCTGGACTCTCGCTTATCTTAATCGCCTATCTTCACTATTCTACGTTATGGCTAGATTAGCAAACCATTTTATGGGTATTTCGGAAGGTGCGCCATCTTATAAATAGTGTATTATCATAAAACAAAATATTAATTATCACACATTCACCTTATTTAACTTATAAAAATGTCGCCACAATTAACATCAAAACAATATTCAAGATTAGCAACCCTGACAATTGGCGTCATTGGCATACTATTCTTTGTGGCTGTGACCTCATTTGTAATATACGGAGTAGGAAATTTTATAATTGCTTGGCTTGGTAATAACAAGACAGCTTTCAGCTTGAGTGAAATGGATTCTATATCGGCGGGTGATGCTAATATATTAAGTGTAGTACAGAGTTTTGTTGGAAAATCACCTTCTACAGATATAGCATCCACTTCAACTGCAATTTTAAACACTACACCCCTTAATGTAAGTACCTCCACATCATCCTCAAGTCTTCCTTATTCAGATATTCAATATGTGATATTTTCATTGGACGGCTCAAGGTCTATTAATATGTGGAATGAGACTCGTCAATTTTCAAAAGATATGGAATTAAAGGGGAAGCCAATTCATTTCACATATTTTATTAATCCAATATATTTAATTACGAGAGAAATGGCTAAGGGTGCATATTTTCCACCAAGAGAATCTCCAGGAAAATCTTTAATTGGTTATGGAAATAATGGCTACGATATTAAGCAGAGAGTAGAGCAAATTAACTCTGCTTTTTTGGAGGGTCATGAAATTGGTTCACATAATGTGGGTCACTTTAATGGTTCAAGGTGGAGTAAGGATGAGTGGCTTCAAGAATTTAATTCTTTTGATTCTGTGATAGCGAATGTGCAAAAAAATAACAAGGATATAGTAATTCCACCTTGGAGTTTTAATTCGTCAGACATTGTTGGATTTAGAGCACCTGAACTTGGGGTTAATAGCAGTATGTATAAAGCTTTGGCAGAAAAGAAATATCTTTATGATTCAAGTGGTATGGGAATGCCAAGTAAGTATCCGGTAAAAGATCAAAACGGTATTTGGCATATAGGATTAGGAATAATTAAGGTAAAAAATTTACATTCCAGTATAAGTAACCCAAAATCTCAAAAAGCTGGAAAAAATTATTATGTCCTTTCTATGGATTATAATTTTTGGATGTATCAATCTAATGTCAGAAATGTAGCAAAGAAGGGTACCCCACTTTGGAATAGTTTTTTTAGCGAGATGAAGGATGCGTATCTAAATTACTTCAATAGTAATTATGAAGGTAATCACGCACCAGTTGTAATTGGTCACCATTTCTCAACATGGAATGACGGTGTTTATTGGGAGGTTATGAAATCTTTTGCTGAAGATGTTTGCGGAAAGCCTAAGGTTAAGTGTGTGACATTTAAGGAGTATGTAAATTATTTGAATTCTGTTGCTAAGTAATTGGATGGTTTGACCAGCGGGGTGGGGTGGGTGTCAAAAGTGATGAGGTTAAAAGCTGAGGTTTAAAAACTCGTCAAAAGACAATATTTGTGATATATATAGTGGGCGTCCGTTGATATTTAATCATTCAACTGATGCCAAGCGTATGGTGCCTATAGTTTAGTGGTAAAACTCCGGTTTGTGGAACCGGTATCGAGAGTCCGATTCTCTCTAGGCACCCCATAATGTTCACCGTCTACATTCTAGAATGTTCGGATAAAACCCTATATGTTGGCTGTACTAATGATCTTGAAAAAAGACTCAATCAGCACAATAATTTAAAATCTGGTGCTCACTATACAAAAATAAGAAGGCCGGTTTTTTTGAAATATTCTGAAAATTTTGAAACCCTACTTGAGGCCAGAGGGAGGGAGGCTGAGATAAAGAGATTTACAAAAGCGAAGAAGTTGGAACTAATCAATTCTTCCATCGAACACTAATCTCTTTGGCGAGTAACTTATTTTAATAATTTGTAGTACAATAATGGAATTATGGATCCTGTAGTGCTTTTAAATCATATTCTTGGTTTTGCTTCGTACTTTAGATACCCCCTGGTTGCTGTTGGAACTATTTTTGAGGGGCCTATCATAATGATTGCCGCGGGATTTCTGTACAGGACTGGTTTCTTTGAGTTAGTCCCTCTTTTTATAGCCATAGTAATTGGAGATTTGATTGGGGATGTAATATGGTATGTTGCTGGAAGATATTTTGCGCATCCAATTTTGAGTAAAAAAGGAAAGTTTGTTGGAATAACTCCAGAGCGATTTGAAAAGATTAATGATTTGTTTTCAAGATATCATGAGAGAATACTTATATTTTCTAAGTTAACGCTTGGTTTAGGTTTTGCGGTTGGTGTCTTGGTTGCGGCGGGAATGGCAAAGGTGTCCTTTAAAAGATATATGATTATAAATATAATAGGAGAATTTTTCCTTGTCTCAGCTTTGATGTCCATTGGATATTTCTTCGGGCAAGTTTATTTGAATATTTCCAGCAATCTAAAAATAGGCTTTTTGATTACCGTTGCGGTTGTTATTTTAACCGCCTTCTATCTTTTCTCTCGCTATATAAACAAGAAAAGTAAGGAGCTATAAAGTAAGTCAAAGTAATTTATAATACAAAATAAGATGCTATCTTTCATTATTCCAACATTAAACGAAGAAAAAACAATTGAGAACACCCTTAAATCAATTAATTCTTTTGTGGGTGATAAGGAAATAATAATATCGGATGGTAAAAGTAGGGATAAAACAATTGAGATTGCTAAAAAGTATACTGATAAAATTATAGTTCACGATGGTTTAACTAGACAAAATATTGCTCAAGGTAGAAATGCTGGAGCAAGAGAATCTATTGGAGAATATATTATATTTATTGATGCTGATGTAATCATTCCTGATATAAATGGTTTTATAAAAAAAGCCGAGGGATATTTTAAGTCAGACAAGAATTTGGTTGCAATAACGGCGGGGTGTGTTGTTTTGAAGGATGTGGCAAATATTTGGGATATTATAATATTCAAGATTTTGGCATGGTACTTTTCTTTTCTTAATTATATTGGTTTTGGTGCTGCTGGGGGAGAGTTTCAAATGATTAAAAGAGACGCCTTTCTAAAGGTTAAGGGTTTTGATGAAGATATTGCTGTTAGTGAAGATATGGATTTGTTTTGGCGATTAGCAAAAATTGGTAAAACTAAACTACCTTTAGGTTTTAATGTTTATCATACTGGTAGAAGGGCTCATAAAATTGGTTGGCCGAGATTGCTGTGGCAATGGATTTCAAACACTATTACGGTTTTTTTCTTTAAAAGATCAGATGGGGAATGGAAGGAAATTAGATAGTTCTATATGTTTGTGTATAATATGTGTATTAATATTGATAGAAATAATAAATAAAAATGAGAGATTTAAAATTGTTTCCTGAACCTGTATCGCTAAGAAAATTAATTGGTCCAAGCTTTGTCATCCTTGCATTAGGGCTTGGTTCTGGGGAAGTTATACTGTGGCCTTATTTGGCAGCAAACTATGGTTTGGGTATTGCTTGGGGAGCAATTCTTGGAATCACATTTCAATACTTCTTAAATATGGAAATTGAGAGGTATGCTCTAGTTAAGGGAGAGAGTGTTTTTGTTGGTATTCATAAAATATTTAAACCAGCAGTCTATTGGTTTATTATTTCAACCTTCATAGGATTTGGACTTCCGGGAATTGTTGCTGCGTCAGCCCAGGTAATATCTACTGTTTTAGGGATAGAGAGTTTTAAGTGGGTTGCTATGATCTTGTTGCTTGTAATAGGTCTGATTCTAAGTACGGGAAAAACGGTATATGGAATGATGGAGACTCTCACAAAAATAATTCTAGGTGTTGCTGTGCCATTCTTGTTTCTACTTGCGATTTTTATAAGTACACAGACGGATTGGATTGCGTTGATGAACGGTTTGATTGGAAAGGGGGATGGATTTTGGTTTTTGCCAACCGGAATAAGTATGGCAACATTCTTGGCTGCGTTTGCCTACTCTGGAGCGGGAGGTAATTTAAATTTAACTCAGTCAATTTATATAAAGGAAAAAGGATATGGAATGGGTGTTTATTCTCAAAAGATTGCAAGCCTCTTCTCCAAGCATAAGGAGACTGAAATTGTTCTAGATGGAACTGATTGTGCAGCAACAGTTGAAGACGTAAGTCGCTTCAAAAAATGGTGGAAGTTAATCAGTATTGAACATGCTTTTGTGTTTTGGTTTCTAGGTCTTATTTCTATGATGTTTTTGATGATTCTCTCTTATGCCACAACACATGGTCTTGCGGGTAATGCACAAGGAATTAGTTTTGTAATTAAGGAGGGTTTGATTATTGGTCAAACAACGTATCCAATTATAGGAACACTGTTTTTGATTGCGGTGTCTGTAATGTTGTTTCAAACACAATTGGGAATTATGGATTCAACGTCTCGTATTATGGCAGAGAACTTAGCGATTAAAAAATTGCGTGGTAAAAAAGATGGAAAGATTAATCTATCAAAACTATATTATTCATTTGTCTGGGCACAAATAGCTTTTGGAATAATATTATTCATATTTAATATATATGAGCCAAAGACATTAATAATACTAGGGGCTGTAATTAATGCCTTTGCGATGTTTGTGCATCTAGCTCTAGTTTTCTGGCTAAATCACTCTGTTTTACCAAAGGTCTTTCGTCCAAGTTGGCCAAGAAAAATAATTATAGGAATAATTTTTGCTTTCTTTGGAATATTTAGTTTCTTTGTCTTATGGAGTAATGTTCTTAAAAACTGGTTTTTCTAAATGGAGGGTGTTGTAGATGTTGCAGAGCTTGCTGTTGATGTTGCTGGCATTGTGGTTGTTGTTGCAAAACTCAAGAACTCTTGAATTGTCATTTTCTCTGTAAAGATATCATTTGCATTATCTACGCCAATGTATCTAAAATGCCATGGTTCATAAATGTAGCCCGTCTCCTTTTGTTTTTTATCAGGATAGCTCATTATAAAACCGTATTTATAACTATTCTTGGCCATCCATTTTCCTTCCTTGCTGTATGCAAATTTTGGACTAACTCCAGCGTAGTGAATGCTTTTTCCTGTTACGTCTATTGTTGTTCCAAGTTGATGTTCAGAGTGTCCAGCTTCTGCAATTCCAGATTTAGCTGAGGGTCCGCTCTTGTTTATCCACATTGAATATAAAAATTTTTGCATATCCGCACTTCTATATGAAGACGTGATTGCAATATCTAGATTCTCCTCTTTTGCGTCGGATATCATTTCATTTAAATGTCTTGTAATTCTATTTGAGACACACATAACTCCAATAGTTTTGATATCTTTTGAAACCCTAACCAAATCCTGAGGAATATAATCAAGTGGAACTGCTGTTGATCTGTTTAAGTTTTCAAATACCTTGTCAAAATCACTTTTTATTAAATCATTTTCTTCAATTATCCTAACTGATGTTGGACAAAGTTCTTTAAACATAAGATCGTTTATCGCCATTTTGGTTGATGAATCTAACTCTCCGGTTACAGGAAGACTTAACTTGGTCTGTACTATTTTTAGGTTCTTTTGAGTATTTGGTCCAAAATATCCTGTGGTTGAATTTTTTGTCTTGTCAACTGTTAAGGATTTTAAGATGATTTGTAGGACCTTAACATCATTACCCTTAGACCCTAGCTTTAATATTCTGTTGAACTCTCCATTCTCTTGCCAAACCTTTACTGCATTTATGGATACAATAGATGATGAGCTTTTGTTTAATACGCTGGCAGCGGTACTACTTGCGTTTAGTATGTATATTTCTGGGGAGTAGGGTGTTGTTATTGCATAAAGTGGTTTGGAATCAAATACCTGACTTGAAAGGGTGAGATAAACTAACAGGAGACTGATTCTAATCACTATTCTTGATTTGGGGATATCTAAGGTCATGTTATTATATTTAGGTAGTATACTATATGTATCATGAATTTTGCTAACAAAAAACCAAATCATTTATTTAAATCATTTACTTACGCTTGGAAGGGGATTAAACACGTGTTTAAGAACGAAAGAAACTTTAGGATACACATTATAATATCAGTACTTGTATTGTTTTTTGCTGTATATTTTAGAATAGAGGCAATTGAAATCGCTATTCTAATAATTTCAATATCAATGGTGTTGGTGGCTGAAATGATAAATAGCGCAATTGAATATACTTGGGATAAACTGGAGCCTAATCATCATCCTGTTGTTGGGGTTATAAAAGATACTATGGCGGGATCTGTATTGTTAACATCCTTCGCTGCGGTTGTGGTGGGACTAATCATTATATTTAGAAATTTAATTTAGTCATAAGATAAACAGCAATGAATTCACCACTACTTTTATGGGCAGGTAAGATAGATTTAAATATAATTGATTTCATTACAACATCTGTTACTCCATTTGGAGTGAGGTTATCTTTGTTTTTAAGTAATCTTGGTAGCCCACAGTCCTTCTTGTTGTTATTGATTGCTTCCGCTATGATTTTCTGGCTATTCAAAAAGCCATACTCATTAATTCAGTTTTTTGTAACACTAGGTGCAGGAATGTTGTCTGTTTATTTATTAAAGATTTTAATTGCTAGACCAAGGCCAATAGGGGCGCTTTTTGATATTGGTGGATATTCATTTCCAAGTGGACACGCAACAATTGCAACAATCTTCTCTGCTTTAATTATTTTTGCATATAAAAATCATATTAAGAATATATTCCTGAGGTCAATTTTTGTATTGGTCCTGTCTATTTTGGCCCTAGCTGTATCATTTAGCAGGGTCTATTTATCAGTTCATTACTTAAGTGATGTTGTTGTAGGTATTTTGCTTGGCTTATTGATATCATCTTTGTCCGTATTTATATTTGAGAACTTATTCAAAAGGGAGGAGTTAATATAGATCAGCGGATTCTGCTGTTTATTTTACTAAATCACCCACTGGGTGATACAATGATTTTTATGAATATATTTCACGCAATAATTTTAGGTATAGTTGAGGGAATTACTGAGTTTTTGCCAATATCATCAACCGGACACATGATATTAACCTCAAAAGTATTAGGGATACAAGAGACTGATTTTTTAAAGACATTTGAGATAGTTATTCAATTAGGGGCAATACTTGCTGTTGTTGCTCTGTATTTTAAGAGATTAATAACCTCAATGGATACTATTAAAAAGGTAATTGTAGCCTTTATACCAACGGCTATTATAGGATTGATATTTCACGATTTAGTAAAAGCATATTTACTTGGAAGTACATTGGTCGTCTCTATATCTTTGATTGTAGGAGGAATCATAATTATTTGGTTTGAAAAAACAAATCAGAAGAAGCAATTATCTCAGGCGCAAACAGCTGTTGGGGGAGAGGTTGGGAAGAGTTTGAATATTGATATTAGTTATATGCAATCAATTAAGATTGGTTTTTATCAGTCAATCGCTATGATTCCTGGAGTCTCAAGATCTGCTGCAACAATAATTGGCGGTCAAATCTCAGGTCTGTCTAGAATAGCCATTGTTGAATTTTCTTTTCTTTTGGCAATACCTACCATGTTTGCAGCATCCTTTCTGGATTTATATAAGGGGGTAGGGCACATTGGATCAAATGAAGTAATGCTTTTGGTGGTGGGTTTTGTTACAGCGTTTATTGTGGCATTCATAGCAATTAAGAGTTTCATAAACTATATTCAAAAACATAGCTTTATAGGCTTTGCTGTTTATAGAATTATAGTTGGTGTTTTGTTCCTGATTTTGCTAGCTTTCTCTGTTTTGTAATTTTTACTTAGTGTGGCTGGTGTAATAAAAAGTTATCCCCACCCCACCCATCCCCAAATCCACTCACTATGTTAAAATTAAACCACGCCCACTCTGGTGTGGTTTAATTTAATAATCAAAAAATCAAATAATTATATGAGTAGATTAACAATAGAAGGTAAGGTGGGGATTGCTGTAGTAGCGGTTCTCACAATAGCCTTCTCTATTTTTTTAACAAACAACGCTCAAGCACAAGCAAGTAGGACGGGTAGACCAGATGTTGTAATACAAACAACAGTAGCAACATCAACTGATTTCTCTAAATCATCTGTATACATAACAGGAGCCTCAGGAAGAGACTACATCACTCCGTTTGCTGGATTTGGCGTCTCCATGCTTCCTGACTCCTGCTACGCATATAACAACATAAGTGCTGATATACAGAAGATAACATACGTATTAAGTACACAGATAAAGGAAATGGTTGATCTGTATAGCTCTAACTCATGTAATACACAAACCACACTCTCTCCAACATGCACCAGCTACCTAGACTCAATAAATAACCTAACTCTGACCTATGCAACATACCAAGTAGAGGGTCTAAAGCAAGCAAGTGAGAAGACAAGACTATGTAATACTGACAACACAAGAAAGACTGGAGTATCTCCAAGAACATACTATGGAATAGATGTTGTTGCGCTAACATATGCATCAGTAAGAGACGCATATGTAAACAAGAGTTATAGAAGTCATACTACACTTCTAAATAATGTGAACAGTAACCTGACAAGCAAGATGAATGTTGCCATAAGGTCTGATAAGTTCACTGATAAAGTTACATCATCTTCAACACTACGTACTCTTGCATATAACACATTCAAGAATCCATCACAGACACCTGAACCAAGATCAAGAGTACTCCCAGCTACACCAAGTACATCACTGAGTGTTCCAAATGCATTCCTATTCTTTGGACAAACAGATAATGTAACAAACAGGCAAATTGCTGCTATTCCATTTAATTCACTACAAGAATATGTAAATGCATACAACGCCAACAAGACAAGATTTGCTGATATATACAACCCAATCAACAGAACACTAATTGACCAAGGTGAGAATGTACTCATGAATATTAACAGGAAGATTGAACTAAGACTTCCACCAAGAGAGGTACTACCAGAACCTGTTGCTGTTGCAACAACATCAACTGACCAAGTACTGCCTGCTACACAGAAGGCAAGCGTGATTAACTCTATTGGTAACTGGTTTGGTGGTATATGGAGCGCTATAGCTGACTTCTTTGGTTATATGTTCTGGGGGGAGAAGGCGGAGGCGGCACCTAGAGCTGGAAAGGATTCTCGTCTCCTTGTTGGTCCGAGTGGAAGTGGAGCAAGCGGAAGTGGGGAGAGTTTTGATGAGAAGATGTATAAACAGCTATGTCCCGCATTGCCTAATCCGGTGCCGAAGCAGAAGTTGGTGGCGGTGCCTAGTGATAATAAAGAAGAGGAGGAAGTATTCTTTAAAAATCTTCTTGTGAAGAGTCCCGGTATCAAGCAGGCAACAGAATATGTTACAGGTGAACACTTTGGAACACCGACCCTTGGCGATGCAGAGATTGAACATATAATAAATAAAAGTTATTTCGATCACAACACATCTTCATTCAGTGGTCGTATTACCGGAAGTGAAACTCCACCTAAGAAGCCAGAGGACGTAAGGAAAGAAATTGAAGATAGGACTAAGGAGCCTTACACTTACGGTAGTGGTCCGATGGTAGTAGACCTATCAAAACCTACTAATCCATATAATTGTTTAAGAGATTTTGATACGCATGAAACTGTTGACTGGAGTCAATACTTTCACCCTATGTCGTCTTCATTCTATGATTCACTTAAAATTACAGTGAGGGCTGTTGTTGCAGGAACCGAGCAAATAGCTACCGAGACATTTAGCACAAAGAAAACTAGGGAAGCTGAAGTTCTTAATAATTTTGAAAGATATGAAACTTTGGCTACTAATTTACAGGTTGAGTTCGTTAATCGTGCTAACAAGAGGAAGTAGGGGTATTAAAAGTAGAAATATGTAAGGTATATTCAAAAAGCGGACACGAAAGTGTCCGCTTTTTGTGTGTACCACTCTCATAAGCAACCCCATATACACACCTCGCCCATCAATCATTTAACCCAAAATTGTGCTATACTTAGCTCTATGAATAAAGAAAACAATTTTCAAATATTTAAGTCTAGTTTTGTGATAGGTATTGCAATACTTTTGTCAGCCATGGTTGGCGCATACTCTTTCTATAGCATAAAAGCCATGGATGATTCAGTTACCGTAACCGGCTCTGCTAGAAAGAGTGTAGTTTCAGATCAAGCAAAATGGTCAGTTAACTTTATGAGACCGGTTACCCTTGATACAGTAAAGGATGGATATACTAAAATGGATAGTGACTTAAAAATAGTTACTGCATTCTTTATAAAAAATGGATTTACAGAAGCTGATTTGAAGATAACACCGGTTCTAATGAATGAAGTGTATGAAAATAATCCAAATTCTTCAGTTAAGAAATATAATTTGATTCAAACAATTAGCGTATCATCAGGTGATGTTAAGAAAATTGATTTAATGTCAAAGGGGGTAAGAGATTTGGTTTTGAGCGGAGTGGTTATTTCTCCTCAAAATCCTGAATATTATTTCTCAGGTCTACAAGATATAAAGGTTAGTTTATTACCTGAAGCATTAAAGGATGCAAAAGCAAGAGCAGATGCAATTGTTAAGCTCGCTGGAAGCTCTGTTGGAAAAATAAAATCAGCTGGTGCTGGTGTGGTTCAAGTTATGTCTTCAGGAACTAATGATGTCTCTGACTATGGATCATATGACACTTCAACAATAGAGAAGGATGTGATGGTTACAGTTAAAGCATCGTTTCAAATTAAATAAATTTCAAATAAAAGATGATTCTACTTCGAGGAACTGATATAAGAGATGGTAAAAGAGAAAACTTACGCTCTAGAATTAATGACATAAAAGAAAAAGAGGGGGATAAGTTTATTCCTCCAACTCTAGTAATATTTCAAATTGGGGACAATGCGTCTTCTACTGTTTATATTGGGCAAAAGAAAAAGTTTGCAGAATATGTTGGCGCTTTGGTTTTGCACATTAATCTTCCTGAGTATGTAAGTGAATCTGATTTAATTGCAGAAATAAATAATTATAATATGGACGATTCAGTTCATGGAATAATTGTTCAATTACCACTACCAAGACATTTATCAGTTCACAATATCACAAATGCTATTGATTATAGAAAAGATGTTGATGGATTGAGTAGTACTAGTCTTGGTCTTCTTGTTCAGAGGAATTTTAAATTAGATAATGATGTAATTAAAGGAGGTGAGAGTATGGATAAGTTTAAAAACCTAGATTTTAAAGGCTTTATTCCAGCTACAGCTAAGGGGGTAATCACTTTACTCGATGAGTATGGTATTGAGGTTGAGGGTAAATCGGTTTGTGTGATTGGACGTTCTGTTCTTGTTGGTAAACCAATCTCACTTGTTATGCTTGCAAAAAATGCAACTGTAACAATCTGTCACTCCAGAACCGCTAATTTAAATGAGATTACTAAACGATCAGATATTTTAATATCAGCAATTGGAAAGCCTGGATTTATCGATAAAACTTTTGTTAGAGAAAATCAAATTTTAATTGATATTGGTATTACATCTGTTGATGTAAAAACTGGAGAAGGAGAAAATGTTAGAAAAGTTTGTGGTGATTTTGATTTTGAAAAAATAAAAGATGCTGTTGAAGCGATAACTCCAGTTCCAGGTGGAGTTGGTCCGCTCACTGTTGTATCTCTTTTTGAAAATTTATTTGAATCTTTTCACAATTCTCTGCTATAATGTATTTATGGCAATCAAAAAAGATATTACAAAAACTAATGAGTCCACAAAAATTCTAGAACTAAATTCATTATTAAAAATTGTTTCAATTTTATTCATATTATCATTAACGGTTTTGACGGTTTATTATATTTCAGGAGAGAAGAGGGGTAAAATGGCGGATCAAAATTTAATTGTTGTTTCTGGTCATGGAGAAATGAATGTTAAACCAGATACTACAAAGTTCACAATTTCTGTAACTGAGTCAGGTAGAGATGTTAAATCATCTCAGGAAGCAACAACAAATAAAATAAATGCTGCTATTGTTATTTTAAAACAAAATGGAGTGTTGGATAAAAATATTAAAACATTAAATTTTAATACTTATCCAAAATATAGTTCCAAGACATCTGCTTGCGCTACAGAGCCTGTAGTTATTAAAAATAAGGCAACATCAGTTTCCAATACTAAGGGGGCGGCGACATCAACTGCAGTTAAGTCTGCAGCACCTGTTGCTGCAACAAAGGTTGCGGGTGGTAAGGCGGGCGTTACTATTGCACCAGTTCTGTCTTCAGTTACGAATCCATCACCTTGTGTAGAAAGAACATCAGAGATTGTTGGGTATGAGACAACCCAATCTATTGAAGTAAAAATTACAGACATAAGTAGGAATCCAGATTTGGCAGGCGTAGTTGTTTCTGCAGTAGGGAAGGTTGGTGTTCAAACAAGTGAGGTGACAAATTTTGTGGATAATCTAGACAAGACAAAGCAAATTGTAAGAGATCAAGCTATACAAAAGGCGAGAGTTCAAGCAGAAGATATAGCAAGGTCCTTGGGGGTTAAACTTGGTAAGGTAACATCTTTTTCTGAAAATTCTAATGGAGGATATCCATATCCTATGATGATGAGTTCTAAAATGGCTGAAATGGCTGAAACAGCTGATTCAGCAGTCGCTAACTTGCCAGTTGGAGAAAATAAGATAACATCTGATGTTAATGTGACTTATAGTATAAGATAGTCCTTATTCGGATTTAGGGGGACGATAGTGTGTTAAAAAGAGGCCTTGAAGAGGTCTCTTTTTGTTGAATTTGTGGATATATCTGCTTTTATCCGCATAGCGCCTCTTTTTGTGTCAAAATAGCCAGAATGTTGACATTTAACCCTTTTGGCTATATACTTCTAAACGTTAAAATAACATCTAGAGCGCCCGAAAGGGTGTTTTAAAATACCAAAATATATGTCAATAAAACAATATATAAGTGATACAAAATCAGAAATGAAGCATGTTAGTTGGCCAACAAGAAAGCAGACTATTGTTTACACAACACTAGTTATTGTTGTCTCACTTATCGTGGCTTTATATGTTTCTGGTCTTGATACCGTCTTTACAAGCTTGTTCAAAAGCCTTGTATTACGTTCATTTTAAAAGTTAATTTTTAAATAACAATGTCAAAACAAGAACAAGGAGAGAGGAATTGGTATGCAATTCACACATACGCTGGATATGAAAACGCTGTTATGAGAAATCTTAAGCAGCGTATTGAGTCATTGTGTATGGATGATCGTATATTCAATGTAATCGTACCTACAGAAAAGAAGATCAAGATAAAGGGTAGTAAGAGAATTGAAGAGGATGAGAAAATATACCCAGGATATATCTTGGTGGATATGATCGTAAATGATGATACATGGTATATGGTGAGAAACACACCAAGAGTTACAGGTTTTGTTGGTTCTGGTACAACCCCAGTTCCTCTTGATAAGAAAGAGGTTGAGGAGTTGTTTAGAAGAATGTCTAATGACAACATTAAACACACTATTAATCTTGCTATAGGAGACCTTGTTAAGGTGGCTGACGGTCCATTTAAGGACTTAGAAGGCAAGGTGTCAGAGGTTGATACAGATAGAGGAAAGGTTAGAGTCCTTGTATCAATGTTCGGTCGTGAGACACCTGTTGAGCTAGACTTCTTGCAAGTTAAGTCAATATAGGGTATTTTATAAGAACTTGGCCAGATACGCCTGCGCTTCTCTCGCGGATTGTGGCCATAAATAAAGACAATAATTAAATAATATTTATGGCAAAAAAAATAATAAAATCATTAAAATTACAAATTCCTGCTGGAAAGGCAAATCCTGCTCCACCGGTAGGTCCTGCACTTGGTCAGGCTGGTGTTAACATTGGAGAATTCGTAAAGAGATTCAATGATGCAACAGCTTCTATGGCAGGGGATATTGTACCTGTAGTTATCTCAGTTTTTGAGGATAGAACTTTTGACTTTGTTCTAAAGACTCCTCCAGCAGCTTCTCTTGTTTTGAAGGCAATCGGGGTTGAGAAAGGATCAAGTCACCCAAACACAAAGAAGGTTGGAAAGATCACAAAAGCTCAAGTTAAGGCAATTGCTGAGAGAAAGATGCCTGATCTAAACTCAAAAGATATAGAGGGGGCAATGAAGATGGTTGAAGGAACATGTGCATCTCTTGGAATTGACGTTATAGCTTAATCTACGCTATCAAATAAAATAGATTAGAAATAATAAATTTTAACAAAATCCTCATGGAAAAACCGTGAGGCTTTTTGTTTGTCATTATTTTATTGCATGCTAATATAACAAACATGAACAAAGTCATTACTGATGCAATATTTAAGGTTGTTGGAGATGAAAATTCCGCAAGCTTTTTGATGGGTAAAAATCTATTGGATAGACCTGGAGACTTGTCACACGGTGATTACTCAACAAATGTTGCAATGATTTTAGCACCAAAACTTGGCGTTAAACCTATTGAATTAGCAAATCAAATTATGCAAAAACTTCAGGCGTCTATTGCAGAAGGTGTTTTGACCGGAATTGAGAAAGTTGAAGTTGCGGGTCCTGGATTTATTAATTTTTACCTTTCTCAATCTACGTCATTAGAGTTGATAAAAGAGATATTAAGTGAGGATAAGGGTGGAGATAATTATGGAAAAACAAACCTACATGGTGGAAAGAAGATGATTTATGAATATACAGATCCAAATCCATTTAAGCAATTTCATATTGGGCACCTTATGTCGAATGCAATAGGTGAATCCCTAGCAAGACTTGGTGAGTGGTCTGGGGGAGATGTTAAAAGATATTGTTATCAAGGGGATGTTGGTAGGCATGTTGCTTTTACATTCTATGGTTTTGATTTGCTGAAAAAAGAAGAGGGAATAGAATGGCCTAGTGAAAATCTGTCACTCAGTGAAAAGGTGGCATTTCTTGGTAAGATATACGCTAAGGGTGCAACTCATTTTAAAGATCACGAGGAAGATGAATCTATTGTGCAAGAAATAAATAAGAAGATTTATAACAAATCTGATAATGAGCTGAACGCATTGTATGACTTGGGAAAGAAATGGAGCATGGATCACTTTGAGGAAATTTATAAAATGCTTGGAACAAAATTTAATGAATATTTCTTTGAGAGCGATAGTTCTGTTGTTGGTTTGGAAGAGGTTAAAAAAGGATTAAAGAGTGGAATATTTGAAGAAAGTGAGGGCGCTGTAATATTCAAAGGGGAAAATTATGGATTAAATACTCGTGTATTTATTAATAAATTTGGATTACCTACATATGAAGCAAAGGAAGTTGGCCTTGCGTTACTTAAATACAATAAAGATCCATATGAAGTTTCTTTTACAATTACAGCTAATGAGCAAGATAATGTATTAGCAGTCTCATATAAAGCTATTGAGCAAATATATCCTGAAATTGCAAAGAAGAATGTTCACCTTTCACATGGAATGTTAAAACTTACCACAGGGAAGATGTCTTCAAGAACTGGCGATGTTATTACAGGTGAATCAATGTTACATGATATGACTGAGATGGCTCTTTCTAAAATGGAGGAGCGAGAGATACCTGAAGAGGAGAGAAAGGAAATTGCACAGCAAATTGCTGTATCTGCAATTAAGTACACAATACTTAGACAAACAATTGGAAAAGATATAATATTTGACCCACAAAAATCTCTATCATTTGAAGGTGATTCTGGTCCTTATTTGCAATACTCATGTGTGCGTGCAAAATCTGTGTTAAATAAGGCAAAAAATAATGGTATTGAAATTGATCTAGACAAGATTGAAATAGAAAATCTTAAGGATTTTAAAATATGCCAATTAGGTTGGGCTGGTGGAAAGCTAGAGAAAATGTTAGTCAGATTTCCTGAGGTATTAATAAGATCTGAGGTAGAACGTGCTCCACATTATGTGAGTCAGTACCTATTGGATGTTGCGTCTGAATTTAACTCTTTTTATGCCAATACACAGATTGTTGTAGAAGGGGATTTCCTAACTCCTTATAAAGTTGGATTAACAAAGGCGACACTTATTGTCTTAACGAATGGATTGAACGTTCTGGGTATAGAGGTGCCAAGTAGGATGTAGGTTTGTATGTGTTTTAGGGATATGTGAAAGCTATCATCAAACCTGATTTATGCTTATAATATATATGTATAGTTTTTATTATACTTTATTAATTATCAAATTATAAAATGTTATTTACAAATTCAAGGTTTAGTAAGATTTCAGTTTCTGTTTTGATGGTATCCTTCTCTTTGTTATCTTGGAAGGTATCATCTGCAGAAGATGGATATTGGGCTTTTAATAAATTACCTGTAACTCCAAATTATTTAACAGCATCTAGTGATGCTAGTAAAATTATTATGGCTGGTGTAAATGGTTATCTTTATGCTTCAGCGGACTCTGGTGCCACGTGGGTGCAAAAGACATTTGATGCTTCACGTAATTGGTCTTCAATCACCTCTGATGCTTCTGGAACAAAGATTTTTGCAACAGTAAATGGTGGGTATATTTATGCATCAACGGATTCTGGAAATACATGGATGCAAAAGACTACGGACGTAACACGTGCCTGGAGATCAATTACAGCTTCTGCTGATGGAACAAAGCTTGCAGCTATAGTGAGCTATGGCTATATCTACACATCAATGGATGGGGGATCTACTTGGACACAAAAGACATCTGATGCTAGACGCTCATGGTCATCAATTGCATCTGATGCCTCTGGATCAAAGATATTTGCAACAGTAAGTGGTGGATATATTTATGCATCAACGGATTCTGGAAATACATGGATGCAAAAAACTACGGACGCAACACGCGCCTGGAGATCAATTACAGCTTCTGCTGATGGAACAAAGGTTGCTGCTATTGTTGATGGAGGTTATGTATATACTTCAACAGACGGAGGATCCACATGGATGTCAGAGACTTCTGCTGGATCACGTGCATGGAACAGTATTAAATATTCTCCAGACGGTAGAAGTATTGTTGTTACGTCAATCAGTAATTCTATCTACGCATCAACAAATTCCAGCTTAACTTGGACCGATCTAAATAGTGTTGGTACTAAATATCTTTGGAGTCATATTCTGCTATCTTATGATGGATCGAGAATTCTTGCTACTACAAAAGATGGTAATATGGGTGAGTACAAGAAAGCTTCAAATGATAAGTACTATATTAAGGTCCTTACACCAAATGGTGGGGAGACATTTAAAGATGGAGATAATATAAATATTAAATGGGATACTAATCTACCAAAAAGACAAAAATTAGAGTTGGTAGTTAGTATGGATAATCATGGTATAGGTAAGGTGATTGGTTCAATTTATGCTGGGTTGCCAAGCTTTAATTGGAAAGCTAAATACATTGATTCAATTGTAAGTACGGAGTCTAATCCGCCAACAACATTTAATTCAAATGGTAAATTCAGAATATCTTTAACTTGCCCCATAAATGACAAAGTCTGTATAAAATCTGATGGAAATAATTATTTTGATTTTAGCGATAATGCATTTTCTATACAGCCACCATTTGTTCCTGTAATAAATGGCGTGTCACCAGAATCGTCTGCTGTTAGCAAGAAGGTTATGATATCTTCAAATAACTTACCAGATAAAAATGTGAATGTTAAATTTGTTGGAACTAAGGCGTATTCTGGAACTTCAACAATGCAATATGCATCTCCGGTAGAATTTGAACATGTTGTTAAGAATGTAAAAGTTCTTGATGGCAGCAAGATAGAATTTACAGTTCCAAGCTCTGTAATGAAAAGAAGTAATAGTATCAGAGCTGTTAATTCTATAGTTAAGGTTGTTCCTGGTTATTATCAGATAATTATAGAAACACCAACTGGCTCAAGTAAGCCATTCTACTTTAAAGTTGAAGATCCAAGAATTGTGGAGGCTTCTCCTATTGTAGTAAAGGCAGTGGGATCAAGAATTGAAAAATCTTACAGTAGTACAAATAATGCAACTTCTATGAACGCCACAAGTTTTGAAGTAGATGTTTATGCCAATAGAGGTGATGTTTATCTAGGTAAATCAGACTCTTCATGGCCAGCATTTAGTGCGGATAATCAATCTGTTGAACTATATAAGGATGGAGTGTTGGTGAACCCTAAGGAGTACGGACTATCTGTGTCCTATGCACAACCTGTGGGAACAAATTATTCAAGTTCAGATAATAGTTTCGTTCTTTTGAGTGGAAAAAGTACAAAAATGACCGTATACTATAAATTCTATTCCAAGAACCCTAGTGCCTCAATATATCAACTTAAATTAAAGAATATAATGTGGTCACAAGATGTTTCTGGTAGAATGGCTGGAACTAAGATGAATAAGACAACTCCAGTGTCAGCATCTTCTCTTCTTTCTAATTAGTTCGGTTATACCCCTATATATGGGATGCAAAAACGACAGTAACCCTGTCGTTTTTTGTTATTTATGCTAGTATACTTTCATGAAAGATTTAAATAATAAAATGCCTGAAGATAAAGGGCATGGAAAGGCGCAGGGAACAGGGGTTACACAAGGCGCACAGAATGAGACTACAGCAAGTGCAATTTCAATAAAAGAAAAGACTGTACTCAAATTCTGGAATGAAAATCAGATTTTTGAACAAACTCTTAAAAAAGAATCTCCACTTGGAAACTTTGTGTTCTATGATGGACCTCCATACGCAACAGGTCTTCCTCACTTTGGACACATTCTGCCAAACTCCTTAAAAGATCTTATCCCAAGATATAAAACCATGCGCGGTTTTCATGTTGATAGAAAATGGGGATGGGATTGCCACGGTCTTCCTATTGAAAACTTGATTGAGAAAAAGTTGGGGTTGAAAGATAAAAAGGCTATTGAAGAATATGGTATCGATAAATTCAATAATTCTGCCAGAGAAAGTGTTTTAACCTATGCCGATGAATGGAAAGATAGAATTCAGAGAATTGGTAGATGGTCAAATATGGATAATGACTATAGAACAATGGATTCAAGCTACACAGAATCTGTCTGGTGGTCATTTAAGGAATTGGATAAAAAGGGGTTAGTGTTTGAGGATTATAAGGTGATGCAGGTGTGTCCTAGATGTGGAACTCCTCTTTCTAACTTTGAGGTTGCTCAAGGTTATAAAGATATAGCTGATATTTCTGTCTTTGCAAAGTTTGAAGTTAAAGAGAATTCAATCAATTCAATAAAATCATTTTATAATATTGAGACAAGCTCAAAGACATATTTTGTTGCATGGACAACAACTCCTTGGACCCTTCCTGGAAACGTGGCGCTTGCCGTAAATCCAGATTTAAATTACGTATGTGTTTCTGTCGGCCTAGAAAATTATATTTTTGCAGAAAGTCTTTTTGAATCACTGAAGGTTAAAAAGGTAATACCTGAGGATTCTGCTTTACTACAACTATTGGATTCTGGCAAACCAATGACTGGAAAGGATTTGGTTGGCATTTCATACGAACCTATTTTTGATTATTATAAAAAAGAGGGAACGCTAGAAATATCTGAAAAAAACAGAGAAAACATTTGGAAAGTTTACACCGCACCGTTTGTTACGGCAGAAGATGGAACTGGGATTGTACATATCGCTCCGGCCTATGGAGATGATGACATGAAGCTTTCTAAGGCTAACAATCTACCTGTTATAAAGCATGTTGGATTTGATGGTTGTTTTGTAGATCTAATAACTGAAATGAAGGGAAAGCCTGCAAAACCCAAAGAAGATCATCAAAGTGCCGATATTGAAATAATTAAAATTCTTGCAGGTAAGGGGGTTCTTTTGGCGAAAGAAAAAATGACTCACTCATACCCACATTGTTGGAGATGTGAGACCCCGCTTATAAACTTTGCAACAACAAGCTTGTTTGTTAGGACAACGTCATTGAAGAAAGAGCTAATTGAAGAAAATAATAAGATAAACTGGATTCCAAAAGAAATCGGATCTGGCCGTTTTGGCGAGTGGCTAGAAAACATAAGAGATTGGGCAATTTCAAGAACAAGATATTGGGGTGCTCCCGTTCCAATGTGGAAATCTGAAAGTGGAAAGACTGAAATAATAGGCTCTTTTGCAGAATTGAAAGAGAAGATTAGAATAAGTTCAAATAATAATAAATATGTTTTGATGCGACACGGTGAGGCCGAGTCAAACATCAAAGATATAATTAACTCTCATGATTTAAATCTTTATGGCCTAACGGAAAAGGGAATTGCTCAAGTTAAGGAGTCTGCAGAGAAATTGAAAAATGATGGAGTAGTGATGGGGGCTTCAGTATCTCGTCCTGTAACAAAAATATATTCCTCTGATTTCAGAAGAACAAAAGAATCTGCAAAAATTATTGCAGAAGCACTTGGTTTAGATGAATCAAAAATAATTTATGATGCGCGCCTTAGAGAATGTGATGGGGGAGAATTAGAAGGGGGTTCTTGGAGTGAAAGGTTATCACAGTTTAAAACGGAAGAAGATAGAATTTTCATGAAGCCTAGTGGGGGAGAATCAGTAGCTGAAGTTAAGAGACGCGTGGCAGAGTGTTTGTATGAGATAGATTCTGCAAATAAAGATGAAAATATTCTCGTGGTTGCTCATGGTCTTCCAATTAGAATGATGAAAGAAGTTGCACTTGGAAGAACTACTAGGGATATGATTAGAAGTGGTTGGCATGACGGATCGGATGCAAATGGTTCACTTAATCATATCGATTTTGTTCAATGGCCACATACTGATAATTTTGAACTAGATATTCACAGACCTCTAATTGATACCATTACTTGGAAGAATGAAGATGGAGAAATCATGAGGAGAATCCCAGATGTGTTTGATGTTTGGTATGACTCAGGTGCTATGCCTTTTGCATCACAGCATTATCCATTTGAAAACAAAGAGGAATTTGAAAAGAAGGACGGTAAGTTGTTCCCAGCTGACTTTATCGCTGAAGGATTAGATCAAACTAGAGGTTGGTTTTACTCACTACTTTGTCTTGGTGTGAGTTTGTTTGGTAAGTCTCCATTTAAGAATGTATCGGTGAATGGCTTAATCTTGGCAGAAGACGGAAGAAAGATGGCAAAGAGTTTAAATAACTATCCTGAATTAATGGGGGTAGTTGAAAAGTACGGTGCGGATTCACTTAGATATTTCCTAGTTACTTCTCCAGCTGTAACAGCAGAAGAGGTGGCGTTTTCTGAAAAAAATCTAGATGAGATAAATAAAAAGATATTCAACAGGCTTGATAATGTGTATACCTTCTATAAAACATATTCCGATATGTTTGGAGAGGATTCTACTCATAGTTTCTGTACATTAAAATCAGAGAATGTTTTGGATCAATGGATTTGGGCAAGGCTTAAAAAGCTTAACTCTGACATGACTAGAGACTTAGATGCTTACATGGTTGCAAGAGCGGTTCGTCCTATTGCGTCCTTTGTTGATGATTTGTCTACTTGGTATTTGAGAAGATCTAGAGATAGATTTAAGGGTGATAATATTGTTGATAGAAATTTTGCAATTTCAACACTGCGTTCAGTCTTACTTAATTTTTCAAAGGTAATTGCACCAACAATTCCTTTCTCTGCAGAAGATTTGTATCAAAAAGTTAAACTTGGTTGCGACGATACTTCTTTTGGAGCTAATAATGAAAGTAATTCTAAATTAAGTGTGCACCTTGAAGATTGGCCAGATCTTGGAGTGTTGACTGAGAAGGAGGAAATAATTCTTTCCGATATGGAGTCAGCAAGAGCTCTTGTTGAAACAGGGCTTTCTCTCAGAGCCAAATCTCAACTAAAGGTTAGACAACCACTTGCGTCTTTTATTTATACAAACAAAGAGGGTAAGGAGTTTAGAGGTGATATAGAGGAAATAATAAAAGATGAGTTAAATGTTAAAAAAGTTGCGATTGGTAATGAAATAATACTAGATACTGTTATTACAGATGAATTAAAGGAAGAAGGAATGTCTAGAGATTTAATCAGAGCTATTCAAGAAGCTAGAAAAGCATTTGGATTTTCGCCACAAGATAAAATAATCTTGCAAATTGAGGATACTATTGTAGGTAAGATGCTGTTGGAGAAATATAAGTCTTCTATAGCTAAAACGGTATTGGCAGATGATGTAACTCTTTCTGATTTTGAAGGGGGAGAGGCTGTTGCAGTTGGAGAGCAGGAAATTAGGTTTATAATTCAACCATCTACTTCAAATAAAGAATAGTTATTGTCGCTAAACGCAATTGTAATATAAATTAATAAATGTGTCATATAGAATCTATCACACCGATGGTTACATTATAGATAGCTCCGTATCTGGAGAATCTAATAAGATATTTACAATCCTTACTTATGAGTTGGGTACTATTATTGCAACAGCTCAAGGTGTTCGTAAGTTGCAATCCAAATTGAGATACAGTCTGCAGGACCTGACTTTTGCTAAGTTTGCACTAGTAAGAGGAAAGGAGATTTGGAGAATTACCGGTGCTGAAAAGATTGTAAATATTTACGATAAAAAAATACCGATTCAAATTAAGCAGTCTCTAGCTAGAGTCTTGGTATTTATCAAGAGACTCTCCCCAGGAGAGGCTTTAAACAAAAAGGTATTTGAGGAATTTTCTTTGCTGAGTGATTTCTTAACCTCTTCCAGGGTGATAAGGAACAATAATGATATTGTAGCAATTGAAAACCTTGCGTATCTTAGAATTGCTCATCATTTTGGATATGGAACTCCAAGCGATAAATTAAAAGAGGTTGTGTACTCTGCAGATTGGAATATAAAGATCAGAGATTTGGGTGTTGAATTAATAGAGGAATCAAAAAGAGAGGTGGTATCAATCTTATCTGAAGCTCAATTGTAAAAGAATTGAAGGGTCTGTATTTTTAATCTGATTTGTCCTGCTGATAGGATTATGAGATTTTGCTGAATCGTCTATTGAATCACTTGTCATTATGATATAATTTACAACATGAATTCCAATTCCGAAGAAAAAATTGAAGAATTAAAGAAGAAGCTCTATTCTCAGGGGGCTGAACTTCCAAAGATGAAGCATGTTAAATTACATGAGCATCATATCTCAGTTGATAGGGGGTGGGATGAAAAAGATCAGATGGGGGAAGATGAAAGTCAATTGATCTCTATCAAGAAAGATACTGATGTAACATCAAAGGTGTATTCATTCCTAAAAGGGCTTACTGTATTTGCTGTTGTATTTCTCCTTTCTGCCATTGCTATTGCCTATTACTATTTTCAAGTCAATCCAAATATGATCTCAGGAGCCAATATTGAATTGAGTGTGTCAGGGCCAACCATTATCTCTGCTGGCCAGGATCTTTCACTTGATATAAATATATTCAATAATAACAATGAAGCACTTGAGTTAGTTGATTTAATAATGACATATCCTGATGGAACAAGGCGCGCGGATGATAAGGTTACGGATCTTATAACAGATAGATTTCCAATTGGTGATATACCCGCTGGGGGAACTGAAAGGATTACTGCAAAATCTATTCTTCTTGGGGAAGAGGGATCTGTGAAGGATGTTCGTGTTGCAATAGAATACAAATTACCAGGAACAAATAGTTTGTTTGTAAAAGAAAAAGTATATCCAATAAGTATTAGCACCGGTCCCGTTTCAATAACGGTTGATTCAGTTAAAGAAATTACTCCCGAGCAAAATACAAAATTTGTGGTGTCTGTGAAATCAAATTCATCAGATGTTATCAAAGGTGTTGTTTTAAATGCAGAATATCCTTTTGGTTACAACTATATATCTGCAAGTCCAGAACCATCATCCTCTAATAATAGTTGGAGATTGGGAGATGTTGCCCCTGGTGAGACCAAGAAAATAGAAATTAGTGCAAAAATATTTGGTCAAGCAAATCAAGAAAGAACAGTTAGATTCTTTGCTGGAACTGCACAGAGTAAAAATCCAAATGAGATAGATACTACTTTTGCTTCTTTTTCTCAAACTATAAATCTAAAAGCTCCATTTTTGGGAGCTGATGTTGCAATAAACGGAAGTGGTGATGAAATTGTAGTTGCAAATAGTGGGCAATTAATTCAGGGGGAGATTTTATGGAAAAACAATCTAGATGTTCCTATTCATGATGTTTTAATTGAAGGGAAACTAACTGGCACAGCAGTTGATAGGGGTACTGTTACAGTCATCAACGGATTTTATAAATCAGATAATGATACTTTATATTGGGAAAAAAGTAATGAATCTCAGATGGAAGATGTTGCTCCTGGTAAAAGTGGAACTTCTCGTTTTAGTATGAGTGTATTTGATTTGACGAAGGATCTAGCGGCCAATCTTAGAAGACCAGAAATCACTTTAAATTTTACAGTTAAAGGAAACAGATTAAATGAAAACAAGGTTTCCGAGGAGGTAACATCTCAATCTTCTCGAAAAATTAGAATAGTTAGTGATTTGGGAATGGAGACCAAGTTGTTTTACAATGATGGTCCTTTCAAAAACACTGGACCAATGCCTCCAAAGGTTGATACAAAAACAACATATACTGTGAATGTAAAAGTTAATAATTCATACAATACAGTTAGAGGTCTAGTCTATACAGCAAAGTTGCCTATATACGTTAAATGGCTCGGAAGAGTTAGTCCGACAACAGCTAGTTCAACTGTCACTTATGATGCTGAAGATAGGACTGTAACATGGAAGGCAGGAGATGTTGCACCTGGTGCGGGATATATTTCTAATCCAAAGGAAATGTCATATCAATTGGAATTTATGCCAAGTTTGTCTCAGACAAATCAATCTCCAATCATTGTTACAGCTCAGAAAATTGCAGGTACAGATAGCTTTACCAATACCGTAATTGGTGTGACTGGCCATTCACTTAATACTCAAATTAGGTTTGATTCAAAATATGATATGACCTTGGATAAGGTTGTAGGGAAGTAGGTTGGACGCTGGGTTTGTGCCGTGATATGGATTGACGAATGTAATAATGCATGTTACAATTTACTACAGAACAGTTCGCCAGACTGTCTCCGGATTGCATGAAGATTCTCTTTGGATTGAAGTCCTTTGAGGTGGCCGAAAGCCCATGTACCCTACACAATTGGCATTGAAAGACACACACAACGTGAATAAAGAACAAAAATTGGGATTTGATGTCAATGTCGACATCGATCAAGAAGTAGAGAGCCTGATTGAAACCCAAAAAGGTAAAACGGTCATGGGTAATGCTATGAGAATAAATTTAGAAAGGAGGGTTGTAAGGATATTGAAAATCATTGATCACCTGACCGGTGTCATTAGTATTCTGTTCTTGCTGGTGTTTCTCTTCCGTTACCATTTGTACACTGAATCAGGTTACACGTATTACGTGTTGACAACCAGACAGCCAACTACGGTAGTCTGGTTAGTAATTACCGCTGTTGTTTGCAGCAATTTGGTAATTACACTTGCTTATCTTTTATTGAATTGGACAGCTAAGGGATCATACATCCAGTTTACGAACACACTAGATCGGCTTAGGATCTTGTCGCAAGACAGTCTTTTGCCAACGGGAGACTATCGGGTGTCCATTGGTCTGTTTGGTATCAAAAAGAAGTTAGTTGATTGCGCTGAAAGAATCTGCCTACTTGAGCAGGAAATTAAAAGCTCAACTTCAGCTATTACTCTTGATTATTTGACCCAGACTCGAAATAATTATTCCAAGCATCTGGATCTTTTGTTAAGTATAACTAAGGAATACCTTGGTCTTAGTATTGAAAGGGAGCGTGTCTTCAGCTTTATTGTAGAGGAGACAAAACCATTCGATCTTGCTTACTTCAGATTTGATAATGAACCAATATTCATTACCGTGAATAAGGCTGGGTCAACTGCTGTCTGAAATAAACTGTGTTAAAAAAAGTATAGAATCCAAAATTATGAACATCCTGTTAATCACCATGCTACTCGTTGCCTACATCGTCTCAACTATCGGTCAAATCATATTGACTGGTGTCGCAATCTACTTAATCTCATCTATTCAGGAAATGGATAGGGAGGCTAAGTTTGCTCTTTGGGTCGGATTCAAAAAGGCTTGGAGAGAGAATCCCCTTGTTCGCTGGTTAGCTTATGTTGTCGGGGGATCAATCCTGATGACGTTGCTGATCATTATCGTGCTGTTCTTTTGCATATAGTCTCTGGGTTTATCCTTAGGCTTTGCAAATCTTCAGCTTCACTTGGGTTTTGATGTGTGCCTTATAATCACCGTCAAAACCCTGCAACCAAAATTTAACCGCCGCGTCTGGACCTTGTGTCCGGCGCGGTGTTTTGCTTTCCTTAAAAAACTGCTACTATATCAATATATGGAAGAAATAATTGCATTGGCTAAAAGACGAGGTTTTATATATCAAGGCTCAGAGATTTATGGAGGTCTAGCTGGAACTTGGGACTATGGGCATTTGGGGCTTGCACTAAAAAATAACATCAAGAATACTTGGTGGAAGCGTTTTGTGTTAGACAGGGATGATATGTATGGAGTTGATGCCGCAATTCTTATGAATCAAAATGTTTGGAAGGCAAGTGGACATGTCGCTGGTTTCTTTGACCCACTGGTTGATGATGTGAAAACAAATAAAAGATACAGAGCAGATCATTTGTTGTTGGAGGCCGGAGTTGATATTAAGGGAATGTCTCTTAAGGAAATGGATGTGGTCATTAAGGAGAAGGGGGTAAAAAGCCCAGAAGGTAACGCACTTGGCGATGTTAGACAATTCAAAATGATGTTCACGACACACGTTGGTGCAAATCAAGATGAGGATTCTGTTTCATACCTTCGTCCTGAAACTGCACAAGGAATGTTTGTAAACTTTAAAAACACTCTAGATTCATTCCACCCAAAGCTACCCTTTGGTATGGCGCAAATTGGAAAAGCTTTTAGAAATGAGATCGCACCCAGGGACTTTATATTTAGAACTCGTGAGTTTGAGCAAATGGAAATTGAGTATTTTGTTAATCCAAATAGTTGGGAAGAATCTTTTGAGCATTTTAGACAACAAGTTCATGCGTTTGCTGATGATGTTGGTTTGACTCCTTCTAAAATTCACGATGTTGAAATCGCACCAGAGGATTTAGCTCACTACTCAAAGCGCACAATAGATTTTGAGTTTGATTTTCCAATGGGTCAAAAGGAGCTTTACGGTCTAGCTTATAGAACTGACTTTGATTTAAAGAGTCACTCTGACGCATCGGGAACAGATTTATCTTTCTTTGATGAAGAAACAAAAGAGAGATTTATTCCACATTGTATTGAGCCATCACTTGGCGTGGATAGAACAGTTTTAGCAGTTCTTACTGATGCATATTCTGAAGATGAGGTTGGTGGAGAAAAAAGAGTTTATCTAAAGCTATCACCAAAGATTGCACCGGTTTTGATTGCAGTTTCTCCATTGCTTAAAAATAAGCCACAACTAGTTGAGAAGGCTAGGGAAGTATACTCTATCTTGAAAAAGGAATTTCCTGGAAGAATAATGTTTGATGATAATGGAAATATCGGAAAGAGATACAGAAGACAAGATGAGATTGGAACTCCTTACTGTATAACTGTGGATTTTGACACTGTAGAAAAGGATCAAACTATGACTTTAAGATATAGAGATTCAGCTACTCAAGATAGGTTGTCAATTGAGCAGATTATAGATTCTGTGAAAAAGGCGATTTAATTTAACTAGTATATTTTTTGTTGGGGGGTAAAATTTAGATTCAAATATCAATTGTATATAAATGAAAACCACTCCTGTCACGAGTGGTTTTTGTGAGGAGTGGTGCCCGGGGTTATTTGATTGGATAACCATCGATGTTGTATCTGATGAAGTGCTCTTTACCATCCTTGGCTGTCCATTTCATCCAAGTGATGCCTACTCTACTGATGCCGTGGAGTTCAATTTGTACAACGGTACCAACGTCGAGGTCAGGTGGAGGGTCAATCGCAACTGATGCACCTCCTTCAAAACTAATCAGTCCATACCCTAAGCTGCTTACTACGTGTTCTATCATACAATCTCCTTGTCTAATTGATGTTGGTTTGTTTACCGGGCTTAATATTAGTCCTAATTTTCTTTATGTCAATTGGGTTGGCCAGAACTGGGCTTTGCAGTCAAAGCCAACTAGTGGTATTCTTTAGGTGTGATAGATAAAAACCATTCTATAAATTTAAATATAAGTTTCAGGACTCTTTTTAAGATAGCCGTATTTTTGCTGGGGGTATATTTTCTGTTTGCTCTAAGAAATCTAGGCTTAATAATCCTTACCGGAATAGTTATTGCCTCAGTTGTAGAGCCTGCTGTTAAATGGTTTGTTAAAAAGAATATTCCAAGAGCTTTATCTGCCGTACTCGTCTACGCTATAATTATTGGAGCAATCAGTGTCTTGTTCTCAGTTGCCGTACCAACCCTACTTGGAGAGACCGTCTCTGCCGTAAACAGTATTCCTAAATATGTTAAAACTATTGATATATTTAGCCCAATAAACAAGAATGCATATACTGGTACAAAGCTGTTCTTCCCAGATATTCCAAACACCATCTCAGTTGGAGATATTATTTCAAGAATAACAGATGCAGTATCAAACTTCTCTGGAGGAATGTTTGATACCGTCGCTGGATTCTTCGGGGGGATTATTAGTACGATTCTTGTCATGGTTATTGCCTTCTATCTTTCAGTAAAAGAGGATGGTGTTGGAGAATTTCTCTCAATAGTCACTCCGCCTGAAAAGGAAAAATATGTTAGAGGTCTATGGCAAAGAGCCGAGACTAAAATTGCCAGATGGATGCAAGGCCAGTTAGTTCTGGGTTTGGTTGTGTTTGTCTTGATATATGTTGGCCTTACAATAATTGGTATTAAGCATGCCTTCCTTCTCGCATTGATTGCAGGTTTATTTGAATTGATTCCAGTAATTGGTATGACACTCTCCGCAATACCAGCCTTCTTCCTGGGTGTTCTTGATGGGGGAATTGGCGTAGGTCTATTTATTGTAGGTTTGTATTTAGTTGTGCAACAAATAGAAGCCCATGTATTTTATCCTTTGGTTGTTAAGAAATTAGTTGGAGTTCCGCCTCTTCTGGTTATAATTTCTCTTGTTGCTGGTGCAGAGCTTGCAGGTCTTGTGGGTGCAATACTTGCTGTTCCAATATCTGTTGCATTAATGGAATATATTGACGATGCTGAAAAACGTAAGAAAGATTCTCAATTGGTAGAAAATTTGAATATGTAAAGCTTGGTTTTACATGGTGTTTTCTACTGTTAATTTAATTATATTTAGATTGTCTGGGTATTAGAATCGATAAAATAAGAATAAAGATATGTCTCAAAATACAAATTTGCAAAATACAAAATCATTTTACATTACAACCACTCTCCCTTATGTTAACGGTGATCCCCATATTGGATTTGCCATGGAGATAATTAGAGCGGATGTTATAGCAAGATATAAAAAAGCTCTAGGATATGATGTGTTTTTTAATACTGGAACAGATGAACATGGTCTTAAGTTGTATGAAGCTGCAAGAGATAGGGGAATAGATATAATGGATTTTCTAGATGAGGCGTCATCTAAATTCAAGGATTTGATAGGGGATTTGAATATATCACCAGATATTCATTTTATAAGGACAACAGATGCGCATCATATTAAAAGTTCACAAGCACTATGGAATAGGGTTATGGATAGAGGCTATATTTATAAAAAGAATTATCAAACAAAGTATTGTGTGGGGTGTGAAGAGAACAAGACTGACTCAGAATTGGAAGATGGAAAGTGTCCCACTCATCCTAATCGTGAAATAGAAATTATTGATGAGGAAAACTATTTCTTTAAATTATCAGCGCTGGCTGATCAGTTGTATACTCTTTTTGAATCTAATCCCAAAATTGTTATTCCAGAAAGTAGGCTGAATGAAATGAAAGAGTTTGTTAAAAGAGGGTTGGAAGACTTTAGTATTTCAAGACTAAAAGAAAAAATGCCGTGGGGGATTGATGTACCTGGGGATGAAAAACACGTAATGTATGTTTGGTTTGATGCTTTGACAAATTATATCTCAACTTTAGGTTGGCCGGAGAATGAAAATGAAGCAGGAGAAAATGGAACAGAATTAGGTAATTTTAATAAATACTGGAGAGATGGAACACCAATTCAATACTGTGGAAAGGATAATACCCGATTTCAATCTATAACATGGCAATCAATGCTTTTGGCTGCCGGATTACCAAATACCCAAAGTATTATTATAAATGGTTGGATAACGGGTGAGGGTGGGGTTAAAATGTCTAAGTCACTGGGGAATACAATTAATCCAAGCGAGGTTGTGTTGGAGTATGGGGCTGATGCTCTAAGATTCTTCGTTACAAAAGAACTTCAACCTTTTGAAGATTCTCCTTTTGCAATAAATAAATTTAAGGAAGTTTATAATGCACATTTGGCGAATGGGATCGGTAATCTAGTTTCAAGGGTAATGAAGATGGCAGTTTCTTATGAAGCAAAGCTTTCTAATGAACTGGTTGAGAGTGTAAAATCTTCTATCGGTATTCTAAGTGGTGTAGCAAATAAGCATGTTGAGGATTTTAGATTGGATTTATATGTTCAGGAAATTTTTGATGATTTCACTAAGCTGGATCAATTTATCCAAGAAGAACAACCTTTCAAGAAATTTAAAGTTGAACCTGAAGCTGCTCGTAAAGACCTAATATACTTACAAGAAAAGTTGTTAGCTGGTGCATACAGACTATCTATTATAATGCCAAAAACATCTGAAGCTGTAATTGATTGTATTACAAATCATAAGATGCCAGAGGAGCCGTTGTTTTTAAGGAAGGAATAGGTTTTGATTTATCAGGATATAGTTAATTAATTTATATGAAATTTCAATATATTGATACTCATGCTCATGTTAATTTCCCTGAGTTTGATGAAGATAGGGATGTAGTTTTGAGACGCGCCTTGGATGAAGGTGTATTTGTTGTGAATGTTGGAACAGATATTGAGTCTTGTAGGCGAGCTATCTCTACTGCAGAGCAATACGAAGAAGGGGTTTATGCTATTGTTGGAATTCATCCACATGAAGCAATGAACTTGGAAAAAGAGGGTTTGATAGAGCAAACACTTGCTGAACTTAAGGAAATGGCCAAGCATTCAAAGGTTATTGGAATAGGGGAATGTGGTTTGGATTTCTTTAAAATTGAAGAATATAATGAGGGGGTTGATGTACTTAAGGTTAAGGAAGTGCAGGAAAAGCTGTTTAGGGGTCAAATTGATATCTCTATTACCCTTGACAAACCTCTGATGTTGCATTGTAGAGAGAGCTACGGCGAAACTTTAGAAATTCTTTATGAATACTTTGGGGTGCAGGGTGTAAAGTTACGAGGGAATGCACACTTCTTTGCTGGCTCGCTAGAGCAGGCTAAGGCATTCATCGGTTGCGGTTTTACAATATCATTCACGGGGGTTATCACCTTTGCTAAGGACTATGAGGTTCTGATCAAGGATATCCCTCTCCAGAGTATTCTTTCTGAGACGGATTGCCCGTACGTGGCACCTGTACCGTTTAGGGGTAAGAGGGCGGAGCCTGTGCATGTTAAGCTGGTGGTTCAAAAAATAGCTGAAATTAAGGGTCTTTCTATTGAAGAGGTGAGGGGTCAGATAGAAAAGAACGTAAATCAGATGTTTTTTGGCTAATTACATCACTTTTTAAGCTAGACATGCGGGGTTAGACCTAGGCCGGATGGGACCTGGTCCTTAGGTTGCTCATATTGGCCTTTTGTGTTAGTCTTCTGACATGGCAAAAAAAGTTGAACTTATACAAGAGGACCAACAGCTTGAGAACAGAGTCTATGAACTCGGTTTTCACTTCGTCTCAACAATTGTTGAAGATGAGGTCGCTGTACAATTCTCGCACCTTAAGTCACTTATTGAGAAGCGCGGAGGACAATTTATCGCAGAAGAAATGCCTAAATTTAAAAACCTTGCGTATCC